>NZ_CAJPPN010000024.1 GCF_905372525.1 uncultured Porphyromonas sp.
CTCATCCGAGGCACGCCCCTTTACTCCCTACTTTTACCCTCCCCCACCCTCTTCACTCCCTCTACTCTATACATTATGGAGTAGAGGAAGTGCTTCTCTACCCCTATTTAGAAGGGAGGATAGGTAGTGGACATCAGGTGGGTATCCTAGGGATAACCCCACTAGTCACCCACATCGACTATCCACCCCCTACCCCTCTGATGGGAGCGACGCTGGGAGGATGTAGATAACCCCAAGAGTTATCCCTCCTTCATACACACGTTAAAAAGTATTCGCAGTGTAAAGAGGATAGCCAATGCGTGGACAAAAAGTGATCGCGTCATTGAGACCTCTATCCATGAGTCATTTACCCCTGTGTATTGTATGTGAATAAGCGGGGACAAGGGGGAGGGATAAGGTCGTGTATTACATTTTCTCCCCCACGGACACTTAGCTCCCTTACCCACCAATCCACCGCCTATAACAACAACAGGAGATAAAGAGAGAATATATATTTATCCTTTATTTAACCACTAATACTAAGGTGGGTGGATAAGCCCACCTCTGCCCCGACGTAGACGGGATCGACCGGGGCGAAGTGAGGGCGGGGCAGAGGCGTCCCTGACCGATCTATCAGGGCTGATGCATGAAATCACTATAGTGCAAGGTCGTGAAGGAGTATACGCCGAAGATAGAAGTATCTATGTCCTAAGTGTAGAGATCCCCAGCGAATACCTCCTACCTAGGAGGAATGAGTATACACGTGTGTACACAACTGTATACACGCGTGTACACAAGTGCGCTCTAAGTATCTCCTCTGTAGAGCTCGCTTGTGTGTCTGTCTCTTGGGCATAATGCCTAGGATCCTTAGTGATGGGCTAAGGCTCCCTGGGATGTGATATAATCCCCCCGAAGATCCAAAGCCAGGAGTGTGCGAGCGAGATCATGTGTCGGCCCTGACCGATCTATAGGCTAGGGGCGGTCTCTAGGCTAAAACTATTATCTTTGCTCATGATACATCGCTATTCGCGTATTATATACAGACGTAACAATGGAAAAGCCCTATGTAATAGGTGTAGACCTCGGAGGTACTAACACCGTCTTCGGCGTCGTGGACGCCCGTGGTAATGTCGTCGTGAGTGCCTCGATCAAGACCGGTACGCACAACGATATTGAGCTCTATCTAAATGACCTCGTCGGGGGCATCAATATGCTCATCGATCAGGTAGGTGGCAAGGACAAGATACGTGGCATCGGCGTAGGCGCCCCTAATGGGAACTACTTCAGTGGCTCGATCGAGTTCGCTCCTAACCTCCCCTGGAAGGGCAAGATCCCCTTGGCACAGATGATACAGGATCGCATAGGGATCGGCGTCGTACTGACGAACGATGCCAATGCCGCTGCTATCGGTGAGATGACCTATGGTGCAGCTCGCGGGATGAAGGACTTCATCGTCATCACCCTCGGTACTGGGGTCGGTAGTGGGATCGTCGTAGGCGGACAGCTCGTCTATGGGCACGACGGCTTCGCTGGTGAGCTCGGGCACATGATCGTCCGCCGTAACGGACGTATGTGTGGCTGTGGACGTCAGGGCTGTCTGGAGACCTATACCTCTGCTACGGGGGTTGCCCGTACGGCACGTGAGTACCTCACCATCCGCTCGGATGAGAGCAAGCTCCGTCTACTAGACATCGATAGCATCACCTCCAAGGACGTCTTCGACGCTGCTGTAGCCGGTGACCAGCTCGCTCTGGAGATCTTCGAGAGCACAGGAGCTATCCTCGGTGAGGCGTGTGCGGACTTCGTCACCTTCTCCTCTCCTGAGGCAATCATCTTCTTCGGTGGTCTGACCAAGTCCGGCGACCTACTGATGAACCCTATCCGTCACCACATGGAGAAGAACCTACTGGCGATCTACAAGGGGAAGACCAAGCTCCTACTCTCACAGCTCAAGGAGAGCGATGCTGCCGTGCTCGGTGCTAGCGCCCTCGGCTGGGAAGCTAAGGAGCTCTAAGGGGCACGATACGACTATATACAGCGCAGAGCCAGCTCAGGGATCACTAGAGATAGGTATCGCCTCTGCTGGCTCTGCGCCGTCCTTTCTTCACCATACGAGCTATGATCCAGCATCCATTATCTTCGTTTCACTACTGTCCTCGTTGTGGACAGACGGGGCTCGAGCATGTGCACGGCAGGGCGATCCACTGCCCACACTGTGCCCTGACCTACTTCCACAACGTCGCCTCGGCCGTCGCCTGCTTCGTGCGAGATGATGCAGGGCGTCTGCTCTGTGTACGCCGTGGTAGAGAGCCAGCCAAGGGTACACTAGACCTACCCGGGGGCTTTGTAGACCCCGAGGAGAGTGTCGAGGAGGCCGTACGTCGGGAGCTACTCGAGGAGACAGGGCTCACGGCGGGTTGTGTACGCTACCTCTTCTCTATCCCCAATATCTACCCCTACTCGGGGCTCGATGTGTACACGGCCGATACGTTTTGGCTCGTACGTGTCCCGACCTTTGAGGGGGCTGAGGCTCGTGATGATGCTGCCGAGCTCGTCATCGTAGAGCCTAGGGAGCTGGAGGTACGACACTTCGGGCTGACCTCAGTGCGCTCCTCCATCAAGCGACTCCTAGGGGATCTCTCCCTACTGGAGGGGAAATAGTCACAGCGGGAGGAACGAGCCTTGGATCTCTCTCGACTGAAGGGCTATGCTCCGCTGTGCTTCATCACAGCGGGCGTACTGCTGTGGCGTGTGACCTCGCCCTATGCCGCCGTCCTACCATGGATCATCGCCTCGATGCTCTTCTTTGCGGTGGTGAATATGCGCCCGAGGAATATTCGTCCCCGCCCCCAGCACCTACTCCTCCTACTCCTCCAGCTCTCTATCGGCGGGGGACTCTATCTCTTACTTTCGCTCTGGAATAGGGATGTGGCATGTAGCCTCTTCATGTGCTTCCTAGCCCCAGCGGCTACCGCCGCTGGAGCTATGACGAGCCTGATGGGGGGAGATGTGGGCTTTGCTACGGGCTATACGATCGTGACCCATGCGGTCATCTGCGTCCTAGCCCCTCTGCTCCTGCCTCTGATCGGTGGAGGGGAGGGGGTGGACTTCTGGTCTCTCTCGGCAGATATTGCCCTCCTGGTCTCTCGGATGGTCGTCCTACCGATCCTGCTGGCGTGGACAGTACGTCTCGTGATGCTCCGCTTCGGCAGAGAGCCTCGTCCACACCGTCGGCTCACCTACTGGCTCTGGCTCTCCACACTGATCTTTATCCTAGGCCGTGCTGTACACTTCGTCTCTGAGGAGGGAGGGGGGAGCATACCCTTGCTCCTAGCCTCCTTTGGGGTAGGGCTCGTGGCCTGCTTCATCCAGTTCAACCTAGGGCGGGTGCTTGCCCCGAGGCTCGGGATCGAGTTGAGAGCTTGTCGGCAAGCCCTCGGCCAGAAGAATACAGCCCTCGTGCTGTGGCTGTGTATCTCCTTTCTCCATCCCCTCGTAGCACCAGGGATCGCAGGCTATATCGCCTGGCAGAATTTCTTCCTCACCTATTATATGCGCAAGGCGCACAAGAACTAACAGCAATGACATGAAGCGCACATTTACGCTCCTACTCCTACTCACTCAGGGGCTTACCGCCCTAGCACAGACCCGAGGCCAAGAGCCTTGGCTTGACCCCGAGGTCAATGCGATCCATCGTCTACCGACACATACGAGCTTCTTTGCCTTCCGCTCGGACGAGCAGACCAGAGACAAGTATGCGAGCCAGCACTTCCTCTCCCTGAATGGCCTATGGCGCTTCCACTGGGTGCGCCATGCCGATGAGCGCCCTCGGGACTTCGGGAGCCTCAGCCTCAACGACAAGGGCTGGGGCTCGATGCCCGTACCGGGTATATGGGAGGTCAATGGCTACGGAGACCCTCTGTACAGCAATGCGATCTATCCATGGCACAACCAATTCAAGAATAACCCTCCCCTCGTCCCCATCCGAGAGAACCACGTGGGGAGCTACCGCCGGAGTATCCATATCCCTGCCTCATGGCGAGGCAAGCGGGTCATCGCACACTTCGGCTCTGTGACCTCCAATATCGACCTATGGGTCAATGGACGTCCCGTGGGCTACAGCGAGGACAGCAAGGTGGAGGCAGAGTTTGACCTCACGCCCTATATCAAGTATGGGCAGGAGAACCTCATCGCCTTCCAGAGCTTCCGCTGGTCGGATGGCTCCTATCTGGAGTGTCAGGACTTCTGGCGTCTAAGTGGAGTCGCTCGTGACTGCTACCTCTACGCTCGTGAGCCTAAGGGGATCGAGGACGTGCGCCTCTCGGCAGGTATCGAGGTACCGACCTATAGGGACGGGAAGGCCAAGGGGACGCTACAGATAGAGCTGCGCAAGAGCGAGGCGAACCTACCCGTACAGCTCACCCTAAGGGATGCTGAGGGGCAGGTGGTGCTGGAGCAGAAGGGCTTCAGTGCAGCGAAGGGCTCCTTTGAGCTCGGGGAGGTCAAGACTTGGTCGTCAGAGATCCCCTATCTCTATACCCTAGAGCTCAGGACAGCTGGCGAGGTCATCCACCAGCGGGTAGGCTTCAGAGACGTACGTGTCTCTGGGGGACAGCTCCTAGTCAATGGTCAGCCGATCCTCATCAAGGGGGCCAATAGGCACGAGATAGACCCTGACGGAGCCTACTATGTATCCCGTGAGCGTATGCGTCAGGACATCCTGCTGATGAAGCAGCTCAACATGAATGCTGTACGCACCTGCCACTATCCCGACGACGACTATTGGTACCAGCTCTGTGATGAGTATGGACTCTATGTGGTCTCGGAGGCCAACCTAGAGTCTCACGGCATGGGCTACGGCAAGGAGTCTCTAGCGCATCGCAAGGACTTCCTACGTGCCCACCTAGAGCGTAACGAGCATAATGTACAGCGGGGCTTCAACCATCCGAGTATCATCATCTGGTCACTCGGCAATGAGTCGGGGCATGGAGCGAACTTCCTAGCGGCCTATGCCCTGGTGAAGAAGCTTGACCCGACACGTCCTGCCCAGTATGAGCGTTCGCGTCTCGAGGCTACCGACATCTATTGCCCTATGTATCGCCAGCCTCAGGAGATCATTAAGTACCTAGAGAGCTCCCCCAAGATGCCCCTCATACAGTGCGAGTATGCGCATGCTATGGGTAATAGCGAGGGGGGCTTCGACGAGTACTGGGAGCTCATCCGTCGCTATCCGCAGTATCAGGGGGGCTTCATCTGGGACTTCGTCGATCAGGGGCTACGCTGGCGTACACGGGATGGTCATAGCTTCTATGCCTATGGTGGAGACTTCAATCGCTATGACTACTCTGACAATAACTTCCTAGACAACGGTCTGGTCAGCCCCGACCGCCAGCTCAACCCACATGCCCATGAGGTGAGCTACGTACAGCAAAGTATCCGCCCCAGCCTAGTGGATGCACAGACGGGCAAGATCAGGCTCCACAACGAATACTTCTTCATCGACCTCAGTCGCTACGATCTACGCTGGGAGCTCTCGGTGATGGGGCGACCCGTACAGTCGGGTACTCTTGCTCTACCCGCTATAGCAGCTCAGCAGACGGGAGAGCTCGCCCTACCCTATCGCCTACCCGAGGTCTCCAGAGAGGAGGATGTGACGCTACAGCTCTCCTTCGTCCTTCGTGAGGCCGATGGGATCCTCCCCGCAGGGACTCAGGTGGCTCACGAGCAGCTCATCCTACAGCGTGGACAGATGCCTGCCCTAGAGCTCGGCAAGGAGAGAGCACAGTCTCCCCTACAGCTGGAGGACAACGATAGGAACTACTATGTCGTACGGGGTACGGACTGGAGGATAGACATAGACCGTCATACGGGCTTCGTCTCCCGCTACGAGGTGGCAGGGATCAGCCTACTGGAGGAGGGGTATCAGCTACGCCCCAACTTCTGGCGAGCTCCTACCGACAACGATATGGGGGCAGGCCTACAGCGACGCTACGAGGCCTGGCGCAAGCCCCACCTCAAGCTCACCTCCCTCAAGACCAAGGAGAGCAAGGAGGGTACACTGCAGCTACAGGCGGACTACACCCTAGAGGGTATCGGAGCTAGCCTAACCCTCCACTACACGATCGATGCCACAGGGCATATCCTCTACGAGCAGACGATGCAGCCTGCTACGGAGGGGAAGAGCCCGAACTTCTTCCGCTTCGGCCTACGGATGGAGCTCCCCAAGGCTCTTGATGAGGTGGTATACTACGGACGAGGACCTGTAGAGAACTATCCCGACCGCAAGCTCTCCCAGCCCCTCGGGCTCTATCGTAGTAGCGTCGAGGAGCTCTTCTACTCCTACATCCGTCCACAGGAGACGGGGCTAAGGAGTGACCTCAGCTACTATCGTGTCCTTGACCGAGGGGGACGTGGGCTAGAGGTGCGCTCGGATAAGCCCTTCATGGCCTCGGCACTCAATCGCTCTCTGGAGAGCCTCGATGGCTACCCCGAGAAGACCCAGCAGCACTCGGAGCTCATCCCTCGCTCCCCCTTCACCCAGCTCCTCGTCGATAGTGAGCATATGGGACTAGGGTGCTACAATAGCTGGGGTGCAGTACCTCAGGCGAAGTACCTTCTCCCCACGGATCGTCCCTACACACTCCGTGTTCTCCTAAGCCCTATTATCCCCCTTCGCCCTCGCCTCTGATCTCATAGGAGACAGTGTCGAGGAGCATAAAGGAGGTAGGAGCTACGTTATAGAGGTGAGCCCTCAGGGGATGTCGTCCCCTGAGGGCTCCGTGCCTATAGCTACACCCTAGGATGGGCTATGGGTGTCGTATGTGTGTGGAGTAGAGGAAGAGGCAAGGGGCAAGGTATGAGGGAATTCCGTATCTTTGTAAAGTATAAGGTATGTGCACCCGAGAGGTTCGCCCCTCCCCCTGTAGCCCGCTGTAGGGGGCAGGTGGAGCGAGCTAGTGTGTATGGGGTCTTGACAGGGCTCTATGGCAGGTGGCTAACGGGTCTCCTAAGTGCGAACTCTCGGTAAATAATAGACGAATGAAATCAAGACGTATACTGTACATCTCGCAGGAGATATTTCCCTATTTACCTGAGTCAGATGTCTCCCTAACGGCACGTCGCCTACCCCAAGTCATCCAGGAGGCGGGGAACGACATCCGTATCTTCATGCCACGCTTCGGAGTAATCAACGAACGACGAAATCAGCTACATGAAGTCATTCGCCTCTCTGGGATCAACATGATCATCAACAACAACGACCACCCCCTGATCATCAAGGTGGCCTCCCTCCCCACGGCACGCCTACAGGTGTACTTTATCGACAACGATGACTTCTTTCGCCGTAAGAGCCTCTTTGGCTCCGAGCCCAAGGGAGAGAACGACAACGATGAGCGCTCGATCTTCTTCGTGCGGGGTGCGCTGGAGACGATCAAGAAGCTACGCTGGATCCCAGATATCATCCACTGCCACGGTACCTTCACCGCGCTGGGGATGCTCTACCTAAAGAAGTACTACAACGAAGACCCGTGTCTGAAGAAGGCCAAGCTCGTCTTCTCCCTCTACGACGAGGCTGAACCCGTCGAGATGCCCGAGCGACTCTTCGATACCCTGAAGTACGACAAGATCAAGCCCTCCGCCGTCTCCTCCATGCAGAGCAAGGTGGACTATACAGCCCTGAGCCGTCTAGCTATCCACTATGCCCACGGCATCGTCCAGGGGAGTGCCGAGCTGCGCCCTGAGCTCCTAGAGTACATCCAGGAGCGAGGAACACACTTCCTACCCTACCCTGGCAAGGAGTTTGACGCCGAGGTATACAACGAGTTCTATAAGAAGATCCTTCCATGATACAGACCCAGTCCCTCACACGAGGTCTAGCCCTCCTCTGTCTCGGCCTACTGGCCTCCTGCTCCGATAGTCTCTCCGAGATAGGTGAGAGCGTACAGCCGGAGAGCGACAAGGTGCAGGGGGAGATGACCTACCTACAGCTAACCGCCTCGACCACCGCCGATGATAAGGTCTACTCGACCACCAACAAAGCCCTCCTCGGGGTCATCAACGACCTAGAGTATGGGAGCCAGCGCGGAGAATACATCACCCAGGTGCGTACGGCTCAGGACTTCAAGCTCTCCCCTGAGCCCCAGGATGGCACGATAGACTCCACTACCCTACGTCTCTACTATGCCCGCCGTGAGGGTAACCTCAATGCCCCGATCAAGGTAGAGGTATACGAGATAGCCAAGGGCTTCACGGGAGGGATACTCTCCCAGAGCGACCTCGAGAGCTATCGCCAGTCGGGGACGCTCGTGGGCTCAAGGAACATCGTCCCCGACCGAGACGCCTACAAGCAGAAGATCAGCCGTACGGACTCCGTCTTCTTCGTCTCGATCACGCTCTCCAAGGAGCTCGGTCAGCGTATCTACGACCTCTCCAAGAGCCACCCTGAGTACTTCGCTACGCAGGAGTCCTTTGGCAAGAATGTCCTCGGTGGTCTCCTCGTCACCCCTTCGACGGGTGCGGGCTATATGCTCCAGATAGCAGAGAGCAGTCTCCTACTCCACTACCATCGCCCACACGAGACGAAGAAGGATAGCGTAGTCCACTATGCCCAGCCCTTTGTCAATACGGAGCTCACTCCCCATCTCAACGGTCTCAGTGCTACCGAGCTCTCCAAGCTCACTGCCCCAAGCACCCAGTACACCTACGTCAAGGGCCCTGCAGGAGTCACTACGGAGCTTACCCTAGCAGCCGATCAGCTGCAGCGCCTGCTCGGCACAGCGCCTGCCCTACCTAGCGGAGTAGATAAGGAGACCTTCTTCAGACGCACGTGGCTCCTATCGGCTGCTAATGTCTCCCTACAGGTAGATAACCCGACGAAGATACTACTGAACCCCCCGACCTATATGCTCCTGATGACGAGGCAGCAGGCCGAGGAGTTCTTCAAGAGTACGAGCCCTACCCTACAGCGGGGCAAGACCTACCTCTCGGATGCCTATCGTAGTGCGTCGAAGGTATACAACTTCAGCAACATCGCCGAGCTCGTCACTCGCCACCTCGTCGAGCATGCTACCTACACCTCGGGTACGGGCTGGCAGATCACCACACCGCTCCAGCTACGGATGATCCCAGTGGCCTATAACAGTACACAGGGCTCGACGATTACCCTAGAGCAAGAGCTCTTCCCCTACTTCGTCCGCCTATCCAAGGAAGCTAAGCATCTACGTGTAGGCTTCATCACCGCTAAGCGTAAGCAGTAAGAGTCCCCCATAGGGGTAGCCCCCCGATCCCCGCACGTAGCCCACCAGAGGACGTGCTGAGATCGGGGGGTATTCTTTCATCTTAATCACAATACACACATGCACTCCGCTCACATCAAGCTACGCCTGACGGTGATGAACTTCCTTCAGTTCGCCATCTGGGGCGCGTACCTCACCTCCATGGGTCGCTATCTCGGCGATGCAGGCTTCGCCGAGGGTATTGGGAACTTCTATGCTGTCCAGGGGATCGTCTCCCTCTTCATGCCCGCACTGATGGGTATCGTGGCTGACCGATGGATACCCGCTCAGCGTCTACTAGGGCTGTGTCACGCACTCGCCGGGGGGCTGATGCTCGCACTCTTCGCTTACAGCCTGACGGAGGCACCGAGCTATTCGGTACTCTTCTCGATCTATACGCTAAGCGTGGCCTTCTATATGCCCACCTTGGCACTGAGCAACTCTGTGGCATATACCTCGCTGGAGCAGGCTGGGCTGGATCTGGTGAAGAGCTTCCCGCCGATCCGTGTCTTCGGTACGGTGGGCTTCATCTGCACGATGATCACGGTGAGCCTGATCGGTGTAGAGGCTACTAGTGGACAGTTTGCTATCTCGGGCGGTATAGGGCTGCTGCTCGCACTTTATGCCCAGACACTCCCCCACTGCCCTACGGCGCCTAAGGGCGAGGGTAAGGGGCTGGTGGAGGCTCTTGGGCTAAAGGCCTTTGCCCTCTTCAAGGAGCGTAAGATGGCGCTCTTCTTTGTCTTCTCCATGTTCCTAGGGGTAAGCCTACAGATCACCAATGGCTTTGCCAACCCCTTCATCAGTTCCTTCGGTGAAATACCTGCCTATGCCGAGACCTTTGGGGTCAAGCATGCCAATATCCTCATCTCGCTCTCCCAGCTATCGGAGACGCTGTGTATCCTACTCATCCCCTTCGCTCTGCGTCGCTTCGGTATCAAGATCGTTATGCTGATCGCTATGCTGGCGTGGGTACTCCGCTTCGCCTTCCTAGGCTTAGGCGATCCTGGGGCTGGTGTCTGGCTCTTCCTACTGAGTATGGTTGTTTATGGGGTGGCCTTTGACTTCTTCAACGTCTCGGGCTCGCTCTTCGTAGACAAGGAGACTGACCCTACGATCCGCTCCAGCGCACAGGGGCTCTTCATGATCATGACGAACGGGATCGGGGCTACCCTCGGTTCGCTCGGGGCACAAGCGGTCATTAGCCACTTCGTCTACAGCGAGCATGATGTGCATGCTCGCCTGGCAGGCTGGAGCCTAAGCTGGTATCTCTTCGCTGCCTATGCTGCTATTGTCGCTGTCCTCTTTGCTGTGCTCTTCCGCTATAGGGCGGATAGGGCACGCTAGTCCTCCCCTCTCTATCTACGCTGAGATATGACCATCGCATACGATGCCAAGCGGATCACGAACAACGCTACGGGGCTAGGCAACTATAGTCGCTTCGTGCTGGAGACGCTGACGGAGTTTCGCCCAGAGAACCGCTATCTGCTCTACTCACCCTCGACGGGTGATCCAGCCCTCTACAAGCGACTGCTCAGCCACCGCTCCGTGCACCTCTTCGCTCCCCATCGTGCGCTGGCTTTACTTGGGGGAAGCATATGGCGCAACTATTCCGTGCCCCGTCAGCTCCCCCAGCAGCACGTGGATCTCTACCATGGGCTCAGCAATGAGCTCCCTATCGGTCTCTACCGTGCTCGGCGCATCGGGACGGTAGTGACGATCCATGATCTGGCATTTGTGCGCTACCCGCAGTTCTACAAGGGCATTGACCGTCTCCTCTATCGCAAGAAGTATGGAGCCTCTGCACGACATGCTGACCGAGTGATCACCGTCAGCGAGGCTACCCGTAGGGATGTGATCGATATCTTCGGAGTGGAGGAGGAGCGGGTGACGACGGTCTATCAAGGCTGCTCCGAGGCCTTCGTCTCCATCACTCCCGAGCAGGTCGCAGAGGCACGGGGGCACTTCGCTCTACCTCGGCGCTACATCCTCTTCGTCGGCAGTGTTGAGGAGCGTAAGAACCTCGCCCTCATCGTCGAGGCTCTTGGACAGCTCCAGGATCGTGAGCTTCACCTCGTGGCCGTGGGGCGCAAGACACCCTACGTACAGACCGTGCTCGAGTGTGCTCGGCGTATGGGAGTCCTCTCCCGCCTGCACCTACTCCATGGTGTTCCCAATAGCTACCTACCGGGTATCTACGCTGGCGCAGAGGTCTTCGTCTACCCTTCTCGCTTCGAGGGCTTCGGTATCCCCATCATCGAGGCGCTCAATGCGGGTGTACCGGTCATCGGTGCTACGGGCTCTTGTCTGGAGGAGGCTGGTGGCCCTCATAGCCTCTATACAGACCCTAAGGATGCTACTATGCTGGCGGCGATGATTGATCGGGTAGTCATCGACATCTCCCTACGCAAGAGGATGATCGAGGAGGGAAGGCGCTACGTAGAGCGGTTCACCCCGAAGCGTATAGCCAAGGAGCTATCTACGATCTATGAGGAGGTGCTCCTCTCACACGAATAGTCCTCTCCCGAGCCTCATCCTAGGGTAAAGCTAATCCCGATACCCTAAGGAACAAGCCTAAATAATATGCCCCACTCCTCAGCCTATGAGGAGTGGGGCATATCGCTTATTGGGGGTGCGGAGGTGGCTACTTTGCCCCTCTCTGCTTGCGGATGACGTGGCGTACCTCCTCGAGCTTCTCTACACGCTGTAGACGCTCGGGCTCTGTCTCGGTGAAGAGCTCTTCGTGGTCGGCGGGACGTACATAGGCCAGAGCTTCACCCTTGCGGATGTTGGCACCCTGAGCGACGACCTCGCTGAGGCGACCCGTGAAGTTCGAGATCACGGGCTCAAAGTACCCTGCGGTCGTCTGGATGTAGCAGAGGGGCTCATTGGTCTTGATAGCCGTGCCTACTGCAGGTGCCGTAGAGTAATCCTCAGGATCTACCTCCCAGATGATCTGACCGGAGGCAGGGGCGCTGATAGGCTCTGTGCCCTGGCGCTTGACCTTCAGTGCATCTTCTTCGCTGTAGCCCTGCTTGACGAGGGCAGCCGTCTTGGCCTTGTCTAGGTCAGCCTGGAAGCGTTCCTTCGCTACACCGCTCTTGTAGTCACGATACTGAGACTCGTGCATGGCGAACTCGAAGAGCTCTTCGTCGTCCTCACCGAGCTCCCAGCCGTTCTCTGCCATCTCCTTGCGATACTTGTCGAGGGCATCGGGATAGTTGAGCTGTGGATCTTCGGTCGTGAACTCGAGGCCCTTCTCCTTGGCTAGGGCGATGATCTCTGGATCGAGCTTACCGGGGAGCTGTCCGGACTTACCGAGGATCATACCCCAGGTGTTGTTGTCGATAGCTTCCCAGCGACCCTTGCCGATGGTGAGGTTGTAGACGTTCATCAGAGCTACATTCTTCACATACTGGCTGAATGGTGTGACGAGTGGGGGATAGCCCAGACGTGGCCATACATAGGCTACTTCGTCGAAGAGGCGCACGAGCAGGTCGTCTACGGTGAGCTCCTTCTCGCCCTTCTTGCGTAGGTGCATGTTGATACCAGCGTGTACCCCCTTGAGGTCAGCCATCATCGAGCCCATCATCCCACCGGGTAGACCACAACCTACGAGTAGGGAGGAGGTCAGGAGGTTAGAGCGGTCCATGAAGTAGCCGAGGAAGTCGTCGATGAACTCCTGTGTGAGGGCACGAGCACGCATATAGGCGTCCATGTTGATCTCGGGTACCTTGTAGCCAGCGTCTAGGAGCATCTCACGGATGGTGATGACGTCTGGGTGGATCTTACCCCACGAGAGGGGCTCCATAGCTACGTCGATGATGTCGGCACCGTTGTCACAGACCTCGAGCATGGAGGCTACGGAGAAGCCAGGGCCAGAGTGGCCGTGGTACTCGATGATGACCTCGGGGTGCTTGGTCTTGATGGCCTTGACGAGACGGCCGAGGAAGCGAGGGCGTCCGACACCAGCCATATCCTTGAGGCAGATCTCGGGGGCACCAGCAGCGATGAACTGGTCGGCTAGGCTAGCGTAGTACTCTACGGTGTGTACAGGCGAGTGGGTAATACAGAGTGTGGCCTGTGGGATCATACCAGCCTCCTTGGCGTACTTGATGGAGGGGATGACGTTACGTGGGTCGTTGAGCCCGTCGAAGATACGGGTGATGTCTACGCCCTGAGCCTTCTTGACCTTGTACATCAGGCGACGTACGTCGGCAGGTACGGGGAACATACGCAGACCGTTGAGTCCACGGTCGAGCATGTGGGTCTGGATACCCGCTTCGTTCAGGGGCTTGGTGAAGGCACGTACAGCCTTGTTGGGGTTCTCCCCATAGAGGAGGTTCACCTGCTCGAAGGCACCGCCATTGGTCTCCACACGAGCGAAGCAGCCCATCTCGACGAGTACGGGAGCGATACGCTCGAGCTGATCCCGACGGGGCTGATACTTACCCGAGGACTGCCACATGTCGCGGTAGATGAGGCTGAATTTGATTTCTCTCTGCTTCATAAGAGTCAAAAGGTTGTTTTAGGTATTTATTATTTACTATTCCTTAGTCACATGGTGGGTGGAGCATACTCAGGGTGTGTAGCCACTGTAGGGCGATGAGCCCTGCCGTCTCGGTACGCAGACGGCTCTCCCCGAGGGTGATGGGGACGAAGCCCGTGCGTAGAGCCTCCTCGATCTCTTCGGTCGTGAAGTCCCCATCCGGCCCGATGGCTATCAGTACATCTTCCCCGGGGACGAAGGCACGATCTATGGTCACCCGATCGGGGCTGATGCCCTCACGGCAATGGGCGATGAGGCGTACGCTCTGCCGAGCCTCGGCGAAGAGCTCGGCTGCGCTGACGTCTGTACGTAGGGTGGGGAGGAGAGCCTTCTGTGACTGCTTCATCGCACTCTGTACGATGCGCTCTAGTCGCTCTGTGTGGACATGCTTGCGCTCGGAGTGCTTAGTGCGAAGGAGGATGATCTCATCCACACCTACCTCTACCATCTTCTCTATCATCCATTCGATGCGGTCGATATTCTTGGTCGGGGCGACAGCTATGCTCCAGTGTGCGGGCCAGTACTTGTGCCAAGTCTCCTCTCTAGTGATCGAGACGAGGCAGTGACGGCGATCCACGGCGGTGACGACGGTCTCATAGAGTGTACCCCGGCCATCGGTGACGAGCAGTTCGTCGCCGACAGAGGTACGTAGAGCTCTGATCGCGTGTAAGGCCTCGGCCTCAGGGAGCTGCTGTTCCTCGCGCAGCTGGGGTGCGTAAAAGAGTGGTAGATCCTTCATCCAAGCATCATGTCCATTTACTCTACCAAAGTTAGTCTTTTTGTGGCAAATAGCGGGTGGTATAGCTTCTCGGGGGGAGGTCGTAGTCTCTACGAAGGTTCCTAGCCTCATCGAGAGCTACCCGTCCTAGCCCCGGGGTGGATAGCCCGAATAGGGTAGAGAGCCCTGTAGTCACAGGCGTTGTGGCAGGGGTGAAGAGTCCCTTACTGAGGGCGTCTCAGCGCCCTTACCGAGAGCGCTGAAGCGTTCTTACCGAGAGCGTCTCAGCGCTCCTATAATGATCGCCTCAGCGTTCTTACCGAGAGCGCAGAGGCGATCATACCGAGAGCGTTTTGAGCCCCCTCGATAGTGCCTAGATAGGGCTCATGGAGCATACCTAAGCGGGGTGCGTGCCTGACGGGGAGCGAGGCTAGCCTATCGGAGGGGACGAGCCCCCCCGGGGGCACTAGGTCCGACGCATGATCTCGCTCGCACACTCCTACCTTTGTTTTTTCGGGGGGATTATTTCATATCCTAGGGAGCTTTAGCCCACCACTAAAGATCCTAGGCATTATCCCCAAGGGAAAGACCTACAAGTGAGCCCTACGGAGGATATACTTAGAGCGAGGTAGTGTACACGCGTGTATACTGTTGTGTACACGTGGGTATACAGATGTGTACACACGTGTATACTCATCCCTCCTAGGTAGGAAGTCTTTGCTAGGCATATCCAGACTAAGACATAGATACTTCTATCTTCGGCGTATACTCCCCCACGACCTTGCCCTCGCACTATAGCGATTTCATACGTCAGCCCTGGGTAGGAGTGCACGTGATCCCTAGGCTTGGCTCATTTTGCACTATCTTTGTGGGCTAAATGAATGGTTATCACTAATGAATAGGAACGAATATGAAATCATGGCTCCCGTCGGGTCGTATGAGTCGCTCATGGCGGCGATCAATGCGGGAGCTGACTCTGTATACTTCGGCATCGAAGGGCTGAACATGCGCTCCAAGAGTGCCAATAACTTCACCACCGAAGACCTCTACCGCATCGCAGGGATTTGCCGTGAGCACGGGGTGAAGAGCTACCTCACCGTCAATACGATCATCTATGACGAAGACCTCGAGCTCATGCGTCGTATCATCGATGCCGCTAAGGATGCCGAGGTCTCCTCCATCATCGCTGCCGACGTGGCTGCTATGCTCTACGCTCGTAGTATCGGTGTAGAGGTACACCTATCCACCCAGCTCAATATCACCAATGTCGAGGCGCTGCGCTTCTATGCTCAGTTCGCCGACGTCGTGGTCCTAGCCCGTGAGCTGAATATGGATCAGGTGGCAGCTATCCACCGTGCGATCCTCGAGGAGCCCATCCTCGGGCCCGGAGGTCAGCCCATACGTATCGAGATGTTCGCCCACGGAGCCCTCTGCATGGCGGTCTCGGGCAAGTGCTACCTAAGCCTCCACGAGCACGGCAAGAGTGCCAACCGTGGCTCCTGCTCCCAGGTCTGCCGTCGCTCCTACGAGGTGCGGGACAAGGAGACCGGTATCGAGCTGGAGGTGGACAACGAGTATATCATGTCCCCCAAGGACCTCAAGACGATCCACTTCCTCAACAAGATGCTGGACTCGGGCGTGCGGGTACTCAAGATCGAGGGGCGTGCTCGTGGCCCCGAGTACGTCGATGCCGTCGTGCGTGCCTACCGAGAGGCCGTAGACAGCTACCTCGCTGGGACGTTCGATGAGGCACGTGTGGAGCAGTGGGACAAGCACCTCGGTGAGGTCTTCAACCGTGGCTTCTGGGATGGCTACTATCTGGGACAAAGGCTCGGGGAATGGACTTCGAGCTATGGCTCCTCCGCCACGAAGCAGAAGGTCTATGTAGCCAAGACCAACAAGTACTTCTCCAAGATCGGTGTCGGAGAGTTTGCCGTAGAGAGTGGGGAGCTCCGGGTGGGGGACGAGATCCTCATCACGGGTCAGACGACGGGGCTTGTACGCTTCACCATCGAGGAGATCCGTGTCGAGATGGATCCCGTAGAGCGAGCCGTCAAAGGCCAAGTTTGCTCCATCGCAGTCCCCGAGAAGGTACGCCCCGGTGACCGAGTCTACATCTTCACCGACCGCAAGGTAGCGCAGTAGCCACAGCCTACCCTCTTCACACAAAGTAAAAGCGACACACTGAGCCCCAGCTCAGTGTGTCGCTTCTATTTATTCTCTATCCCTGTCCTTTACGTGGACGTGGGTGGAGCGTCTTGTTAGTCTTCGTTTGCGAAGGCCTCGGTGATGGGATGGCCGATACAGCCACTGGGGTACTGGGTCTTCAGTAGCGCCGCTAGCGTGGCGGCGATATCCGTGATGTTCGTCTCACGGTAGAGATGCCCCTGACGGATACCCTTACCCATGAAGATGAGGGGAATATGGGTGTCGTAGGGCGACCAGACACCGTGCGTCGTGCCACGTGGGGTCTCCGCACTACCCTTGGAGTACCATCCTGGGTCGGGGATGACGAAGATGTCGCCACTACGCCCCTTGCGGTAGCCATTGATGATACGTGTCTTGATCGCCTCGGGGATGGGGGCGCTTACGACTTCGTCTGCAAGGATGGCATAGGCGACACCGGGGAGCTTGTCCTTGAGGGCCTGGCAGATGGTGCGCTGTAGGGCGCTGCGGTTGATGCCGAGGGAGTCGATACGGGCATCGTTGAAGAAGACCTGATAGTTGAAGTACGCACGTATGACACCGGCATTCGCTCCGAGGGTTTTATTTACCACGGAGTCGATGATCTGACGTGCTATATCGGAGCGTAGCGCCTCGCCGGGGATCTTGTGGTCCTTGTCGAAGGTGAGGTTGTGCGCTGCTGCGTGGTCGGCGGTGAGGATGAAGAGGTATTCGCCCTCCCCGACCTTCTTATCTAGGTAGCTAAGGAAGTCAGCTAGGTCTCGGTCTAGGCGCAGGTAGGTGTCCTCCGTCTCCACAGCGAACGTCCCGTAGCGGTGTCCCACATAGTCCGTCGCCGAGTGGCTCATGGCAAGGAAGTCAGTCTCCTCACCTTCGCCCAGATGCTCGCCCTCGATAGCAGCCTTGGCGATCTCAAAGGTCAGTGTATTCCCAAAGGGCGTCGTGCGGATCACCCCGAGTCCCTCGGTCTTCATCAGCTTCTTGGTGTCGAGAGGTAGGGTAGCAGGGATCTCACCCTTCTTGCCCCAGGGCTGCTCGTAGTCGTTCTTGTCGGCAGTGCTCTCCCGATAGGTCTTGAGGTCATAGAGAGGCTTCCAGCCTTGGCTGAGGAGCTCCTTGACTCGACCACGTGCATTGAACTTCTTGACCCAATCAGGCAGGTCTGTACGATAGTAAGTACTCGTGATGAAGTGCCCAGAGGCATCATCGAGCCAATAGGCTCCGTTCGTCGTATGCCCTGCGGGAAGGATAGAGGCTCTGTCCTTGATGGCGACACCGATGGTCTTAGAGCGGAAGTTGGTAGCTATACGTAGCTCGTCGGCGATGGTGGTCGTCAGGAGGTTACGTGGCGACATCTGCCCGCTCTTACCGTTGGGTACCCCTACGGAGGCTACGAGGGTGTCCTGCGTGCAGTAGATGGGCTTGCCGTCCTTGAAGAAGTCGTTGCCTGCTATACCATGGATAGCGGGCACGCTCCCCGTGTGTACGGAGCTATGGCCGATGGCGGTGTAGGCAGGGATGTAGTTGATGCGTGTATTCTCGCAGTTGAAGCCCCGAGAGAGGAGCCTCTTGAAGCCTCCATCGACAAAGCGTGCTTGGTAGCGATAGAGGTAGTCCCAGGTCATCTGGTCTACCATCATCGTGACCACTAGTCGAGGGCGACCGTGCTGTGCGGCCTCGGAGCGAGGAGCCGAGACGAGCGCCGTGAGGGCGAGGGCTAGGAGCCGAAGGGTAGTCGTTCGTGTCATTGGTCTATACTATGTATGAGTTGATGAGTAGGGTCGGTAAGGTTAGGGCTTGAGGAGCTCGACGAGTGACCAGCGGTGGCGCGAAGTGCTCGAGACGAGTTCTAGGCCGAGCTCCGCTCCCCGATCTACGAGGAGCGGTATATCCTCCTCGTAGAAGCCACTGAGGAGTAGTCTACTGCCCGAGTGCATGACGGCTACGTAGCGAGGCATATCCTCCAGGAGGATGTTGCGGGTGATATTTGCTAGGATCAGGTCATAGGGAGCCTTACCCTCTAGGGCGGAGGCATCACCGCAGATGATCTCATCGACAGAGACGGCATTGAGGGCAGCGTTCTCGTGGACATTCTCATAGGCCCAGGGGTCTATGTCTATGGCGGTGAGAGAGGAAGCTCCACACCTTAGGGCGATGATGCCGAGAATCCCCGTACCACAGCCCATATCCAGCACACGTAGTCCCCCGAGGTCGTGCCCGAGGAGCCAGGAGCAGATGAGGGAGGTCGTCTCGTGGTTGCCGGTACCGAAGGCCATCTTGGGGCTAATGATGATCTCCATCGGTAGCTCGGGACGGGGCTCATGGAAGGGGGCACGTATGAGGCACTGCCCTTCGCCGAGGAGGATAGGCTGGAAGTAGTTCTTCTCCCACTCCTCGTTCCAATTAACCTCGGGGAGGAGCTCCGTAGCGAAGTCGCAGGTAAAGCCCTCGAGGGGGAAGGCGGTGAGGAGCTCACGTGTCGCCTCCTCACGATAGTCCTGCTCAGGGATGAAGGCCTTCACCATCCCCTCACCCTGCTCGAAGCTCTCGAAGCCTATGGTGCCCAGCTCGGAGATCAGCCAGTCGCTGAGGTCTTCGTCAGAGATAGAGGTCTCGCTGGTGGGATAGTGGTAGTGTAGTGTCAGCTGTAGATAGGGCATGGGAAAGGGATGTTATTGGGGTGTCGTCAGGAGGCGCTGTATCTCGCTCAGTTTGTTCAGTGCCTCCAGTGGGGTTAGGCTGTTGATGTCCACCTGCAGGAGACGCTCACGTATGTCAGAGAGGACGGGATCATCGAGCTGGAAGAAGCTCATCTGTACCCCCTGCACCCCTTCGCTAGGTGTGCTGGTGGGTTTGCTTGCCCTCGTGATCTTGATCTCTGAGCCTAGCCCCGTCACCTCATGTAGGTGTGCTTGCTCCAGCTGCTCGAGGATCTCCGTAGCACGCTGGGTGATACACTGGGGCATACCGCCTAGGCGGGCGACCTGAATACCGAAGCTATGCTCACTGCCACCAGCTATGAGCTTGCGCAGGAAGAGCATCTTGCCCTCCACCTCTCGGGCGGAGACATTGTAGTTCTTCACTCGCTCCAGCCTACTCTCTAGGTCGTTGAGCTCGTGGTAGTGGGTGGCGAAGAGGGTCTTGGGGCGGCCAAAGGGGTTGTCATGTAGGTACTCAATGATCGCCCAAGCGATGGAGATCCCGTCGTAGGTACTCGTACCTCGCCCAAGTTCGTCGAAGAGGATGAGTGATCGGTCAGAGAGGCTATTGAGGATACTCGCTGCCTCCTGCATCTCGACCATGAAGGTCGATTCGCCCCGAGAGATATTGTCCGAAGCACCCACTCGGGTGAAGATCCCATCAATGAGTCCTATATGTGCCGCTTCGGCTGGGACGAAGGAGCCGATCTGAGCTAGCAGGGTAATGAGTGCTGTCTGGCGAAGGAGTGCGGACTTACCGCTCATGTTAGGCCCGGTGATGACCATGATCTGGGTGTCGTCAGAGCCAAGCCGTACATCATTAGGTACGTAGCTCTCGCCGAAGGGGAGCTGTCGCTCGATCACGGGGTGACGACCCGCCTTGATATCTATGACTCGCCCTTCGTCCACCACGGGACAAACGTAGCGATTGGTCTCGGCCGTTAGGGCAAGCGAGGTCAAGCAGTCTAGCTGCGCTATCGTACGCGCATTGCGCTGTAGGGGCTGTATGTAGCGAGCTATGCGCAGGACGAGCTCCTGATAGAGACGTCCCTCCAGCACCGCTATGCGCTCCTCGGCACCGAGTATCTTCTCCTCGTACTCCTTGAGCTCGGGGAAGATATACCGCTCAGCTCCGACTAGCGTCTGCTTGCGTGTCCAGCTCTCGGGGACATCCTTGGTATGGGTAGAGCGCACCTCGACATAGTAGCCGAAGACGTTATTGAAGGCAATCTTCAGCGGTATACCTGCCTGCTTGCTCTCTCTGTCCTGTAGCTGTACGAGGTAGTCCTTGCCGTGGGCTGAGAGGTCACGGAGCTCATCTAGCTCACTATTGATCCCCGAGGCAATCACCGCACCACGTCCTAGGGCAGCAGGGGGCTCCTCGGTCAAGCTCTGCTCGATGTCCTCCACGAGAGCTTCGCAGAGCTCCAGATGCTCCGCCAACTGACGTAGCTCCTGACAGCTCTCCTCTGGGGTGGATTGTGCTAGCTGGGCTACCTCACCCACAGCTCGCAGAGCCTGCGCCAAGGCACGAGCCTCTCGGGGGGAGATACGCCCCATGGCGACCTTGCTCGTCATACGCTCTAGGTCACCGATGCCAGCGAAGCATTCGCCGAGCTCGCGGCGCAGCTCGCTATCACGCACCAGCGTGGCCACAATGCGCTGTCGTCTGTGGATCTCCTCTAGGTCGATCAGCGGGAAGGAGAGCCAGCGTCTGAGCAGTCGCCCTCCCATAGGCGTCGCCGTAGCGTCTACTACGTCCAGCAGACTATGTCCCGCCTCGGGGCTCATAGACTGCAGAATCTCTAGGCTACGGAAGGTAAAGCTGTCGAGCCGCATCATCCCCAGTCGGTCTATACTGCGCAGGGTGGTAATGTGGCTGAGTTCGTTATGGCTAGTGAGCTCTAGGTAATTAAGGATAGCTCCAGCGGAGGCTATGGATAGGGGCTTCTGCTCTAGGCCTAGCCCCTTGAGGCTCTTCACCCCTAGCTGGTTCTGTAGCTTCTGGCGGTTATTCTCTACGGCAAACGTCCAGTCCTCCACCTCGAAGACGAAGCCCCGCCAAGCGAAGGTTCGGTCAAAGGCCGCACGAGCCTTCCGCTCCACGAGTACCTCCTTCGGCTGGTAGGAGGATAGGAGCTTATCGAGGTGCTCGATCGTACCCTCGGAGACTAGGAACTCCCCCGTAGAGATATCCAGCAGAGACAGGCTCCCCTGCCCTCCCTCGGGGAGGTAGAGGGCAGCGAGGTAGTTATTCTCCTTGTTGTGCAGGACGTTATCCCCCGTGACGACCCCTGGAGTGACGAGTTCGGTAATTCCACGCTTGACGAGCTTCTTCGTTAGCTTGGGATCCTCCAGCTGATCGCAGATGGCGACCCGTCTACCTGCCCTCACCAGCTTGGGAAGGTAGGTATCTAGGGCATGATGGGGGAAGCCTGCCAGCTCGATGTGCATCGCCGAGCCATTGGCACGGCGGGTCAGCGTGATCCCGAGGATCTCTGCTGCGGCGATGGCATCCTCGCTGAAGGTCTCATAGAAGTCCCCGACACGGAAGAGCAAGATAGCATCTGGGTGCTTAGCCTTGATCTCCATGTATTGCTTCATCAGGGGGGTCTCTACGATCTTCTTTGCCATTGTCTAGGGGGTAATGGATGGGGAGAGGCTGTTCCTCTTGGAGTTGGGGGGAGGGTAGGTTTCGGGGGGCTTAGCTCAAGACGTCCTTGAGGAGGTCGGCGAAGAACTCCCCACGGGTGAGTTGTCCATCACGTACCAGCACGCACTCGACCTCACCACGGGCGGCTAGACTGCCGTCGGTATGGAGGATATCCTGGTAGAACGTGAGCTTGGGGCCACGCATCTGGCAGGTGAGCGCAGAGCGGAAGAAGTCTCCACTCCTAAGGCTCTTCTTATAGGCAATGGTGACCTTAGAGACGAAGGCGTCCAGCCCATCTTCGTGCATCTTCCCGAAGTTCACCCCGAGGCTCTCGAGGAACTCATGTCGGGTATGCTCCATGTAGTGTTGGTAGTTGGCGTTATTGACGACGCCCTGTAGGTCGCACTCGTAGTCGCGCACCTTCATCTCCAGCGAAAAAACGTATTCCAATGCGATAGTCTAAATAAGTAATCCTCTCACAAAGTTACGCCAAATGAGAGGAATATACTCTCTATGTCTCGCCCAGAGCCAACGCATGATCTCGCTTGCTCTCCTGCCTTTGGATCTTCGGGGGTATCATTTCATATCTCAGGGAGACTTAGCCCATCACTAAAGATACCATGTATTATCCCCAAGGAATAGACACACAAGCGAGCCCTATAGAGGATATACTTAGAGCGAGGTAGTGTACACGCGTGTATACAGTTGTGTACACGTGGGTATACAGTTGTGTACACACGTGTATACTCATCCCTCCTAGGTAGGAGGTATTCGCTGGGCATATCTAGCCTAGGACACGGATACTTCTATCTCCGGCGTATACTCCTTCACGACCTTGCCCTCGCACTATAGTGATTTCATGCGTCAGCCCTCTATGTCTCGCCGCTTCGTCGTCTAGGCTCGAGGGTGAGCTCGGGGGATCGATCCCGTGAGTCGGGAGGGCTCGATGGATACCTATAATATATAGGAGCGACCGGGGCGGAGCTAGTGGGATATGCTCCCCAGAGGGTGTTGTGCGTAGGGAGATTTGGTGGTATCGAAATTTGTTGTACCTTTGCAGTGCAAACGGGTCAGCCCAGGTGGCGGAATTGGTAGACGCGCTCGTTTCAGGTGCGAGTGTTCAAAAGACGTGCAGGTTCGAGTCCTGTCCCGGGCACTCCACTCCAGAAAGAGAGAGTCTATCGTTTGCAAGAGATCTTATAGATACGCGGGTGGTGAAATTGGTAGACACGCTACTTTGAGGGGGTAGTGCCGGTTACGGCGTGTGAGTTCAAATCTCATCCCGCGTACATCAGTGGAGCGAGACTCATTAAGAGCAATCTTATCGAGTCTCGCTCCTCGCATTATTAGACCCGAGTATGATCGTCTATCCGAACGCAAAGATTAACCTAGGTCTCTACGTGGTAGGTAAGCGCCCCGATGGCTACCACCTGCTGGAGACGGGCTTCCTGCCCATACCGCTGTGTGATACCCTAGAGATAGAGCCGGGCGAAGGTCCCGAGGATGAACTAGAGGTACAGGGCGGTATCGAGACGGGTGCTATAGCAGACAATCTCGTGCTCCGAGCCGTGAGAGCTCTCCGAACCCTGCGCCCTATCCCCCCACTACATATACGCTTGACGAAGGTGATCCCCTCGGGGGCAGGCCTCGGCGGAGGATCGGCTGATGCCACCTTTATGCTCCGAGCCCTAGATGAGCTCTTTGCCCTAGGGCTCACGGACGAGGAGCTGGAGGCCGTAGCGCTGACCCTAGGGGCAGACTGCCCCATCTTCGTGCGCAATGTCCCCGCCGTAGGACGTGGGATCGGCGAGGTCCTTACGCCCCTCTGCCTCGACCACCTCGGGGGGCTCTACCTCACCGTCGTCAAGCCCGAGCTACACATCGTGACTCGGGAGGCCTTCGGTGGGCTACGTGCGATCGAGCCGCGAGCCGTCCCCCTAGAGCAGACCTTGGCACAGCCAGTAGAGCGGTGGCGAGGGGAGCTCACCAATGCCTTCGAGGACAGCCTCTTCCCCCTCTACCCCGAGCTGGCACGGCTCAAGGGAGTACTCTACGACCTAGGAGCGACCTTTGCCCTACTCACGGGCTCGGGGGCTGCTCTCTATGCCCTCTCCCATGAGCCCCTCCCGCTGGGGGGGCTGGAGCGCCGGGGGCTGTTCATTTGGCAGGGTAGGCTCTAGGGTCTCTCTGGGAGGTTCGTGAAAAAGCGGTACATTTGCTCATAAAACAGTTGCTGGAATATGTATTTCGATGAACTAGATCTGGAGGATGAGGTCCTGGATGGCCTCGAGGCAATGAACTTCTACGAGACGACGCCCGTACAGGAAGCGACGATCCCACTGCTCCTCGAGGGGCGTGATATGATCGGTTGTGCCCAGACGGGTACGGGGAAAACCGCCGCCTATCTCCTGCCGATCATCAACCGCCTCAGCCGAGGCGAGGGCGATCCCGAGAAGGTGAACGCCGTGATCATGGCTCCTACACGAGAGCTGGCGATCCAGATCGAGCAGCAGGTGGAGGGCTTCTCCTACTTCCTGCCTATCTCCTCCGTAGCTATCTATGGGGGTACGGACGGCATCACGTGGGAGCAGCAGCGCCGAGGTCTAGCGAAGGGTGCCGACATCATCATCGCTACCCCAGGGCGTCTACTCTCCCTGATCAACCTCCAGCACGCCGACCTATCGGGTGTGAGCTACTTCGTCCTCGATGAGGCCGACCGCATGCTGGACATGGGCTTCCAGGAGGATATACTCCTTATCAATAAGGAGATCCCGCGTAGCTCACAGCGTGTGATGTTCTCGGCGACAATGCCCCCGAAGATCAAGAAGTTCGCCCGTACGATCCTCCACGATCCAGCCGAGGTGGAGCTCGCCATCTCCCGCCCCCCCGAGAGTATCATCCAGTCGGCCTACGTATGCTACGAAGCACAGAAGCTACGTATCCTGACGCACCTCTTCGAGGAGACCCCTCCGACACGCACCATTATCTTCTCTTCGTCCAAGATGAAGGTCAAGGAACTCGCAGCCACCATGAGCCGCCTCTCGATACGTGTGGAGCAGATGCACTCCGACCTAGCGCAGGAGAAGCGCGAGGAGGTCATGCGCCAGTTCAAGGCAGGTAATGTAGACCTGCTCGTCGCGACCGATGTCGTCGCCCGAGGTATCGACATCGACAATATCCGCATGGTCATCAACTACGATATCCCCCACGACCCCGAGGACTACGTGCACCGCATCGGTCGTACAGCTCGTGGAGGCAACGACGAGGGGCTGGCCATCACCTTCGTCAGTGAGCGGGAGCAGCCGGGCTTTGGACGCATAGAGGACTTCCTCGGTCGTGTGATCTACAAGATCCCCATCGACCCAGCCTTCGGCCCAACCCCCGAGTATCGCCCCGAGGCACGGGTACGCTCTGACCGCTCTCAGGGCAAAGGCTCTGGCGGCCGCCACCCCAAGGGACGGGGTGAGGGACAGGGACGCCGTCCGCAGAAGGGACGCTCTAGTCGCCCCAAGAGCCCCCAGAGCAAGTAGTCCCCCATACAACCTACGAACACCACGGCATATACACTCATACTACTACTACTACAGACGACCCATACATGACATCGCAGTTACTCGAAGATATCACGCAGAAGACCAAGAAGGGACAACACAAGCTACGAGTCATCAACTACCTGCTCGTACACCAGACGGCGACGATGAACGAGATCGCCAAGGAGCTGTACGTCAGCGTCCCGACTGCGGCCAAGATCCTACAGGAGCTCCAGGATGCTGGCAGTATCGAGCTCCAGGGCAAGCTGGAGATAGGTATCGGACGCTTCCCCGTCCTCTTTGGGCTCAGCCCACGAGGGGGCTACTTCATCGGTGTAGACGTCAAGCGTAGCTATCTGAATATCGGCCTTATCGACCTACAGGGACACATCTCACACGAGGACTACGGTATCCCCTACAGCCTGGAGAATACCCCCGAGGCACTCGAGGTCATCTGCCAGGAGATCCAGCTCTTCATCGAGCGACATGCTCTGTGTCAGGAGGAGATCCTCAACGTCAATATCAATATCCCGGGCCGTATCAACCCCGTCACGGGATATAGCTATAACCTCTTCAACTTCTTCCCCGACCGTCCCCTCTCGCAGACCATCAGCGAGCGTATCGGTATGCGGGTCTCTATCGACAATGATACCCGTGGGATGGCCTTTGGGGAGTTTACCCAGGGCTGTGCTAAGGACCTCGGTGTGAACTCTGCCCTCTATGTCAATGTCAGCTGGGGGCTTGGTCTCGGACTGATCCTCGATGGGCAGATCTACTTCGGTAAGTCTGGCTTCTCTGGGGAGCTGGGGCATATCTCTATATACAACAACCAGATCCTCTGCCACTGTGGCAAGAAGGGTTGCCTCGAGACCGAGGTCAGTGGGCAGGCGATGTGTCGCAAGGTGCAGGCTCGCATCCGTGCAGGAGAGAACTCTATCCTCTCACCGATTGTCGCCAAGGGTGGTGACCTCAAGCTCTCCCACCTCATCGAGGCCTGCCAGCAGGAGGATATGCTCTGCCTAGAGGTGCTCAGTGAGATGGGGCTACAGCTGGGTAAGCAGATCGCCAACCTCATCAATATCTTCAATCCCGAGCTCGTCATCGTCGGGGGAAGTCTAGCCGACTCCAATGGCTTCCTCACCCAGCATGTCGAGGCCTCGGTGCGTACCTATTCGATGAGTGTCGTCACCCGTGACACCCGCATCGAGACAGCCACCCTCGGCGACCGCTCTGGGCTCATCGGGGCGTGTATGCTCGCCCGCACACGCCGCTTCGAGGATCTCGCCCGCTAGATCAAGTGTCCACCTTTCCCTTCAGAGCAGAGGCTACTGTCCCAGAGAATACCACTCTGAGGTGGTAGCCTCTGCTCTTTATAATCCCTATATAGGACTCAGATCCTACCTATATACACCGAGCCCTAGAGAGCCCAGAACCAACAGCCTCTACCACGAGGAAGAAATGATCCCCCAGTATAGTAGCTAGCTATGAACCCCAAAGAATGTATGATCATAGACCTTCAGCACGAGGGTAGTAAGCAGATGTTTATCACGGAGCGGATTCGCTGGATTAAGCAGCTTGACAATGGGAGCTATAGAGTCTCCTTTAGGGGGTCTCCCTCCCGCTTCTATACCTACAGCTCTCGCCGACTCTGCTATATCACACACCCCAAGCGGATAGAGCTCGAAGATCGGGGGCTCTTCGTCCGCAATAGGAGGGTGAGGAATGTCGCTGAGATTCTTCTATTTGTCCGAGGGGAGAAAATGTACTATCGGATATATGATAGCAATGGATGTGCGCAGAACCTCCATCATGGGGAAGTCTATATCACCCGCATGCCTATAGCTCATGGGGGAGGCTCACTCTGGAGCTATCTCATGCGAATAGCACAGGAGACGGGGCTATCCTCAGAGGATGGGGCAAATATTCTAGTGAAGCAGTATAGTCTGGTAGACTTGATGCGAGATAATGTACCCCTAGCTCAGTATCTCGGAGATAAGACCCCACTGGCCCAATATAAACGACCAGATAGGGTCTACTACCCCTTTGGGTGCAATGGCAGTCAGATGGATGCGGTAGTAGCGGCGCTCACCCACCAAGTGAGCTTTATCCAAGGCCCTCCTGGGACGGGAAAGACACAGACGATCCTCAATATCATCGCCAACCTCCTCCTGATGGGAAAGTCTGTCCTCGTCGTCTCCAATAACAATACCGCCGTAGAGAATGTCGTAGAGAAGCTTCAGAGCGCAGGGCTTGGCTTCCTCGTCGCCCAGCTAGGGAGTCGTGTTAATAAACAGGAGTTCATTGCCCGGCAAGAGGGAGCATATCCCGAACTAGAAGGTTGGAAGCTATCTCGCCCCTCGACGGCGAGCGCACAGGTGTGCTCTGCGTATGAGGTCGTCTCACGAGCCTTTGAGGATCAGACAAGGATCGCACAGCTAAGAGCAGAGAAGGAGGCACTACAGTGCGAAGTCAAATACTACGATCAGCTTCAGGAGGAAGATACGGAGGTGCAGAACTGGCTCCAGAGGGCACGCGCCTCTAAGCTAATGAAGCTCCTCTCCCTCTGTCGGAGGATGGCCGAGCAGGGGCGGCAGTTCGGCTACTGGATGCGCTTGCGTTGGTCTCTAGTACTTGGGTGGCGAGCTTTTGGCCTGTTACGTACAGAGCTCAATCAAATGGCCAAGATTCTAGAGCGGGCCTACTACATCTCGCGAAGGCTGGAGATAGAGCGCGAGATAGAGGCCGCGACGGAGCGTCTGCGTCGTGTAGACCTAGCGGGAAGGCTGCAAGAGCTCACCTCAGCCTCCCTCGGCCTCCTCAAGCATGAGCTAGCCTCTCGCTATCGGGGGGGCGTACGCCCGACCTTCCGACTACAAGATATCAAGGCTCATAGTGAGGATTTCCTCCGGGAGTACCCGATCGTCGTGAGCACGACCTATATGGCTCGGGGGTGTATTAGTCCCGACGAGGTCTTTGACTATGTAATCATGGATGAGGCCTCGCAGGTAGACCTCACGACGGGGGTGCTGGCACTAGCCTCTGCCCGCAATGCCGTCATCGTCGGCGACGATATGCAGCTACCCAATGTCGTGGGGCGAGAGGAGGCCCTCGCTCTAGAGGCAATAGCGGATACCTACCAGATCAAGGAGTGCTACGATCCTCGATATAATAGCTTCCTGAGCTCCTCAGCACAGGTCTTCTGTGGAGCTCCTGTGACTCTACTCAGGGAGCACTATAGGTGCCATCCGAGGATCATCGAGTTCTGCAACCAGCGCTTCTATGGCGGTCGGCTCATCCCCATGACGACAGATTCGGGCGAGGAGGATGTACTACGGGTCATACAGACCGCAAAGGGTAATCATGCCCGTGGACACCTCAACCAACGAGAGGTCGAGGTCATCACTCGGGAGATCATCCCTCACCTCTCCACGTCTGGTAGTGTAGGGGTCATCACTCCCTACAGGGCACAGGCGCAGGCGATCAATACCGCTCTAGGGCGGGAGGTGGCAAGTACAGTACACAAGTACCAGGGGCGGGAGTGTGACACCATCATCATGAGCCTGACAGACAATGCCCCGACTACGTTCTCTGACGATGCTAACCTTCTCAATGTCGCTATCTCCCGTGCTAAGAAGAGCCTCTATGTTGTGGCTACCGGCAACGACCTCCCCCCAATGTCCAACCTCGCCCAGCTCATTGACTACACACGCTACCACAACTTCGAGGTCACCGAGAGTCGTCTACGCTCCGTCTTTGACCTCCTCTACCAGCAGTACACTACGGAGCGAATGGACTACCTAGCCTCACACCCTGTACCCGCAGGCGAACAGCTCTCCGAGCGACTCCTCTATGAGGCTCTTGAGGAGGCTCTCTCAAGACTGCGTGGTTGGGGTAGTCTTGCCGTGCTCACGCACTATCCCCTCGGTAGACTCCTAGCAGACCTAAGTCCCCTCGACGAGGAGGAGCGCACCTTCGTCCGATCCCCCCTTTCCCACGTAGACTTCCTCATATATAATAGGCTCACCAGGAAGCCCCTCATCGCTCTAGAGGTAGACGGCTGGAGCTATCATCAGGGGAGTACAACCCAGCGCTACCGAGATGGGCTCAAGGATCAGATCCTCACCAAGTATGCCCTCACCCCCCTACGTCTTTCGACGACGGACTATGTGACGGCAGAGACCCTTGCGGAGACCCTCTCCACCCGTCTTCGAGCCCTGAGTACCCCCTCTACCTCTACCGAAGGGACTCTGCTGTGTAATGGGGATAGGGCTACAGTAGTGAGTACTCCGAGCGTGTAGCCCCCAAGAGGGGTACGGATGAGAGCCCTGTAGAGGGTATACCTGCGTGTATACTTTCCCTTCCTAGGTAGTAGGGGGATATAGGATAAATCTACCCAAGGATGCAGGTGCTTCTATATCGGCTCCGGGCTCATCGGGGCATGTATGCTCGCCCGCACACGCCGCTTCGAGGACCTCGCCCACTAGAGCTCGCCCTCGTTCTCATCAGCTAGGCTACCGCCCCGAGGGCGATAGCCTAGCTCTTTTGGGGTGGAGGTAGTAGGGGGAGTAGGTCTAATGGGTCTAATAGGTCTAATAAGGAGGACTGCGAAGGGTGGGGGCTAAGAGTGGCATGGGGGCTAGCTGGGGGCTGTATAGGTGCCGACTAGGAGTGATGTCGGAGCCGGATAGGGTGTGTAGAGGGGTGGGGTTGGCTAGTGGTAGAGGGGTGTGGGCGGAGGATGAGAGATGGTATTTGCTGATTATTAGCTATCTTCGTAGGTTAATAATGGGTGATGGCGCTGTGTGCCAGCCCTTCGCCCTCCTAACCAATAAACAGAAAGAATAGAAATGGATACAGTAGTCAGCGGAATACGCCCCACAGGTAACCTCCATCTGGGGAATTACTTCGGCGCAGTACGTGCCTTCACCCAGATGCAGAACGAGTACAATTGCTTCTTCTTCATTGCGGACTGGCATTCGCTGACCACCCACCCACACCCCGACAACATCGTCCGTAGCACCAACACCATCCTAGCAGAATACCTTGCCTGTGGGATCGACCCCGAGCGTGCTACCATCTACATACAGAGCGATGTGCGGGAAGTCTTGGAGCTGTACCTATACCTCAATATGAATGCCTACCTCGGGGAGCTGGAGCGTACCACCTCCTTCAAGGAGAAGGCTCGTCAGCAGCCTGACAACGTGAATGCCGGCCTACTGACCTATCCCACCCTCATGGCTGCTGACATCCTGATGCACAAGGCTGTGAAAGTGCCCGTCGGCAAGGATCAGGAGCAGAATATGGAGATGGCTCGCAAGTTCGCCCGTCGCTTCAACACGATCTACGGTGTGGACTTCTTCGTCGAGCCCCAGTCCTACTCCCTCGGTGCTCGGGCGCTGAAGGTGCCGGGCCTCGACGGGTCGGGCAAGATGGGTAAGAGTGAGGGCAACGCTATCTATCTCGTGGACGATGCCAAGACGATCTCCAAGAAGGTCATGCGGGCCGTCACCGATGCAGGCCCTACAGAGCCCAATAGCCTCAAGCCAGAGCCTATCGAAAACCTCTTCACGCTCATGGAGATTGTCTCCAGCGAGGAGGTCTACAAGCACTTCAACGACTGCTACAACGACTGCACCATCCGCTACGGAGATATGAAGAAGCAGCTGGCAGAGGACATCTGCGCCTTCTCCACCCCCATCCGTGAGCGCATCCTAGAGATAAGTGCCGACGAGGCATACCTCAGACGAGTAGCTGGCATCGGGGCCGAGAAGGCTCGGGAGAGTGCAGCCAAGACGCTGGAGGAGGTGCGACAGATCATCGGCTTCCGCCACCGCTAAACGAGAACGACAATAACACCATAATATATAGAGAAGAAAATGGAACTAATAGGAAAGGTTATTCAAATCCTTCCCCTAAAGGAAGGCGTATCAAAGGCAGGAAATCCATGGAAGCTCCAGGAGTATATCCTCGAGACCCTAGGTACGCAATATCCCCGCAAGGTCTGTGTAGAGCTCTTTGGGGACAATGTAGATAAGTTCCCCCTACAGGTTGGTCAGGATGTGACGGTATCGATCGATATTGAGAGCCGAGAGTTCAATGGACGTTGGTATACAAGTGTCCGTGCGTGGAATGTGCTGAATGGTGTCCAGCTGGCAGGTGCTCCTGCTCCGGGCTTCGCAGCTGCTCCCGCTCAGCCCGCTGCTCCAGCCCCCGGCTTCGCCTCTGCCCCAGCTCAGCCTGCCCCTCAGGCTGCTCCTGCCCAGCCTAGCCCCGCAGCTATCCCCACGCCTGCAGATGACCTACCCTTCTAGTGTCGGGGTGCACCCCCAAGAGACGCTAAGCTAACCAAGAGGGAATGCCCGGAGAGAACACCTCGGAGCATTCCCTCTGCGCGCATATATAGCCCCCATATATACCGTATACAGATGCAGCTATCCCTACTGGTCCTAGGCAAGACGGACTCGGCTCAGATAGAGGCGGAGATCAAGCGCTACGAGAGCCGCCTGAAGCACTACCTCCCCTTCGAGCTCAGGGTCATCCCTGACGTGCGCCGAGGAGGTAAGCTCTCTGCCGAGGAGCAGAAGCGGGCGGAGGGCGAGGAGCTCCTACGCTACCTCAGCCCGACCGACTGGGTCTATCTCTTCGACGAGCGGGGCGAGAGCTATACGAGCCGTGCCTTCGCCTCGTTCGTGGAGCGAGCGATGGTCTCTGGGCTCCGCCGTCTGGTCTTCGTGATCGGCGGCCCCTATGGCTTCTCCACAGAGGTCTATGAGCGTGCCCGCGGGCTGGTGTCGCTGAGCACGATGACCTTCTCCCATCAGATGGTACGCCTCTTCGCCCTCGAGCAGCTCTATCGGGCACAGACGATCATCCGTGGAGAGCCTTATCACCACGACTAAAGGATATCCCCCCCAATGAACTACTGGCGACCCATCAAGGAGTTCCTCCTGCGCGGAGAGCAGCGTACCTACTACTGGATCTTCACGCTCTCGCTCCTCCTGCCCAATGCCATTCTCTCGGTGGTGATGCAGCAGCCGATGATCGGGCGTGTGCTCAACATCCTGCTGATGCTCCCGCTCTACATGCTCGTGATGCTCGTGGCCAAGCGTCCGGGGCGGGTCTATTGGTCGCTGCTGGTGCTGGTGCTGCTGCATATGTTTCAGCTCGTCCTGCTGACGATTTTCAGTGGCTCGGTAGTGGCGGTGGATATGATCCTGAACCTCTTCACCTCGGAGCCCGACGAGGCCACCGAGCTCCTCTCCAATATCCTCTGGCCGATCCTCGGGTCTCTAGCGCTCTATGTCCCGGTACTCATCCTAGCGACCTTCTCGGCACGCAACCGCAAGGTGCTCTCTGCTCCCTTCCGCCGTCGTACCGCCCTCTCTGCCCTCGGTCTACTCATCGTCGCCCTACCGGTCTACATCGGGGCTAAGCAGCGCTTCCCCTACCTACACCTGCGAGCCGAGGTCTACCCCATGAGCGTCTTCTACAATATGTATCTGGCGACGAAGAAGCTCCGTCAGGTCTATCGCTATACCTACACCTCGGAGACCTTCAGCTACGGAGCCACGAGCGAACGTCCTAGTGGGGAGCGTGAGGTCTACGTCCTCGTCCTCGGGGAGACCTCCCGGGCTCATAGCTGGAGCCTCTACGGCTATACCCGCCCGACGACCCCACGGCTGGATACGATGAGCAGAGAGGGGCTCATCCCCTTCGCCGACGTACTGACCCAGTCCAATACCACCTACAAGAGTATCCCCATCATCCTCTCCCCCGCCGATGCAGCCTCGGCCGAGGAGCTCCCTCGGGTACGTGGGATCCTGGAGGCCTATAGGGAGGCGGGCTTCTACACCGCCTTTGTCTCCAATCAGCCGGGCAACCACAGCTACGTGGACTTCTTCGCCATGCAGGGCGATGAGTACCACGCTATACGCAAGGAGCTCCGCCACGGCAAGCGCCGTCTCTACGACAGCGACATGCTCCCCTATCTGAAGCGCCTCCTGGCGAGCGATCATCCCCGCCTCTTCATCGTCCTGCATACCTACGGCGCACACTTCAGCTACCGTGATCGCTACCCGAGGGATGTAGCACCCTTCCCCGTACCTCGTCGCTACTCGGGGGCAGCGAAGGATAGCCTAGCCCTACGTAGTGCCTACGACAATGCGATCTGGCAGACCGACCGCTTCGTGGACGAGGTGATCCGTCTGCTCGGGGCGCAGGATAGGCGTGCGGCTCTGCTGTACGTGTCGGATCATGGCGAGGATGTGTACGACGATAGCCGAGAGCGCTTCCTGCACTCCTCGCCCGATGTCTCCTACTACCAGCTACACGTGCCCCTACTGCTGTGGCTCTCCCCCTCCTACCGTCAGGCGCATCCAGAGCTCACCGAGGCCGCCCGAGCCAACCAGCGCCGAGCAGCCTCCACCAATGCCGTCTTCCACACCCTGCTCCAGCTCTCCGGCATACGGACTCGCTACCGTAAGGATAGCCTCTCGCTCGTCAGTCCGACCTTCCTAGAGCAGCAGCGCTACTACCTCAATGACCGCTACGAGTGTCTCCCCATCGAGCAACTCGACCTCTCGCAGATAGACGTAGAGCTCTTTCACCAGAAGGGGCTACGCTACGACCCCAAGGAGGGTAACTAGCTCCCACCAGAGTAGGGAAAGAGCCTCTGTATACGGGGGGCGAAGTCAAGGCTTCGCTCCCCGTGTGCTATCCTGTCCCAGCTTCGTCCCCCTCGGCGTCCAGCTCTCTGAGGCCTCGGTATAGCTACATACGCACCTCTCTCCCGCCTATCCCTAGGTGTGAGTGAAGTGTAAAGAGCTGTACCAAGACAGTGGAAAAGTAAGAGAAGAAAGCCCGAAAACCTAGGCTGTAGCGGGCATTATGCGTACCGGGTATATGGATAAATGGTTATCTTTGCAGGAGATTGTAAGTAAAGTGGTATCAATCCTATCTTTAGAATAAGTCAATTATGAAACTCAAGTTCACAGCGCTTGCACTAGCCGGAGCAACTATGCTTACGGCAAATGCGCAAACGGAGCAGAGCTCATCTGAGATCGCTGCTCATCGTCAAGCCTTCACCAACGAGCGGGGTGCCAATTACTTCCTCTCGCTTGGGGGTGGGGTAGGGGCTATGTTCCTCAAGGACAACAATACCCCTAGTCTATTCGATCGTCTCAGCTTCAACGCAGCGATTGCGGTGGGCAAGTGGCATTCACCCTACTATGCCAATCGTCTGAAGATCGTCGGTGGCGAAGCCCTCACCTATCAGAGCTTTGCCGGCACCCAGGTCCGTAATGAGAATTACTTCCTCGGCGCACACTACGACTTCATGTTCGACGTAGTGAATTACTTCGCTCCCTACAAGGAGAACCGCTTCTTCCACCTCATCCCTTACCTCGGGGCTGGGTACGAGTACAAGTTCCACAACAAGATCAGCAAGATCAACGACGCACACACGCTGACGGCCAATGCTGGTCTACAGCTGACCTTCCGTCTGGCTCGTCGTGTGAACCTCTTCCTCGAGGGTGAAGCTACCTACAATGGGCTGAACCTACACAACTACGACGCCAACGGCTTCACCAATGCCTTCCGTATCTCTACGCTGGCTGGTCTGAGCTTCAACATCGGTCGTCAGGGCTTCAGCGTCGTAGAGCCTCTGGATCAGGCCTACATCGACGACCTACAGAGCCAGATCAATGCCCTACGTGCAGAGAATGCTGAGCTCGCTAAGCGTCCTGAGCACTGCCCCGATGCCGAGGCTGTCGCTCCCGTACAGCAGGGCAATGACCGCTTCGTCGCCGACAAGTCCATCCTCTTCGCTCAAGGACAGGCCACAGTCTCTAAGGATCAGCTCATCACCGTCTTCGACGCTGCTGAGTTCGTCAAGAATGGGGAAGGCGAGGTCATCGTCACGGGTTACACCGCCAAGAACGAGTCCCGCTTCAAGGGCCTAGCTGAGAAGCGTGCCCGCGCCGTAGCCAAGATCCTCACCGAGCAGTACGGAGTAGCCTCCGACAAGATCACCGTCGAGTGGAAGGAAGCTGGTGAAGCTCCCTACAGCTCCAACCAGGGATGGAACCGCGTCGTCATCATCCGCTCTAAGTAACACCCGAGTCCAAGACAACAAACTCTAATGAAGACGAAAACAATAACCCTTGCCCTAGCTGCTCTGACGGCTACGAGTGCAATGTATGCGCAGGAAGCTTCTAAGCCTGCTTATAGGACGACCTTCGCCAAGGATAAGGCTTCGGCTCACTGGTTCCTAGAGATCGGGGATGCTGCTACGATCAGCCTCGCTGGTGTTAATCGCAATGCTGCCTTCGGCGATCGTGTGAGCTTCCTCAACCCCAACCTCGGTATCGGCCGCTGGGTAACTCCCTCCTTCGGGATGCGCCTACAGCTCCAGGGTGGACGTCTCTATGACTTCTCCCGTACCCTCGCTGTCCTGCCTGCAGGTACGACGGTAGCCTATCCTCGCAACGAGGTATCCTACGGATGGGCGCACCTAGACTTCCTCTGGGACGTCACGAACTACTTCACCGCCTATCGTGAGGATCGCCTCTTCCACCTCATCCCCTTCGTCGGTGTGGGTGGAGCCTACGTCCCCGAGGTCAAGACGCCTATCGGTACGGTAGAGCGCAAGAAGTTTAGCCCCACGGTAGACGCTGGGCTGCAGCTGAAGTTCCGCCTATCCCGTGTCGTAGACTTCAACGTCGAGGGCAAGCTCACCGCTGCTGACCTCAAGCTCCCCGCTACGTCCTACCCAGGCGAGCATTCTGGTGACTTCGTTGGTCAGGTAGGTGCTTCGCTTACCTTCCACCTCGGCAAGAAGGCCTTCGAGCCTATCACCCCCAACGATCCCGCACTCATCGCTAGCCTCAACGACGAGATCAACCGTCTACGTGCTGAGAACGCTGAGCTCGCTAAGCGTCCAGAGCGTTGCCCCGACATCGTCGCTCCTGTGGCTGCTGCTCCCAAGGTCGTAGGGAACGTCATCTACTTCCGCATCAATAGCGCTACGATCGACCGCAACCAGGTCATCAACGTCTACAACATCGCTGAGTACGCTAAGAACAACACCGAGACCATCACGCTCGTCGGCTATGCTGACCGTGAGACAGGGACGCCTGACTACAACATGAGTCTCTCTAAGCGTCGTGCTGAAGCTGTTGCCGACATGCTTGTCAATAAGTTCGGTATCTCTCGTGACCGTCTGAAGCTCGACTGGAAGGGTGACACCGTCCAGCCCTACGGCGAGAACGTCTGGAACCGTATTGTCCTCATGAGCGCTGAGTAAGCAACACGCTCCCTGAGAGACAACTCATAATCCTCCCGAGGCCCCGATCCTTCGCACAAAGGATCGGGGCCTCGTATTTTTCATTACCGTCACGACGTCCCTGCCCATACCCGCCCATGACACCCTACGACACCCTGCGACGTCCGCCATCCCCGCCCATGACGACACCTGCCT
>NZ_CAJPPN010000025.1 GCF_905372525.1 uncultured Porphyromonas sp.
GCGTAGGGGTCGGGACGGGGGGCGTGGGCGGGGTAGGACGTGGAGCCTCGACGCGGGTAGACTGAGGAGCTTCGGTCGGTGTACCCCCTGGCTCTATAGCACCCGAGGCTTGCTCTACATTGCCCACATTCACAGCCACCATCACCTCTACGGGCTTGGGCTGAGGGTGAGGGACACGGAGGTAGAGCCCCCACAGTAGGAGCAGGAGCCCCACGTGTAGAGCCAGAGCGATGGTGAGGGCAAGAGCCTGTCGGCGCAGTGGCGAAGCGTCTAGACTACTCATAGTGGCTAGAGGGTGGCGGGCTGCTCGGTCTCGGCTCGAGTGGCGAGTACCACCTTGAGCGAGGACTGCGAGGCAGCGTTGATGACGGCGACGACCTCCTTGTAGGGGATGGTCTCGTCGGCCTGGATAGAGACGTAGGCCTCGGGATGCTCGGCGGCGAAGATCGCTAGCTGCTCCCGGAGCTCCTCCCTAGAGAGCTCGATGGGGACTGCCCGCTCGATCCCCAGATAGTAGTGCCCATCAGGGGTGAGGGTGACCCGTGCTGCGGGCTGCTCGGGCGAGCTCTGCGGGGCTGAGGTGGGTAGGGTGACCTTGATCGTGTTGGGCACGATGATCGTACTGGTCACGAGGAAGAAGATCAAGAGCAGGAAGATGACGTCCGTCATCGAGGCCATGCTGTAGGTGTCGGTAACCCGGCTCTTACGCTTGAGTGCCATGTGCGGGGGAGCTAGTGGAGGTTAGTGAACGACTTCGTTCAGTAGGTCCATGAACTCGACCGTCTTGGCCTCCATCTTACCCACGACCTTGTCCAGCTCAGCCACGAGGTAGTTGTAGGCGAAGAGGGCGATGATCCCTACGACGAGCCCACCGACGGTAGTCACTAGAGCCTCGTAGATACCATTGGAGAGGAGGGCGACGTCGACCCCACCAGAGCCGGCGTTGGCCATGTCAAAGAAGGCTCGCACCATCCCCGTGACCGTCCCGAGGAAGCCGATCATCGGTGCACCAGCAGCGACCGTAGCCAGCAGGGGCAGGCCCTTCTCAAGTCTCCCGACCTCGATATTACCGACGTTCTCTACGATGACGAGGATGTCGGCCATGGGACGACCGATACGGGAGAGTCCCTTGCGGATCATACGGGCATAGGGGGTATTGGTCTCCTCACAGAGCTTGATAGCGGAGCTGGTCTTGCCCTCGATGACGTAGTCCTTGATACGCTGGACGAAGTACTTATCTTCCTGCCCAGCCGAGCGCATCTGGATGTACTTGGAGACAAAGATATAGACGGCGAGCAGGGAGAGGAGGAGAAGGACGATCATGATCCACCCGCCCTTGGTAGCGAGGTCAAGGACGGAGAGTGAGGCGGCAGAGGATGTGTTCTCTGCTAGGGTCTGTGCCAGAGAGGCGGTTGCTGTTGTATCCACGAGGTGTGATCCTGTTAGTTATTATTATCTATGTATTGATGTATACTTGACTCATGCCAGCTAGCGTGAGCTCCCCACGGGGGGCTGAGGCTGTCCCCCCTGGGTGTAGGCAAGGGGGAGAGGAATGAGGGGGGGGGCTACTTGCCGAGGCAGGCTCGGTAGCGGCGAATGGTCTCCTGGAGCCCTAGGTATAGGGCATCGGAGATCAAGGCATGACCTATAGAGACCTCGGCGAGCGAAGGGATCTGCTCGGCGAAGTAGCGGAGGTTGGTGAGGCTCAGGTCGTGCCCTGCGTTGAGCTCCAGCCCGAGGGCGAGGGCTCGGGAGGCCGCCTCGTGGAAGGGGGCGATCGCCTCCTCTGGGCTACGAGAGAGGTACTCGGCAGCGTAGGGCTCGGTATAGAGCTCGATGCGAGCTGTACCTACCTCGGCAGCAGCCTCTATCTGCCTAAGGTCGGTGGAGACGAAGATCGAGGGACGGATACCCCACTGTCTCAGCTGGGCGACGATGTCCCGGAGGAAGGCTCTGTGGCTGACGACATCCCAGCCCGCATTGCTCGTCAGTGCATCGGGTGCATCGGGGACGAGGGTGACCTGTGCTGGACGTACCTCGCCGACGAGGTGCATGAACTCTGTGGTGGGGTTGCCCTCGATGTTGAACTCCGTGGTGAGCACCTCCCTCAGCTCGTAGACGTCCCGATAGCGGATGTGCCGCTCGTCGGGGCGAGGATGGACGGTAATCCCCTCGGCTCCGAAGGCTTCGCAGTCTAGGGCGACCTGTAGGAGATTGGGTACATTGCCCCCACGAGCATTACGTAGGGTAGCTATTTTGTTTATATTGACACTAAGGCGAGTCATGATCCCGTGATCTTTTATACATTTGTGGCGAGGGAGAGGCTATCTCTCTTACCCATACAAAGGTAACGTTATTTAACCTACTCACGATACGGCGACGTCCATATTCTACTCGTTATGTATAGGATAGCCCTTGTTGCTTCCCAGCATCTCTCGGCGCATGCTGCGCATCTAGCCCAGCTCCTCTCGGCGCTAGACCGCTCTGATGTAGCCCTTTACTGTGATCGTACCTTCCAGCTTGACCTCGCGGAGGAGTTTCACCTCACCCCTCGGATAGCAGGGGTGCTCCCGACGGATATGAGCCCTCTGGATGTAGACTTTGTCCTGAGCCTGGGGGGAGATGGGACGTTCCTGAGGGCTGCCCGCAGGGTCTTCGGGCAGGAGATCCCTGTGCTCGGGCTCAATATGGGGCGCCTGGGCTTCCTCACCGATATGGGGATCGAGGAGGCTCTGCCCCTCCTCCCCCGCCTCTTCACGGGCGAGTATACCCTGGAGCGGAGGATGCTCCTATCGGTGGAGATCGACGGACACCCCTACGGACAGATCCTCAATGACGTGGCGCTCCTGAAGCGGGAGACGGGCTCTATGATCACCATCCGCACCCTACTCGGGGACGAGGACTACCTAGCGAACTATGAGTGTGATGGGCTCATCGTCTCCACTCCCTCGGGCTCGACGGCCTATTCGCTCAGCGCCTATGGGCCACTGATCATGCCCCAGTGTCGCAATATGCTCCTGACCCCAATCGCTCCCCACTCGCTGACGATGCGCCCCCTCGTCCTCCCCGAGGACCTCTCGGTAGAGATGACGGTGACGGCACGCAATAATACCTTCCTCCTCGTCCTAGACGGACAGACCAAGATCCTACCTACGGGGGTGAAGGTGCGGGTGCGTAAGTCCCAGAGCCAGCTCCGTATCATGCACTTGAGGCCCTACAGCTTCGCCGACACACTCCGTCGTAAGCTCCTCTGGGGAGCACCTCTGAGGCAGGAGTAGGCGAAGCTGCTCCCGCTGGCTAGCTCGCCCCATCACGACTGAGGCCTAGGTGGCCTCCCCTTCCCTCCCCTTCGTCCGTCTACAGTCCCATATTCTACCCCCTGCGGAGGCAGAATATGGGGCTGTGAGCTCGAGGGGCTCACCCCCTGCGGAGGGAGAATATGGGGCTGTGAGCTCAAGAGGCTCTCCCCCCTGTGGAGGGAGAATATGGGGCTGTGGGCTCAAGGGGCTCTACCCCCTAGAGGGCAGGGAAATCCCCCTTCAGTAACTCGCTCTGTATCAAACACGACTAGAGTCCCAAAACGAACATACCTAGAGCGCCGATGCGCTCTAGGTAAGAACGCCCTCATCACCTTACATAGGTGATGAGGGCGTTCATTATAGGAGCGCAGGAGCGCTCTTAGTAAGTATCTCTCTCCCCCCTCGGGATCGCAGTGAGACGAGCCCTGTTAGCGAGGGTAGGATGAGGGGTGTATCTTAGTCTTATTCAGCTAGGATACGGAGCTCAGAGCCACTCGCATAGTCCGTACCATCGTGGGCGGTGAGAGCGGTGAGGCGCACATAGCGAGCCGAGACGGGCTTGGGAAGGAGGATGCGCTGCTCCTTCTTGTCCTTGGGGAGGGCACTGCGTAGCACCTCTGTCCAGGTCTTTCCATCTTGGCTGACCGAGAGGGTGAAGTCCTTGATGTCCCCCGTCCAGCTCCCATCCTGACGAGGGAGGTAGGTGATACCACGTACCATCTTGGGCTTGAGGATGTCGAAGTCGATCCAGTGGGGATGCTTCGCCACGGTCACCGACCACATGGAGTGCCAGATCGTCTCGGGCTTCCCATCGAGGAGGTTGGTCGCCTCGCACTCATATTCGGTATCCTCGCTGCTGCAGAAGGTGACAGTGGCTGCCGTGTACTCGATCTTGGAGAACTGACGGGTAGCCACACGGCCGGGATAACGAGCATCCCAGGCACGTACTGTCCCACCTGAGGCGAAGGGGATAGGAGCAGTGTAGCGCTGAGGCTTACCCTTGCCGATAGAGTACATCAGCTGAGCGCCCTTGGTACTGCTTAGGCTGAGCTCACCCGTCATAGAGCGGGAGAGGGCAGGGACGACGGTCCCCTCAGGTTGCTCACGGGTCAGGACACTGACGTCCTCCCCAGCGTGTAGGGGACGAAGGGTGAGGGTGAAGACCTGCGGAGTGCCGAAGCTCTGGTATTGCTTCAGGGGAGGCCCCTGTCCACAGCTATGTCCCCCGAGGCCTGTCGTCGAGAGGGAGAGCACGAGGTGCGTATCCCCCGGGGCTGGGAGCTGGTAGGGGTGTGGGGCGAGCATGAGGTCGAGGGCGGAGTAGGGGAGGGCAGAGCTCGTCATCACGCTATCGGTGTAGAAGAGGATGCCCGAGCCCGAGGGCTTCGTGAGGCTTACCCAGCGGACGTCCTCGCGGTTGCCCATCGTCTGGGGCTTTGGGAAGGAGACGAACTGCTCGGCGACCTTGCTCTCATACCGCTCTACGTACTGGCTAGCCTTGCGGTCGCCGTAGTTGTTGATCGGCCCGCGTCCGTAGTAGGTGTAGTCCTCGTACTGCTGGGGCAGGACGAACTCGTAGCCGAGGCGGGCGAGGGTGAGGTGAGGCTTGTTGCTGGTGATGTTGGAGCGCAGTGTGATCTTGCCGTCAGAGTGTACCGTCCAGACAACCTCGGAGATGAAGTGGAAGTCCTCCTCGCCGAAGGGGTGGCTGGTATCCTCGGTGATCTGGTAGCGTCCCGAGGCCTTCTTCATCGTGAGCGTTGCTCCATTAGGTGCCTGGGAGCGTACGGTGAAGTAGAGCTCTACTCGTCCGCCTGGGAGCTCGGTGATCTTGTGTGAGAGCACCTGGTGGCGGAGGTTGTGCAGGCCATTGGCCACCCACTGGGAGCGGATCCAGACGTCGTTGTCACACGGAGCACGGAAGGCCGTGAGCCGTGGCTCATTGCCCTCACGGATCAGGGTATCGCCAGAGTAGACGAGGCGAGAGATCGTCCCCTGCTTGAGGTCAAAGGCTACGTCGAAGTCCTTGCCCGTCGCTACCCACCGATCTCCGATGGTCTTCGTCGAGGCGAAGGGGGAGGCGGTGGCAAACTCGAGCTGGGGCTCAGCTTGGATGGTCGGTAGAGGGAGCTGCTCATCCATCTGTACATAGTCCCTCTTTGCCCAAGGCTTATCCACGGAGAGCACACACTCGGCCTTCACGAAGTACTCCGCCCCTGGGGTACGCTTAGCGTAGGACTCGGGGAGCTCGACCTCGGCTGTGGCACGTGGGGCGATGGTGGGCATGGGGGTCGTAGTCTCCTCTACCTTGACGCCATCACGCCACAGCGAGAGACGTAGGGTGTAGTCGTCGAGGGTGGTGAAGTAGTTCTTGTTGAAGATCTTCAGCGTACGGCCCTCTGAGCCCTCTAGGGAGATGCCGACATTCTGGTAGACCTTCTTCACCTCGTAGTACTGAGGCTTGGGCTGGAGGTCAGCGAAGACGATCCCGTTCATGACGAACATACCATCGTTCGGGTTGTCACCGAAGTCCCCCCCGTAGGCTAGATAGCGCTTGCCGTCGGGGGTATAGTTGTAGAGGGCTTGGTCTACCCAGTCCCAGATAGCCCCCCCACAGAGGAAGTTGGTGCGCTCGATCGCCTTCCAGTAGTCGGCGAGTCCACCGCAAGCGTTACCCATGGAGTGGGCGTACTCGGAGATGTGGAAGGGGTACTTGATCTTGTAGTTCCCCTCGACGGCCCCCTCGACCCATGCGATGGAGGGGTACTGGTTGGAGCCCATATCCACGATGTCGTTGTTGCGCTCGTACTGGATGGGGCGCGTGGTGTCTACGGCCTTGGTGGCACGGTAGCTCTTGACGAAGTTCTCCCCTGGGCCTGCTTCGTTACCTAGAGACCAGATGACGATACTGGGGTGGTTGATGTGGGCATACACCATCTCGAGCATACGGGAGATGTGCTGCGCCTCGAACTCTGGGACGTGCGACAGCGAGGCCTTGCCGTAGTAGTACTCGTGGGACTCGATGTTGGCTTCGTCCTCCAGATAGATGCCGTACTTGTCACATAGGTAGTACCAGTAGGGAGCGGGGGGGTAGTGCGAGTTGCGCACGTGGTTGATGTTCGCTCGCTTCATGAGGAAGACCTCCTGCTCCATCTGCTCGCGGGTGATGGCATGTCCTCGCTCAGGATTGGTCTCGTGGCGGTTGGTTCCCTTGAGTTTGACAGGGCAGTCGTTGACGTAGAAGTAGCGTCCCTTGCGCCCAAACTCATCGTCCCCCGCCTCCGTGTCCCGTATCTCTACCTGACGAAATCCGGTGTAGACGGAGGCTCGGTCGAGGAGCTTCTTCCCGCTCTTGTCGTAGAGCTCAGCGACGAGGACATAGCGGTTGGGCTGCTCGGCAGACCATAGTCGGGGCTGAGGGACGGCGAGGGTTGCCTTGGTGGATCCTCCTAGGGGGAGGCGTACCTCGGCCTCTCCATCGGGAAGGTCGGCTACGTTGTCGGAGTAGAGCTCGACACGATAGAGGCGGTAGCGGAGGATACCCTGTGGCACCTTGTTCGCTAGGATCTGTGACGTGATCTCGGAGGTGATGTCTAGGCTCCACTCCTTGGTCCCACGGTCGCATCGGGGGATCACCTGTAGGTCTCGTAGCTGAGTCTGAGGCTTGGCCGTGAGGTAGACCGAGCGGAAGATACCCGGTAGACGGAACATATCCTGTGCCTCGAGGAACGACCCATCGCTACTACGATAGACCTCGACGGCGAGGGTGTTCTCCCCACGAACATTCAGGTAGGGGCTGATGTCAAAGGAGGCGAGGTTACGGGAATTCTTAGAGAAGCCCACATAGTGCCCATTCACCCATAGGTAGAAGAAGGAATCGACTCCATCAAAGTTGAGATACACGCTATGCCCCTTCCACGACGAGGGTAGGGCGAAGGTGCGGCGATAGGAGCCTACCTCGTTACGGTCACGGTAGGTCGTCCAGTCCTTGGGAGGGGTGCGCATGACACCGCCCTTCCAGTCCCCGGGCTTCACCTGATGGTAGAAGATCACAGGCTGATTGACGTAGATCGGTGTGCCGTACTTCTGCTTGCCGTCTCGCTGTAGGCCGTAGACGTTCCAGCTCATCGGTACGGTGACCTCGTCCCAGGAGGAGACGTCGAAGCTGGGGCGATAGAAGTCCTTGGGACGCTCCTCTGGAGTGCGTACCCAGTGGAAGCGCCACTTGCCATCCAGACTCTGGTACAGAGAGCTGTGCTCGGGCAGTACCCGTGTCGCCTGGTCATCCTTGGCGAAGGAGAAGAAGTAGGCATGGGGGCGCTCCTTGTTCAGCGCATAACGCTCGGGGCTCTGCCACTCATCGCCCTGAGGAGCCTCCTGACGTGCGTAGCTATAGCCCGGCATCGTGCTCTGTGCTCTACCCTCGCCTGCGAAGGCAAGGAGAGCCAGAGAGAGTGCACCCATACGTAGGATCTTCGTGGGGTCTTTTCTCATGATGTCGTATAAATAGAGTAAGAGTGAAGTAATCTGATGGGGTATAGAGTGTAGCACCCTGTAGGTACATCTACCTATCGTGTCGTGTAGCGTGTCCTCATCTCGTCGTGCTGTGTCGTCTCGTGTGGGAGGTGTGATGTCTCGTGGTGCGCCGTGTGAGAGGTGACTCTAGGGGAGATCACCCGAGGCTCGGGCAGCTGCGATCGTCTCACGTAGTCCCTCCTCCAGTCTCCTCGTCGGGCTGAAGCCCAGAGCGAAGAGCGGGCTGGGATCACACCGCCAGTTGCGCTGCGCTAGGAGTGGATACTTGTCTCTATTGAGGGGCGTCACCTTACTCGTGAGGCGTGCTCTCAGCGAACCAAAGGCACAGACGAGACGTACCAGAGGCAGGGGGATACGAATATGTAGGACGTGCTTGCGTCCGATGAGGCGCTGCACCATACGGCCGAACTCGAGGTCGGTATAGGTGTCCCCGTCGGCGACAATATACCGCTTGCCCTCAGCCTCGGGCTGGGTCAAGACGAAGAGGGCAGCACGTGCCACATCCTCGCCGTAGACGAAGGTCAGGTACTGCGTCTTGCACCCAGCCATTGCATTGATGCCACGGGCGATCCCCTGAAGAGAGAGGAGGTAGTCCGCATCCCCAGGGCCATAGACCCCAGTAGGCATCAGCAGAGTGAAGGGGAGTCCCGACTGCTCGGTGTAGTGCTCTGCTAGACACTTGCTCCGCCCATAGAGGGTATGGGGGTGCTGCTCGTCCTCTGCCCTCAGGGGAGCTGTCGGACCATTAGAGTCCCCATAGCTACTCATACTGCTCATCAGCACGAAGCGTAGTGGAGGAGTGGGGAGAGCGCCTAGGGCGGAGAGTAGGCGGCGGGTCTGCTCGGCATTTACCTCCTGAAACTCCTCCGTACGGGCTGTCTTCGTAATCCCTGCATTATGGATTACGTAGTGCCACATCGGTTCCTGTCCGAGTGCGGGGGGGATGACAGCACGGAGCATCTCGGTCAGGTGGTGCTCATCACTGTAGTCCACCTCGACGAGGCGGACACCTTGGGACTCGAGCTTGCGTCTATTGCTCTCTGGCCGTATAGCAGCCCAGACCTCGTAGCCGAGGCTCTGAGCTACGCGTACCAGATGGGAACCAATGAAGCCCGAGGCTCCCGTGATGAGGATACGCTGCATAATCGGGATAGGGAGCTGGGGCTAGAATACAGAGAAGTGAACGTACCTCTTGGGGTTCTCCTTGAGGTCTCGCATGAGCTTGTCTGCACTGCCGACTAGGCTGTCGAGGCGGTTGTAGAGGGAGGGGTCGTTGAGCAGAAGCCCAGCGGTATTGTCCCGACTACGGAGCTGTGCCGATACCTGCTGGAGCTGGTCGGTGGTCTTCTGCAGGGAGAGGACGATGCTATCCAGCTGGACTCGTGTGAGCTGCTGCGTGAAGGTATTGAGGTTCGCCGTCATCCCCTGTACATTGGCCATAGCAGGCGTGAGGGAGTGAGTGGCTTGATTGAGGTTCGCCATCATACTCCGTAGCTGTGCTGCAGAGGTATTTAGGGAGACGAGCATAGAGTCCAAAGCCTTGTCTTGTAGGAGGGCGTTTAGACGCTCTAGGGTGGCTGTGATGGTGGGCATCATGTTGTTCACTGCAGGTAGTATCTGTTCGCTCGCTACAGAGAGCAGGTCACCCGAGGGGCTGATACTCGCTATGGTGTCTCCTTCGCTGAGCAGATCTCCGCTGGTGCTCGCTAGGGAGAGGACGAGCTCTGCTCCACTGAGGGGGTTGGTCTTGATCTTGATCTGACTATTGCGGGTGACCCGTACATGAGGGTCTAGGGCGAGCTCGACGGTGGCACCGTAGCCACGGGTGTAGTCGAACTGTACGTCACGTACCGTACCGACCTTGAAGCCACTGGCTATCACGGGTGTGGCGACCGTGACACTACTTAGGTTCTCGAAGTGCGCATAGTAGGTCGTACTCTTCTTAAAGACCTCGATCCCCTTGAGGAAATTGATCCCGACATAGCAGATCACGAGAGCAATGATGGCCAGTAGACCTATCTGCACTTCTTTCTTTATCTTCATAATTCTATGGTTCTATATGTCTTCTCGACTAGTGAAGAGGTGGGTGATCAGCCCCGGATGCGGACACCATCACGGTAGCGGATGATGAAGGCATCATGATAGATCCGAGGCAGCTGTCGTAGCTGCTCCTGCGCCTTCTCACGGGTGGATACGTGATCCAGCAGATAGATGTACTTGTTCCCTGCACGCATACGCTCCACTGCGGAGGGGAGGTGGCGGAAGTCAGGGTGATTGGGCTCTAGCTTCTTCGGCGAAGTGAGGAACTGTACACGATAGGTGATCCCCTTAGGGGCCTTCTGACTCTTGGCCTCCTTGCCTGCGGTGCCCTTAGAGTCGCTCTTAGCGTCGCCCTTGCTGTCCTTGCCTATAGAGCCCTTAGTGTCACTCTTCGTGTCGCCCTTGGAGGTCTTGCCCTGCCCCTTCTTGAGCTCAGATGTGCTGGGCTCAGGTGTGCTGGGCGTAGTGGTCCCTGCCTCATCGCCCCCCGGGCTGGTCGTGGTGGTGTCCGCAGGCTCTGTGGCATCGGCCTGCTTGGGGGTGTCCTTTGCGCTCTTCCCCGTGAAGGCCATGTAGTAGCCCGTGAAGGCCTCGGAGATCGCATCGGCGATCTTCTCCTGCCCCGCAGAGCTGAGCATAAAGTTCGCCTCTTGCTTGTTCGTGAGGAAGCCAATCTCTGTCAGCACACTTGGCATGGCCGACTGGCTCAGCACCCAGAGGATGTCCTGCCTGACCCCACGGCTATAGCGTCCGTGGGTACGGTAGCGACGCTGTAGGCGGTTGGCGAAGTCTATGCTTTTGGTGATGTAGGCGTCCTGCATGAGGTCAAACATGATGTAGCTCTCGGTGCTCGTCGGGTCAAAGCCTCGGTAGGTCGTCTTGTAGTCGCTCTCTAGGAGCATAGCCTTGTTCTCCCGCATGGCGACACTCAGGTTATTGGCGAACTTGGAGACCCCGAGCACATAGGTCTCCGTGCCGTTAACCGTAGCGGTGGGGGCGCTATTGACGTGGATGCTGAGCATGAGGGAGGCTTTGTGCCTATTGGCATAGTCGGCACGAGCCTGTAGCCCTACGAAGGTGTCGGTCTCACGGGTGTAGAGGACACGTACCTCGGGGTGGTTGGCCTTGATCTTGCGCCCTACAATCTTGGCGACTGAGAGGGTGATGTCCTTTTCCTTCCCTCCATTGCCCAAGGTGCCGGGGTCTTTCCCTCCGTGGCCTGCATCTATGACGACGGTGAAGAGCCGCTGCGCCTGTAGGGCTGTGGGTATTCCCCAGAGGAGGCATCCTGCGAGGAGCATCAGCAGGAGCACCTGGTATCGTGAGCGTGAAGAGAAGAACATCTATCGTAGTGGGCTAGGCCCTGAATATCGTACTTATTATATCGGAGTCGCACCTAGGAGGCTCTTGTCCCCTCGCCCTCATCTACACCGCTGGGCTCACTAGCCGAGCTGTGACGGGATAGGGGAGGGTGGAGATGCCTCTGGCGCCTTGTCTGTACAAAGATACGAAGTTTCTCCATCCAAACACGTTAGCCACCTCATCCCTTAGGGCATATTCACAGCTCCTAGTCTAAGCCCTCAAAGTACCCCTCGCGCCTAAGCGCTCCGATGGCATAGCGGGTGAGGGGGTTGCGTGTGAGGCGTAGGCTGTATTTGCGCTTATGCTCGGGGAGATAGTCGAGAAGCTGTCGGTCTAGTAGCTAGGGATTGAAGTTGCTCCAGCTTACCCTTACAGTCCCTCTAATGGAGGTGGCGTTTTTTCCTCGGGTGGGTGTGTGTATTTTCCTTTTTGAGTGTTAAGTCGCTGTAGTATAGTGGGGATTGTCGGAGTGGTACTTTCCTTAGAGCTAACGGCCTATTTTCCATTTAGCTATAGGCTATGCCTCGTAGACGGTATGCGTATAACCCTGCTGGCGATGTGTGAGGGCGAGCGTGGCCGTGTGGGGGCTCTAGCACCAACCCCCGCGCCGAGTGCCCTCCCACAGCTACACTATGGGGTAGGGGTGCACGTGCTGGAGCGAGGTTATTATTGTACCTTTGTGCCCTGATTAACAATGTATAACTATCCCTATCCCAAGACTGATGGAAGAGACTTCATCGAAGAGGTCATTTAACCCCCTCCTGGCTCAGTGTCGTCTGCTCATCCTGCGCCTGCTCCTAGCCCTCGTGCTCTATACGCTGTGCCGAGGCTTCTTTTACCTATATAATAAGGACCTTCTCGAGCTGAGTACAGCTAGGGAGGTCGGACGTATCTTCGTCGGTGGCTTCCGCTTTGACCTCAGCGCTATTCTCTATACACAGCTTCTGCTGACCTTCCTTAGTCTATTGCCTCTGCGGGTAGCATATGGTCGCCTCTACCAGCGGGTGATGACCTGGATCTACCGCTTCACGATCATCGCAGCCCTCATCCTCAACCTCGGGGATACGGTCTACTACCGCTTCACGCTGAGGCGTACGACGCTGGCTGTCTTCGATGAGTTCCAGGCGGAGAACCCGCTCCACTTCCTACGCTTCTTCGTCGACTACTGGGGGGTGACGCTCGTGGGCATCGTCCTGATCGTCCTCTTTATCCTCGTGGAGCGTAGGCTCCCCCGTCCGAAGTCCCATCCCGAGGGGCGTGTCTGGCCCGTCTACCTCACCTCGGTGGGGCTACTCGCCCTAGGGGTCTATCTCTCGATCGTCGGGGGGCGTGGAGGCTTCACAGCGGAGACCCGCCCGATCACGATGAGCAATGCTGCTCTCTATATCCAGAAGCCTCACCAGCGGGCTATGGTGCTCAATACCCCATTCTGCCTAATCCGCATGCTTGGCAAGAATAGCTTGCCCGAGCTGACCTACATGCCCTTCGCCGAGGCAGCGAAGTACTTTGATCCCATCTACACGCCCGGGCATACCCCCTACTCGGGGTTGTTCCGGGGGCGCAACGTCGTCCTCATTATCTGGGAGAGCTTCGGGCGCGAATGGGTCGGCGCGCTCAATCGAGACATCAAGGGCTACAAGGGGTATACCCCCTTCATCGACTCGCTCATCGAGCGTTCCTATGTCTTCGAGAACGCTTATGCCAATGGCGGGAAGTCCATCGATGCGATGCCCTCTATCTTCACCTCCATCATCTCGCCTAACGTCTCCTTCGTCCTCTCGGTCTACTCGGGGAATGACCTCCCCTCGCTACCCCGTAGACTGTCCGGGATGGGCTATACCACCGCCTTCTTCCATGGAGCACCCAACGGCTCTATGGGCTTTGACGCCTTCACCCGACAGGTGGGGATTAGTCGCTACTATGGGATGACGGAGTATAACCATCCGGAGGACTACGATGGGCAGTGGGGGATCTGGGATGAGAAGTTCCTACAGTATGTCGCTCGGGAGCTCGGGACTCTACCTCAGCCCTTCTTCGCAGCGGAGTTCACGCTCTCCTCGCACCACCCCTTCCGTGTGCCCGATGAGTATAAGTCTGTGCTGCCCAAGGGGTCGCATCCGATGCATCAGGTGATCGCCTATTCGGATATGGCACTACGTCGCTTCTTCGAGACAGCGAGCAAGCAGCCCTGGTACGACAATACCCTCTTCGTCATCGTCGCCGATCATGCTGTGCCGGGGGCGCTGGATGAGTACAAGACGACGGCGGGGATCTTCCGTGTGCCGATCATCCTCTTCGACCCAAGGGGACAACTCGTAGGCCGTGAGCCTCATCAGGTGGTGTGTCAGGCGGACCTCTACCCGACGATCCTCGACCTCGTGGGGGACACCCATCCGATGGTCGCCTTCAGTAGCTCAGCCTTTGACCTCAATCGTCCTCGCTTCGTGGTGCAGGAGATCGGTGGTATGCACCAGATGATCGAGGGGGACTGGCTCCTGCACTTCGATGGGACACAGCCCAAAGCGCTCTACAACCTCCGTACCGATCCCAAGCAGACGACCGACCTCAAGGATCAGCCCAATACGCCCCTACCCACTATGCTCCTTCGCCTCAAGGCATACCTGCAGGAGTACACGCATCGTATGAGGGCTAATCGCCTCCCCTCCCTCGAGCCCAGCCGATAGCGAGGCCCCCTAGGCTACGCTTCGTCGTAGGCACCCTTAGGCAAAGCCCCTCCTATTAGATGAGCGGGGATACACCATCGTGGTGTATCCCCGCTCGCTGTCTAGAGCCTGCCCACCCCTCCGACCCCCTGTGTGAGAGGGAGGCTAGAGGGCTCTAAGTGTTCGCCCGAGGGACGTACCTAAGAGAGCCCTACGGCGGAGCTACCTAGAGCGGTGTTGTGTACACGCGTGTACACTCTTGTGTACACGTGGGTATACTCTTGTGTACACACGTGTACACATCCCCCTCCTAGGTAGGAGGGGAATACTCGCTCAGTCTATCGCTGTCTACGAGAGTCCCTAGCTCGGGGTAGCTCCCCAGCGGCTTTGCCCGTAGCCACTAGTCGTCTCATACGTCTGTCGAAGGGTAGGGGAGGGTGTGGGGGAGCATGATGGGAGAAAGCAGTATCTTTGTCGCGGACTTTGCCACACACACGAGCCCAACACACCCGATTTTGGATAGGATATAGTCGTCCCGTCCTCCCTAGTCCCAGCCTCACCCCCGAGAGGTGGTGTCCAGCCTGAGAGAGTCGTACCACTTGGTAGCCCTAACCCTATGCCCTGAGCTGACATAGCCTGCTATCAAGCCCTCCCCATGCCCTTCACCCTCCTAATGTGCTAGGCTAGGATCACCCGGACGAGACTATCCCCCCCTCCTATCCCCCCACCCCTCGTATGCAGGGATGCACACCTCTGACGCACCAGGGGGAGCGTATACGCACACACTCTAATCACAGTAATAATGCAACGAAGTAACGAGACACACCAGCTCGCCTTGACCCTCGCCCTCATGGCTATGATGGCACTTAGCGGCCTCCTCCATGGCTGTCGCCAGCAGGAGGTCGAGCGTCCGAGCGAGCCTCAGCCCCAGCAGGTGCTCCATCTGGATCTCCTCGGGGCACTGGAGAGCCCGAAGGCGATGAGCTATCAAATCCGCAGCTCGAGTGAGACGGCCGAGCTCTCCTACCTACCCATAGAGACCCCTACGGTGCACTGCTTCCTACGTAGAGCAGGTGCAGGGGGAGAGGTTTACCACTTTGCGGTCACTCCTGAGCACTGGGCTATGCAGGGCTCCCCTAGGGAGACCAATAGGTTCCAGATGACGACTAGGGACAATGCCCAGGTGACGATCCCAGGAGAGGGGCTAGACCTGACCTCGGGGGAATGGCTCTTCACGGCCTTCCTCGGGGGGCACTACGATGAGGTGACTAAGGAGCTCCGCTATACCCCAGAGGAGAGCTATGACGATCATCTCTTCGCAGGGCAGGCCAAGATAGACATCCCCTACAGTACCCACTGGAGACGGATTACTGTGGAGAATAGGGGGACAGCTGGGCACCCCTCCCTCTGGCTCCAGCAGAGAGACCTGATATTCTCCCCGATGGGGATGCTGATCCGTGTCCGCCTCTTCAGCGATATGGAGGCTGAGGAGGGCTCCCAAGCTCCGGGGCCAAGGCAGACGATGGAGGTCGGGCAACTAGCCCTCGTGACCGAGTCCTCAGACTTCTGCTCGGATGTCACCTTCGACCCCAGCCACGCTCAGGAGGGAGCACGACCACGGATGAAGAATACCTTCCCGGAGAGGAGCGTCTTCCCCTACCGGGTACACAGCCGTATCTCCTCAGCCTCCTCCCAGATGAAGAAGGGGCACGAGGGAGCTCCTGTGGCTCTACTCTGGGGGATAAACATCGCCGAGGATCAGACGAAGCCGGTCACCTTCCGTATCTCTGCTCTGGGCTATAAGCTCCGTGCGATGAACCCCTCACCCCGAGTCAAGCAGGGCGACTACTCCGTCCAGGTCACCCGCCCGATGGCTCACGGCAAGAGTGGCTATATCAATGTCTCCCTCGTACGCCCCAAGACGCCCCTAGAGTACGTCGCCGATGCCAACCTCTCACCGACCCCTCGGCGACTAGCTGACCCGAATGACTCCTTCCACTCGGGCTACTTCGACCTTAGTGATATCTATGCAGAGACGGACTGGGAGCAGCGTCACCTCCCAGATGGGATGTACCTGCCTAGGGTAGAGGAGTGGCAGACCCTCTTCCCCGGGACGATGTCCCCCCAGTATATCCGCTTCAATGGGGCATACCCCACGCAGACCTGTATCGATAGGATGAGTCTAGCGGGGCAGACCTACACCGCCAAGTCGGAGTACATGGGGGTGGATCGGGGGAATGACCGGTACGAGGTCTATGCCCTCTGCTTCCAGCCGACGACGGGGAGCCCCATCCTCGGGACAGAGACCCTCGGCACGAGGAGGTTCCTGACGGCGATCCGCTATGAGTTCGGCAAGACCGGTGACTTCACAGAGCCCAAGGTGCCGAAGACCCAGGAGAACCCCGAGGGCTATACCCTACGGGTGACCTCCTACTATATTGGGAATGATCCAGCCTACAAGGATCTCACCCTCGCAGAGCTCGCTAATGCCCCCCAGCTGGGGGGTAAGAGTGCTCACGGAGGCAAGCGACTCGTAGGGAGCTCCCTCAATAAGAAGTTCTTCGTAGACGCAGATCCCGAGGGACGTCGCCGCATAGTCTACCTCCCCATGACCGGCTACGGCAAGAGGGATGGGGGACTGTCGGCGAAGCAGATCAATATCGACCTAGGAGGCAAGACCGGGGAGGGACTACAGCAGGCGCACCAGACGCTCGTGGGGCGAGGACGTCTCACGGATAATAGACTCGGGGAGAATGCCGACTCGTACTATGTCCTCAAGGGTACAGATGAGTCAGGGTACTACTGGCACCTCGTCCTCAACCGCCAGAATGGGATCGGGCGAGGCCCTAAGTACCCTGGGGAAACGACTTGGGATCGGGCGCACTACCCCGCAGTGCGTCCCTTCGTGAGGTTTGCCCGCTAGAGGAGCCTCCAGCCCTACCGCACAAGAACTCTAATTAGATATGAATAGCACAATGAGACACGAGGAATATCAGCGTCCGCTCGCTCAGCTGATCGTACTACCAGCGCCGAGCGATATCCTAGTCAGCTTCTCTGTCACCGGACAGATCGGAGACTTCGACGACGAAGGAGAGCTCTAGCCCGACGCCTAGAGCATCGATAGGAATGTGTTGGGGACAGGTGCCGTCTGGAGCACCTGCCCCCACACTCCTTTTCTCCCCTAGAGGGAGCGTCCTATCTATGTGAGGGGCTTCTCGGGAAAGATCCTCCCCGCCCCCCATGTCCCGAGGGGTAGAGAGGCGGAGAATAGCCCCTCCCTATAGGAGGAAAGAGATAAAGAACTATCTTTGCCCCCCGAATGAGACAAGAGAAAGATGTATCCAACGGCCTCCGAAGGGCCAAATCTTAGCCCTAATAATTTATCACTTCATCATCACATGAGACGTATCTTTACGCTACTACTGACGGTATTACTCCCCCTTAGCCTCGCTGGCCAGAAGACCAAGTTTACCCCCGAGCACTGGGGGCTCGTCGATGGCAAGACCGTGATCAAGGCGAATATCACGAGCCCTATCTTCCGCAACTACAGCGTGGCTGTAGAGCGTGTCCTGGGTCGTGGCCTTGGCCTACAGCTCGGGGCGAACATCATGCCCCGTGGTCCCCTACCTCTAGTCCCTGCTGGGGGTGCTCTGCAGATGGAGTCGGAGTGGGTGAATTTCTTCTCCCTCAGCTCCTTCTCCCTCACCCCCGAGCTCCGCTGGTACACAGGTGGGGGCTATGGACATGGCTTCTACCTGATGGGCTACTGGCGCTATGAGCGCTATCGGGTCGGTGACTATGGGTATCACTTCGATCTCGAGCGGCTCCCTAATGGGACGGTCCCCCAAGGGAGTGCTGTCCTCTCGGGTAAGCTCGATACCTACAGCCTAGGGATGGGTCTAGGGGCTCAGTGGCTCTTCGGGCGGAACAAGAATATCGTCCTAGACTGGAATATCCTAGGGGCGCATATCGGCCGTGGTAAGCTCGGGGCGGATGTCGTCTATCACCTCCAGGGTGGGGGGCAGCTACCTGCAGAGAGCCGCGAGACTGCTAGCCGAGATATCCTAGCTCCGCTGAGCGACCTAGCGTTCCTCAACTTCGATGGGGCTCGGGGCGAACTCGACGAGGCGAACTCGACGGTACGTGCTCAGGGCATAGGTACTCCCTGGGCCTTCTTCCGCATGTCCCTCTCGGTAGGCTTCCGCTTCTAGTCTCCCGGGGATCCCCCCCCAGACGACAGGCCTCCTAGACGGAGTGCCTATTGAGCGACAGGACACCTCCCCGATACGATCGGCGGGGGTGTCCTGTCGCTCATATCCCCCCTCAGCCCACCGTCGGAGGGCGGGGAGAGGGTGGAGCAGAGGGCGGGGAGAGGGTGGAGTAGCAGCATGGGGAGAGTGTGGAGCAGGAGTGAGGACGAGGACGAACCTAGAGCCCCCCTCGGTGGTTTATCTCAGTAGGATGAAGGTCATCCACTGCCCCCTAAGTATCATTCAGTCTGAGACAAAAGCAATAGGCCCTATGGCACACCCACTATTCTCCGATATCCTACCCGCAGACTCTACTGCAGCCTCCCAGGTGACCAGTGCCCTCGGCAAGGCCACCAAGCCCCTAGACCTAGACGTCAATCACCTCTTCAGCCGTGCTATGATGGAGGACTGGCTCAATGCCGGGATCAACTTCGGCATACGTGTCGTGCTGGCGATCCTCCTCTTCCTCGTCGGCCGATGGGTGATACGTAGGCTCCTCCGCATCTTCGAGCGCATCCTCAAGCGTCGGGACATCGATGGGGTGGCCGTCACCCTCTTGGGCTCCGTCCTCTCGGCCCTGCTCTATATCGCCCTCTTCCTCACCCTCGGTGGGGTGCTCGGCGTGAAGTCCGTCTCCTTCGCTGCTGTCCTAGCCTCCATGGGTCTAGCGGTAGGGATGGCTCTGAGTGGTCAGCTACAGAACCTAGCTGGCGGGGTCATCATCATGGTCACCAAGCCCTTTGCGATCGGGGACTACATCGTAGCCCAGTCGGTCGAGGGCTCCGTGTACGCTGTGAGCCTCTTCTATACCGAGATCCTGACCCCCGACAACAAGCGCATCTTCATCCCCAACGGTACCCTCAGTGGTGGGGTCGTGGTGAACTGCTCGCACGAGACAACGAGACGAGTCGAGTGGACCTTTGGGGTCGAGTACGACGAGGACTTCGATCGGGTACGTACTGCCCTAGAGCACTTGCTGGCCAGCGATGAGCGCATCCTCAAGAGTCCCGAGCCCGTCATCGCCCTACACAACCTAAATAGTAGCTCGGTCGATATCCTCGTGCGTGCCTGGGTACAGTCGGCGGATCTCTGGCCGGTCTTCTGGGACTTCAATCGTCGTGTCTACGAGGACTTCAACCAGCGGGGGATCTCCTTCCCCTTCCCACAGCTCACTGTCCATCAGGGCAAGTAAGGTATGGACTTTCAGCTTACCTCTCGTTTCAAGCCTACGGGTGATCAGCCCCAGGCGATCAGCGAGCTCGTCAGTGGCTTCCAGCAAGGTATCCCCTTCCAGACGCTCCTCGGGGTGACCGGGTCGGGGAAGACCTTCACCGCAGCCAACGTCATCGCTCAGGTGAAGAAGCCTACCCTGGTGCTGAGCCACAACAAGACGCTGGCGGCACAGCTCTACGCCGAGTTCAAGGCCTTCTTCCCCAACAACGCTGTGGAGTACTTCGTCTCCTACTACGACTACTACCAGCCCGAGGCCTATATCGCTGCCTCCGATACCTATATAGAGAAGGATATGGCGATCAATGCTGAGATCGAGAAGCTGCGACTCCGGACAACAGCCTCTCTGCTCTCGGGACGTGAGGATGTGATCGTGGTCTCCTCCGTATCCTGTCTCTATGGTATGGCAGACCCGAAGGCCTTCGAGGAAAAGATTATCCGTCTCAAGGATGGCCAGCGTTACAGCCAAGACCAGTTCAAGCGAGACCTCGTACTTAATCATTATATCAATGACCGCATCACCTTCGAGTCGGGCTACTTCCGTGTCAAGGGGGATACCATCGACGTCTTCCCTGCGATCGAGGGCTTCGATGGCGTAGCCTATCGTATCACCTTCTGGGATGATGAGATCGAGCGGATCGCCTCCTTCGACCCGCATAGTGGTCGGGAGTATGGGCCGATGTCCTCCCTCATCATCCATCCTGCGAACCTCTTCGTCACGACCCAGGAGCAGGTCAATAACGCTGTGGGGCAGATCGACGTAGACCTAGGGGATAGGGTGCGGGAGCTGGAGGAAGAGGGACACCCCTACGAGGCTAAGCGCCTCTACGAGCGTGTGACCTACGACGTGGAGATGATCCGTGAGCTCGGCTACTGCTCGGGTATCGAGAACTATTCCCGCTACTTCGATGGCAGGAAGCCCGGCGAGCGCCCCTTCTGTCTGCTGGACTACTTCCCGAGGGACTATCTGCTGATCATCGACGAGAGTCACGTGACCCTCCCGCAGATCCATGCGATGTATGGGGGCGACCGCTCCCGCAAGGTCAGCCTCGTGGAGTACGGCTTCCGCCTACCCGCAGCCCTAGACAACCGCCCACTGAAGTACGAGGAGTTCGACACTCTCACCCCCCGCATCCTCTATATCAGTGCTACGCCTGCCGAGTATGAGCTGGCTCGGTGCGAGGGGATCGTCGTCGAGCAGCTCATTCGCCCCACGGGCCTACTCGATCCCGTGATCGAGGTGCGCCCGACACAGCATCAGGTGGATGACCTAGAGCATGAGATCAGCCTAGCGGTCGAGCATGGGGAGCGTGTCCTAGTGACGACGCTCACCAAGCGTATGGCCGAGGAGCTCTCTGAGTATCTCCTGCGGCACGGGGTCTCCTGTAGCTATATCCACAGTGATGTGGATACCCTAGAGCGTATACAGATCATGGAGGATCTACGTCGGGGAGTCTATGATGTGCTCATCGGGGTCAATCTCCTACGTGAGGGGCTAGACCTACCCGAGGTAGCCCTAGTGGCCGTGCTTGATGCTGACAAGGAGGGCTTCCTGCGCTCCCACCGCTCGCTGACCCAGACGGCAGGCCGAGCGGCACGTAATGTGAATGGGCGGGTTATCTTCTATGCCGACAAGGTCACCGAGAGCATGCGCCTGACGATGGAGGAAACGGAGCGCAGGCGCCGCAAGCAGATCGCCTACAACGAAGCCCACGGTATCACCCCCCAGCAGATCGTCAAGAATAGCTCCTCGGCCTTCCCCGACAAGAAGGGAGACACCACCGCTGTGGCCTATATCGAGGCCGACCCGACAGCTGCCGTCCCCGATCCCCTAGAGGAGCTGATGGGGCTAGAGCAGCTCCTGAAGCTCGCCGAGGTCAAGCGTACCGAGATGATGACCGCTGCCAAGGAGCTGGACTTCATCGAGGCTGCTCGTCTGCGCAACGAGCTCCAGCGTCTGGAGGAGAAGATACGCTTGCTACAGTAGCTTCACCCAGCCGACTCTCCCACATCCGTACGTCCCAGCCCGTACTCCCCCTAGCCACGGGTAGCACTCATCACTCATTGACATCACTCACTGAGATGGGGGCTACCCGTGGTCTTTGTCCCCCCCCTTCGGCACACAGAGCGGAGGGAGGGCCTCCTAGACTAGGAGAATAGGTGGAGACTCGGGGGCGTAGGTATAAGGGGAAAGTAGTACCTTTGGTATGATTATTGCATAGTAACGAATAAGCTTAGTCGCCACTTTTGCTCCCTCGGGGGGGAGCTCCACGGCTCTACGACTGTATATACTAGATGAAGGATATCCTGATGCTCATACGGCGGTTCATCGCCCCTAAGTACAAGGGGGTGCTTGCGCTCGCCATCCTCTTCAATATCATTAGCTCGCTGCTGAACCTCGTGGCTTTTGCCCTCGTGATGCCGATCCTGAATATCCTCTTCCAGATAGAGGCTCGGGTGACGGACTTCATCCCGTGGTCTTCGCTGGACCTCACCACTCAGCAGGGGCTGAAGGAGATCCCTAAGGTCCTTAGTCATAACTTCGCCTACTTCGTCTCCGAGCTGATCACGACACGGGGAGCATCGTATACGCTCATCGTCCTAGGCTTCTACCTCGCAGCGATGACCCTGCTGAAGGTAGGTACCTCCTACCTCGGGGGCTTCTTCCTCATCCCGCTCCGCACGGGGGTCGTACGCGACCTGCGCAATATGCTCAATCGCAAGATCCTCTCCCTGCCCCTCGGCTTCTTTAGCGACGAGCGCAAGGGGGATATCATGGCTCGTATCACGGGGGATGTGGGCGACGTGGAGAACTCCGTGATGAGCTCCATCGACCTCCTGCTCAAGAACCCCATCATGATCACCGTCTACCTCGGCTCGATGCTCCTGATCAGCTGGCAGCTCACCCTCTTCGTCCTGCTCGTCCTGCCCATCGCAGGGATAGTCATGGGGCGTGTGGGTAAGTCCCTCAAGCGCTCCAGCCTAGAGGTGCAGAACCAGTCGGGTGAGCTGGTGAGCCAGATCGAGGAGACCCTCGGGGGGCTACGTATCGTCAAGGCCTTCACGGCCGAGGAGTACGTGGCTCGGCGCTTCGAGTCCCTCAACGAGCGCCTACGTAGCTCGATCATCTCGGTCAGTCGCCGTCAGCTCCTAGCGCACCCGATGAGCGAATTCCTCGGTACGGTCGCTATCGTCGTTGTCCTCTGGTACGGAGGCTCGCTGATCCTCTCCCAGTCGAGCTCGATCACGGCCTCGACCTTCATCTACTACCTCGTCATCTTCTACAGCCTCATCAATCCACTCAAGGAGCTCAGCAAGGGCTTCTATGCGATCCGCCGAGGGATGGCCTCTATGGAGCGTGTAGACCGTATCCTCAGAGCCGAGAGTACGATACAGGATCCGGAGCACCCCCAGCCTGTGACCTTCGACGAGGCGATCGAGCTCCGACACGTCTCCTTCCGCTACGCCGAGGAGTGGGTGCTGCGTGATGTCAATCTCACGATACGCAAGGGGCAGACCGTAGCTCTCGTCGGCCACTCAGGCTCGGGGAAGACCACACTGGTAGACCTCATCCCTCGCTTCTATGACGTCGTGGAGGGCTCGATCACCATCGACGGGGTGGATATAAGGGATGTAGCCGTGCAGGATCTACGCCACCTGATGGGGAATGTGAACCAAGATCCGATCCTCTTCAATGGCTCGGTGTACGACAATATCGCCTTTGGGGTCGAGCAGGCCACGCTGGAGGATGTCCGCCGGGCAGCCAGCGTAGCGCATGCCGATGAGTTCATCGATACCCTCCCCGAGGGCTACCAGACTAATATCGGAGACCGAGGGGGCAAGCTCTCTGGGGGGCAGCGCCAGCGTCTCTCTATCGCACGTGCTGTCTACAAGAATCCCCCCATACTGATCCTCGATGAGGCGACCTCGGCACTAGATACCAAGAGTGAACGTCTGGTGCAGAGTGCCCTCGACCGCCTCATGTCCGGGCGTACGACGATCGTCATCGCCCACCGCCTCTCCACGATCATCCATGCCGACCTGATTTGTGTCGTCGACGGTGGACGTATCGTCGAGCAGGGAACCCATGAGGAGCTCCTCGCCCTCAACGGGCACTATGCTCGCCTGCATGCTATACAGGTGAAATCCTAAACACTCTGCACACTGCTATCATGAGATACAACTATACCGATACCTTCCGCTCCACCCTAGAGCTAGCCACGGAGAAGGCTCGTGAGCTCGGTCTGCCCGAGCTCACCCTAGACCTCCTCCTCTGGGGCATCCTGCGCGAGGGGACGAGTGCTGCGATCAAGTTCCTCACTGACCGAGAGCTCTCCCCTCAGACCCTCCTCCAGCTCACCGAGGCACTCCTCCGCCATCAGAGTGAGGATGAGCTACCCTACGACGACCCTACGGGCACGGTCCTCTACAGCCTAGAGGCACATAGTGCCATAGCCCGTGCTGCCGAGATCTGTACGATCCTCGGAGACCAAGCCATCAGCCCCCTACACCTGCTACTGAGCATCTTCCTGTGCGGTATGCCGACGGTGCTCAGTGGCTTCGCTAACGTGGGGAACTACGACATCTGGGCAGACCCCCTCATCCAGCGTATCGACAAGGCCCTCAAGCCCGGTGCAAAGGTCGGGGAGGATACCTCGCCCACGGGAGGGACGAGTGTACGTATCCGCCCCCTACAAGCCCTAGAGGTGAGTGCCAAGGGGGTGACCCCCATCTCGCTGGGAGAAGACCTCCCGCCCATCCAAGCCTTCGTCCGTAGGGCGGAGGGGAGCATTGACATCGAGGGCGACTTCCTCTCCCATCTATTTAGCCGAGCTAAGCGCCAAGCGAACCGAGAGACAGCGACCGAGGAGCCACGTGAGGGCGAGGAGTTCCCCTTCGGTGAGTATGGGGTCGATCTCGTCGCTCAGCTCCAGGCTCAGGGACAGAGTGCCCTAGAGGGGCTGGAGCGGGAGGCAGAGATCGAGCAGCTCCTGCAGGTACTCCTACGCTACAAAGCCTGCTGTCCGATCCTCATCGGTGAGCCCAAGGTGGGCAAGACGGAGGTCGTGCGCCAGCTCGCACGCTTGATCATACGGGGGGATCGACTACCCAAGGCCTTCCCCTACAAGCATATCCTACAGGTGAGCTTCACGAGGCTCTTCTCCGGGGCACAGTTCATGGGTGGAGCTGAGGCTACGATACGGGGGCTGATGGAGAGCCTTCGGTTGTCCCCAGACGTCCTCCTCTTCGTCGATGACCTTCACCTGCTCCGCTCGGGGGGACGGTCTCCTGGGGGAGAGGTGCTCGATACGCTCTTCGCCTCCCTCGATCTCTATGGGCTACGCCTGGTCGGCACGTCCACGAGAGGGGGCTATACGCAGAGCCTCGATGACAGCAGTCAGATGGAGCGTGTCTGCTACCCTGTCCCCGTGGAGCCCCTGACGAGGGAGCAGACGCTGGGGATCCTACAGCAGCAGTGTCGCCAGTATGAGGCACACTACGGGGCTAACCTCCAGCCTCTGCTGGGGCGTGTCCTCGACCTCTCGGAGCGGTATATGCCCACCCGCCCCTTCCCCTACAAGGCTCTGGAGCTCCTAGATGCTACGGGAGCCGTCGTCCTAGCCCATCTAAATCGCTCAAGGGCTAGGGGAGGACGAGGAGCCGACCAGCCGACCTATACAGAGGCGGATGTCGATCGGGCTCTAGCCCGCCTGACCGCCCTTCCACTAGAGCGTATCTCTTCGGGGCATGAGCTACGGGCACTAGTCGAGCTTCCCCAGCGACTGCGAGACTCCGTCCTCGGTCAGGATCGTGCCGTGGAGGCTATCGCCCGTGCCGTCCAGCGCTCACGCCTCGGGCTACGGGATAGCCGTAGGCCGATCGCCTCGATGCTCTTCCTTGGCCCTACGGGCGTAGGGAAGACCTATCTAGCGAAGGCTCTGGCTCGGGAGGTCTTCGGCCGTGAGGATGCGATGGTACGTATCGATATGAGTGAGTTCTCCGAGCGCTTCGCAGTCTCCCGCCTCATCGGCTCACCCCCAGGGTATATCGGCTACGGAGAGGGAGGCGAACTGACGGAGCCCGTACGCACCCGACCCTACTGCCTCGTCCTGCTGGATGAGATAGAGAAGGCACACCCCGATACCTACAATATCCTCCTACAGGTCTTCGAGGACGGACGTCTGACGGATACGGAGGGTAACGTCGTGGACTTCCGCAATACGATCGTCGTCATGACGAGCAATGTCGGCTCTCGGCAGGCTCAGGCCTTCGCTCGAGGGGTAGGCTTCGCAGGGCTCACGAACGAGGCCGAGCGCAGTGAGCGTATCTCCCGTCAGGCTCTGCAGCGGACGTTCAGCCCAGAGTTCCTCAATCGCCTCGATGAGATCATTGCCTTCGAGCCGCTCTCGGATGAGGCTCTTGTTCGGATCTTTGAGCTCGAGCTCGCACAGCTCCGGGAGCGAGTCTCCCAGCAGGGCTATCGGGTGAGCATTTCCCCTGAGGCTCGCCGCTACCTAGCACTCCGTGACCTAGACCGGGCGATGGGTGCCCGCCCCCTGCGCCGTACACTCCAGCATGCTGTAGAGGATCAGCTCCTAGATCGTATCCTAGACGGCTCTCTGGGGGTAGGGGATAGCCTGCTGATCACTCTGGCGCGCAATCAGTCCCTACGCTATGTCGTCCAGCATCCTACCACTAAAGCCAAGAGCCAGACATGACCCCTCCCGTCCTGATCACCGAGGAAGACCTACAGCGCCAGCTGGCTGACCCTGCGACACGTCGTGGAGCCTTCGCCTCGGTCGTACGCCTCTACGCACGGCAGATCTACTGGCAGATCCGCCGTATGGTCTATACGCACGAGGATGCTGACGACCTAGTGCAGAATACCTTCATCAAGGCCTGGGAGGCTATCGAGGGCTTCCGTGGGGAGGCCAAGGTCTCCACGTGGCTCTACCGGATAGCAATGTACGAGGCGCTGAACTTCCTGAAGAAGCGAGGTAGCGAGGAGGCCTATCGGGTCGCCCCCAGCGAGGAGGCCGATGCCGAGTACCTACTCTCCCGGCTACAGGCCGATGAGTACTTCGATGCGGACGAGGCTGAGGAGCGCCTACAGCGTGCTCTGCTCAGCCTACCTCCCAAGCAGCAGCTCGTCTTCCGCCTGCGCTACTACGATGAGATGCCCTACGACCAGATGGCCCAGCTCACGGGGACGAGCGAGGGGGCGCTGAAGGCATCCTATCACCACGCCTACAAGAAGATCCTCGAGCTCCTAGGGCAGGAGGACTAAACCTTCCCCTGCCTCTCTTGTCTCACCCACAGAAGTCTAGTACTTCGCCTATTATATATGGATAAGCAACCCCTACTGCCAACGTCTGAGCAGAGCCAGCAACACTACCGAGTCCCGGAGGGCTACTTTGATCAGCTCGAGGAGCGGATCATGGCTCGTCTCCCCGAGGAATCTCGGCCGAGTGAGAGCGAGCGAGAGCCCGCCCGCCCCTCGCTCTGGGTGCGTGTGCGCCCGATCGTCTATCTCGCTGCGGTCTTTGTCTCGATGAACCTCGTCTTCCGTGCCTTCCATAGCACGACCCACCCCGAGCAGACAGCTTCTCGGGTCGCTACGGAGCGGAGCACAGAGGATCAGGACGAGGCCTACAGCACCTACTATGCGGAGTATGGGGCGGAGATCGCTACCCAGGATGCCCACGAATATCTATTCGCCGATGGGGATCTCGCTATGCCCGCAGACTATACTACTTCCTCCTATTAGTATTACCCTATTGATGAGACCCATCCTATACACTCTCTTCCTCAGCCTGCTCGCCCTCGTCACCCCAGCGGTGCAGGCTCAGCGAGCTAAGAAGCCAGCTGTACAGCCCACCCCCTCGATGCGGGAGCGGGTACGCTCCGAGAAGCGAGCCTACCTCATCCAGCGCCTCAGCCTCACAGCCAAGGAGGCGGAGGATATTACCCCGATCCTAGATGAGCTGGACGAGAAGCGCTTCCAGCTCTGGCGTGAGGGCGAGGCTCTGGCTCGCCGAGTCCGTCAGGGCGACAAGACCCTCACCGAGGCGGAGCTCTATGCCTTCCTCGACTCCTCGCTCTCGGCACGTATCAAGGAGTCGGAGCTAGAGAAGACCTACTTCCTCCGCTGTCAGCCCTACCTAGAGGCTACGAAGCTCGTCCGCCTGCCGATGGCCTGTCGGGAGTTCGCCCGTCGCTTCTTCGAGCAGCATAAGCACTAGCCTCCCCCGAGGCGGTCGGCTCCTGCCCCCTCGGAGATAAATCCCGAGGGCTATGCGAAAGACTCTGCGACATACGTTATATAGATGAGCAGAGTATGGTATTATGTGTTTGTCACCTGTCTTGATCAGGTGCTCCCCCTATTCAGTTGGCCCCACAGAGGGCAGCTGGATAGGGGGATTTGCTTTACTCTCCCAGTGAGTAGACCTGTACCCTCTGTCTAGGAGACACATGCTGCCCCCTCCCTCCCCTAGAGGCTAGAGCATCCTAGAGTCCCCGCACTCGCCACAGTGTAGATGGGGTGAGAGCCTCTATAGAATGCCCTTCCTGGGGGGCGGAATTACTTCCTTACTGTGTTTGTAAGAGGTTATTGTCTAGTGCGTTGCCTAGGTGGAATGATACTAAAGAATTTTAATTAGAGGAAGAGGTCGGGTTCTCTTGGTTTTATCAAAACCTTTTCGCAACTTTGTGGTCGAGGGGGTGGTTATCCCCACCTCCCCAACACCTACCTAATAGTATACTAAGCTAGGAGTCTAAAGTCTGATACAACTCTAGCCTGAGGGACGTGTCCCTTACCACCGGGCATATGATGTGGTTGCAACTCACCAAAGCCCCGAGGTCTCTCCGCCTCGGTATCAAGAGGAGGCTCATGAACATCGTTAGAGTGAACTATCACTCTGATGAAGTAAATAAGAATAACTATGAACAAGAAAGTAAAAGTTGCCTTGTTTGCTATCGGTCTACTCCTAGCAAGCGGAGGCTTTACCCAGATGCTCCAAGCAAAGCCTAAGCCAGGATCAGATGACAACAAGAACCAAGCACTGGGAATGTGTATTCGTAAGGGCGTTTGCGGTAAGGCTGAAAATGGGATAGTGCTTTATGGACGCTGGGTCGAAATTCGTGTCGAGTAGCCTCTTAACTACTTAGTCACTTGGTGGGAGGGGATCTATAGATGAGCAGAGTATGGTATTATGTGTTTGTCACCTGTCTTGATCAGGTGCTCCCCCTATTCAGTTGGCCCCACAGAAGGCAGCTGGATAGGGGGATTTGCTTTACTCTCCCAGCGAGTAGACCTGTACCCTCTGTCTGGGAGATACATGCTGTCCCCTCCCTCCCCTAGAGGCTAGAGCATCCTAGAGTCCCCGCACTCGCCACGGTGTAGATGGGGTGAGCCCCCCATAGGATCCCCCTCCCAGGGGGCGGAATTACTTCCTTGTTGTGTTTGTAAGAGGTTATTGTCTAGTGCGTTGCCTAGGTGAAATGATACTAAAGAATTTTAATTAGAGGCAGGGGTAGGATTCTCTTGGTTTTATCAAAACCTTTTCGCAACTTTGTGGTCGAGGGGGTGGTTATCCCCACCTCCCCAACACCTACCTAATAGTATACTAAGCTAGGAGTCTAAAGTCTGATACAACTCTAGCCTGAGGGACGTGTCCCTTACCACCGGGCATATGATGTGGTTGCAACTCACCAAAGCCCCGAGGTCTCTCCGCCTCGGTATCAAGAGGAGGCTCATGAACATCGTTAGAGTGAACTATCACTCTGATGAAGTAAATAAGAATAACTATGAACAAGAAAGTAAAAGTTGCCTTGTTTGCTATCGGTCTACTCCTAGCAAGCGGAGGCTTTACCCAGATGCTCCAAGCCAAGCCCAATTCAGGCTCAGGTGACAACAAGAACCGAGCAATAGGAACTTGTGTTGGTAAGGGCACTTGCGGTGAGACTGCAAATGGGACAGTACTTTATGGACATTGGGTTGAAATTCGTGTCCAGTAGCCTCTTAACTACTTAGTCACTTGGTGGGAGAGGATCTTCTCCCTCCCACCAAGTAGACATATTTTCCTCCGTCTGCTAATATCTATAAATATGACTACACATTATCTGCGGCAGACATTATCTGTACTGCTAGCTATAATACTCTATACCTCTCCGATCCTTGGGCAGCGGGTCTTCCGTCTACGTGTCCTCTCGCCTATTGAGCAACCTATTGCCTCGGCATCTGTACGGGTAGAGTGCTGTCGTGACACGATCTACCTCGGGAAGACTGACCCAGCAGGGATCTTCACAGCAGACGTCCCCGCAGGGTGTGATAGCCTCCACCTCTGGGTGCTCGCCGAGGGCTATGGACAGCAGGAGCATACCGTGGCCCTACAGCAAGGGCTACAGTATACCCTTCGACTCACCGAGGTAGAGCTAGGACAGGTCGAGATCATCGCCTCTCGCTCGAGTGTCAAGACGGATGCTGAGGGCACGACCTACCGGATCTCCATGCAGGGCTTGCCCCCGAAGGCTAAGGCGCCTCTTGCGCTTAAGCGACTACCTGGGGTCATCACTCGGATGGAGGAATTCTCGCTCATTGGAGCTCGGGGTAGTGCTACGATCTATGTCGATGAGGTACCTGTGGACGCGAAGTTTTTGAGCACGTTGGAGGCTGCAGATATTGATCGAGTCGAGGTACGCTACATGGATCACAATAGCTCGGGAGAGGGTGGAGCGATCTATATCTATCGCAAGAAGGCAGAGCATCCTGTCCTCAAGGGGGATTTTGACCTCAGCGGAGGCCTACTCCGTCCCAGCTGGGGGCTAATACCGAGCCTTACCCTATATAGTAGGGCTGTGGATATTATCGCCAATGCCTCGGTTGTCTATAACCATCAGCACCCCGAGTCTCATCTCTACCGCAATGGTCACCCCGAGCTCTCTGTATATAATAGATCCAAGGTGCTACAGACCGGAGGGCAGGTCTTCGCTACAGCCGAGTTCAGCCCCCGCCTAAGGGGGACACTGACCTATGCCCTATCCAGGCTACAGAGCTGGCACAATAGCCAGGTGAACCAGCAGGGAATGGTGACCTCAGGGAAGGTACGAGAGGATCAGATGAGGCATGTTGCGAACCTCCTGCTGGCCTACAAATTGGGGAGTAATAATCGGCTACTACTCAAAAGCTATGGGTCATGGATGCTCGGTAACGATACCGACCTCAGAGGGATGGTCGATAGGATCAATAGCCGTGATGTGCTAGCGGAGATCGCCTATGAACATAACCAACTCTCTCTACTCGGCTTGACACACCGCCTCGGGGTCGGCTTCGGAGGGCGTCTAGGGCGTAATAGCCTGTATGATGGGCTTGCCCCCTACCGCAATAGACAGCTACGAGCCTATGTGCGGGATAATGTCTCCCTACTCGAGGATCTGAGCCTTTACTTCATCCTCACAGGGCAGTGGGGCGAGTATGGGCGAGATCGGCTGTATAGCTACAGCGCCTTCACCCCCTCGCTGTCACTCAGCTATGAGCTCGGGGGCTATACGATCGGGCTACGCTATGGGCATAGTGTGCAGCACCCGAGTGCAGACCTACTCTCCCCGAGGGTGTTCTATCGGAATGAGCTGGAGCAACGACAGGGCAACCCCCACCTAGGCCCACAGTATACCGATAACTGGGCCCTCTCGCTCTCGAAGCAGTTCGGGCGACACTCGCTGAGCCTGAAGAGTACCTACTGGCATGCCTCAGACCTCATCTCTTCGCTCTATACGCACCAGCCCAATGTGCTTACCTATGGGAATGCCGGGATAGGAGATGAGCTGAGTACGACACTTAACTATAGCACAGCTCTACTGAACAACCAGCTTAGTCTCAACCTCTACGTCGGTGCTACGTATGCCGACTATCGGCTCACTCCCTCCTATCGTGCCCGTGCCCTGAGCTATGGTACTCGTGGCTGGAGTCTAGAGTGGGGTGGGAGTGTGAACTACTATCACCCTAAGGGCTGGCTGGCCAGTCTCGATCTCTCTGCTGATGGACTCTCCCGGAGTCTATCCTATCAGCAGGAGGAGGAGCCTCAACTGATGCTCCTCCTACAGAAGAGCTTCTTCGCAGGTAAGCTAGATGTCAGCGTTGAAGTGAGGGCACCCTTTGGCTGGGGGGAGCGGAGGACCGAGACAACCTTCCTCCGAGGGATCGTCCAGCGGAAAGAGACCCGTATATCTCAATCCAATGTTTCTCTAGGGCTCACCTATCACTTCGGAGGCGAGGCAAAGCGCCCCATGAAGGCACTCACCACATCGCCCCTCTCCCTAGATGATGTCAAGTGCTCTGACCTATGAAGACTCTCTCATTAGGCAGGAGGAGCCGACTCCCTAGGCTCCTCCTGCTCTATCCCATCATCCTCTTCCTCTCCTATACACTGTGGCATAAGCTCTTCGGGCTAGATGCCTTCCTCACGAATATCACGAAAACGGGGATGTTTGAGGGGATAGAAGTGGATGTAGTTGCCTATTCCGGGCTCGCCCTAGAGGCTTGTAGTCTCCTTTTGCTTATTGTTTGGGAGCGAGTAGGGGTCTATCTATCCCTTGTGATGATGAGCTTCTTCACGACCTATATCTCTGTCTTATACCTATTGGGGCGGTATGAGGTCTGTGGCTGTGGTGGGGTACTCAATGGGCTTTCGTTCCCCTACCATCTCACCATCAATATAGTGTTACTACTTTCTTTGGTTTATTTCCTTTTCTATCCTCCTCATGAAGCATCATAGACTTTGGTTCTTGTTGGGTATCTTCTGTGCTAACCTTGCTCTAGGCTATGCTCTATATGATCGAGGACGCAGGGGAAGCACTGAGGATGTCATTATCGCTAAGCGCCACCTACGTGCGGGGGCTGAGCTCTTTCGTTATATAGGGTGTGAGCCTCTTCCAGCTGATCGGATGGAGACCCTACTGCATGGAGGGCTGATAGCCTCTGTCTACACAGATGGCTCTAGTGATACGACGGTGCTAAAGGACGTGGTGACGGGTGCTACTCTTTGGCAAGGGGATATCGGAGGTCGGGCGGGACAGGTCGTAGGATACCATGACTCAGTGCTCACATGGATAGCCCAGTCGAAGCTCTACCAAGGTAGGAGTGGAGGTGCCTCCCCATCCCACTTGTTGTCTGGTGTAGTTGTGGCTGGAGATACACAGCATGGAACTCCTCTAGTACTCCAGTATGATACCCTGAGCCGGACCGTACACTTTGGCGTATATGCTCCCGAGGAGAAGGGGTTGGTCGATACCTTTGCGCTGGATATGGGAGGGCATTACAACGCTCTCTCAGAATATCAGCTTGCCTATGATGGCCTGTTCACTCGGACCTCGGAGCATACGATCTATACACCCTTTTTCTTTCCTAGAGTGCTCCTATTTGATAGTTGTGGTAGGTCACTAGGAGCGATTAGTACGATTGACCAGATTCCAGCTCCTGTCATTGCTTACCATGATGGTCTTTTTGTCTATAAGCGAGGTAGTGCATTTCGGACTAATCTAGCCGCGCAGATCCTTGGAGAGAAACTCTATGTGTTGCCCTATCGGGTCAATAGACTAAATACGCAGTTTATACTGGATGTGTACTCGCTCCCAGAGGGACGCTACGAGTACAGTGTAGCCTTAGATGCCCCCGAGAGGAGGGGGGAACGGCTGGAGATCATGGAGGTGTTCTTCTCGCGAACACAACTGTGTATAGAGGATACCAAGGGACGTAGGTTTACTTATCAGATTGTTGAGCCGGTGGCTTAGTCGGAGAGGATAGGGGAATGGTCTTATACTGTGACTCTTTCTCTTGGTCGTCAATACCTTGTCTCTCTAGTGTGCGACTTCCCGAGGCTCTAGTTTATCAGTGAGGGACGGCCCTCACCCCCTTCCGCGGGGAGCGAGCTAGGGGGCGAGGCTAGCTAGGGAGGAGAGAGGAGGGGGTAGCGAGTTGGTACGATATGCGTGTGGCTGTGGTAGTTGCATGTGTGAGAAATAGTTCGTACATTTGCATGCTTTTTGCGTGGAGTATCTGCACCCTAAGGTGCTGAGTCTCATGCCAAGGAGCAACAAGCAGTATGTTTAAATATTGTCTGGGTCGTCCAGATCAATTTAATTCTCAACATTAATGACAGATCCTATTGCAGATTATCTGACGCGCCTGCGTAATGCAGTGAAGGCTGGCCACAAAGTGGTCGAGATCCCAGCGTCTAATCTAAAGAAAGAGATCACGAAGATTCTCTTCGACAAGGGGTACATCCTCAACTTCAAGTTCGTCGAAGATGGCCCACAGGGCACGATCAAGGTCGCACTGAAGTATGACCGTACGGGTCGTGTGAACGCCCTGAAGGCGCTCAAGCGCGTCTCTCGCCCAGGTCTTCGTAAGTATGTAGGCTATCGTGAGATGCCCCGCGTACTCAATGGTCTCGGTATCGCTATCCTCTCTACTTCACGAGGTGTTATGACCGATAAGGAGGCTTCGCAGCTCAAGGTGGGTGGCGAAGTACTATGTTACATCTACTAAAAGAAGGAGGTATATACTATGTCAAGAATAGGAAAGCTTCCCGTAAGCATCCCAGCAGGCGTTACCGTCTCCGTCAAGGATCAGGTCGTCACCGTCAAGGGCTCCAAGGGTGAGCTAACACAGGCCTTCGATGCCCGCATCTCTGTCGCCGTAGAGGGTGACCATGTCGTCGTCAGCCGTAGTAGCGATGATCGTCAGGAGCGTTCACTCCACGGTCTCTATCGTGCTCTTATCCACAATATGATCGTCGGTGTCTCCGAGGGCTTCACCAAGACGCTTGAGCTCGTCGGTGTGGGCTATCGTGCCTCCAACCAGGGTCAGATCCTAGAGCTTAGCCTCGGCTTCACGCACAATATCTACCTCCAGCTCCCCAAGGAGATCCAGGTAGAGACGAAGACAGAGCGTAACAAGAACCCTCTGATCATCCTGACCAGCGCAGACAAGCAGCTCCTCGGGCAAGTGTGCACGAAGATCCGCTCCTTCCGTATGCCAGAGCCTTACAAGGGTAAGGGTATCCGCTTCGAGGGTGAAGTCATCCGTCGCAAGTCCGGTAAGAGCGCAGGTAAGTAACCGCTAAAACACGTATAAAGCAATCATGTTGAAGAAAGAAGCAAGAAGACAGAAGATCAAGACGCGTGTACGTGCCAAGATCAGCGGTACGGCAGAACGCCCACGCCTGACTGTATTCCGAAGCAATAAGCAGATCTACGCACAGGTGATCGATGACGTAGCAGGGGTAACCCTAGCGAGTGCGTCTTCGCTCAAGCTCAGTGCAGAGGGGACGAAGAAGGAAATCGCAGCCCTCGTCGGGACAGAGGTCGCCAAGGCCGCCCAGGCTGCAGGTGTCTCCACCGTAGTATTCGACCGTAATGGTTACCTCTACCACGGCCGTGTGAAAGAGCTAGCTGATGCAGCTCGTGCAGCAGGTCTTAACTTTTAATCTTGTATCGCAATGTCAGATAATCGCTCCAAGTCAGCTAGAGAGTTTGAGGGCAAGGACAAGTTCGTCGAACGCCTCGTAGCTATCAATCGTGTCACCAAGGTGACCAAGGGTGGTCGTACATTCACCTTCGCTGCTATCGTCGTCGTCGGAGATGAGAACGGACGTATCGGCTGGGGTCTTGGTAAGGCTGGCGAAGTATCCGCCGCTATCTCCAAGGGTACAGAAGCTGCAAAGAAGAACCTCATCACGGTACCCATCCACAAGGGTACGATCCCACACGAGCAGGTCGCTCGCTTCGGCGGTGCCCGCGTCTTCCTCAAGCCTGCCTCTGCCGGTACGGGAGTAAAGGCTGGTGGTGCTATGCGTGCCGTGCTAGAGAGCGTAGGGGTACATGACGTCCTAGCGAAGAGCAAGGGCTCCTCGAACCCCCACAACCTCGTCAAGGCTACGATCGCTGCCCTAGCAGAGATGCGCTCGCCTCTGATGGTGGCTCGCAACCGTGGTGTCTCTGTAGAAAAGGTCTTCAAGGGCTAGTCCTGCATCATTCATTAGGTAAAGAATCACAAGTACAATGGCACAGATAAAGATCCAGCAAGTACGCAGTAAGATCAAGAGCCCTAAGGTGCAGAAGCTCACGCTCCAAGCTCTAGGGCTGAAGAAGCTCGGCCAGATCGTCGAGCACAACGACACGCCTCAGATCCGTGGTATGGTCAATGCTGTCAAGCACCTTGTCCGTATCGTCGAGTAATATTAACCCAGTAACGCAAGACAGAGAAATGGATTTATCAAGTTTGAAGCCCGCAGCGGGCTCAGTGAAGACGCGCAAGCGCATCGGTCGTGGTCCTGGCTCCGGTCTCGGGGGTACATCTACTCGCGGTCACAAGGGGGCAAAGAGCCGCTCCGGCTACTCCAAGAAGATTGGCTTCGAGGGTGGTCAGATGCCTATCCAGCGTCGCCTGCCTAAGTTCGGCTTCAAGAATATCAATCGTGT
>NZ_CAJPPN010000026.1 GCF_905372525.1 uncultured Porphyromonas sp.
GTGGAGGTCGGAGGGTACCTAGGAGGCTGGTGGGGAGCGAGCATAGTAAGCCTCCCCCGAGTGGGGTAAGGTGTGGCTTTTGGGAGGGTAAGGGCTTGGGCTGAAGGGGGAGGAAAGTCTTTGGTTGGGAGGTATACCTCCAGCTGGATTTTACCCCTTCTGTAACTCCTTGTTTATCAGTTGTTACGAGGCGGGGAAAACGCTCTCGGTAAGAGCGTCCTTGCGCTCTTGGTAAGAGCGTCCTCGCGCTCTCGGTAAGAGCGTTCGTGCGCTCTCGGTAAGAGCGTTCGTGCGCTCTCGGTAAGAGCGTTTTGGTTGCCTAGGTAAGATGAGGGGAATACCCTGAAAGAGAGCACTATGGTAGGAGGTGGCGGACGAGTGCTTACCTCCCCGTCCTGGACTCCACGAAGGGTAGGGGAGGAGACACAGTGCCTACACGTCTTCCCCTAGATTGACTGACCCTATTGCCCTCATCGGTCTCTTTGTTCCCATCGTCCTGCCTGCTGAGCGGGCATATGGGGGGGCATCAGCGCTGGTACGCTGGGCAATCGCTCTAATAATGCTACCTTTGTGGCACAATAAAAAGAATTATGGCTTCACCCACTCCATCCTCTCCGCTACTGCCAGTGGCTGCACGCTCTGGTATTGCCTTTGGGATCATACTCATGGCACTCTCGAGTGCCCGCCTGCTGGGTATCTATATCTCCCCCCTCTTCTTCCTCCTCTACCTAGGGTTGCTCCTCTTCGTGCCCTATATGGCTTACCGAGGAGCAGCGGGCTTCCGGGCATACTACTATCCTGCGGGAGGCTTCACCTTCAGGCAGGGCTTTAGCTTTGTGGTCCTACTGCATGTCTGTGGGGGGATCTTGGCGCTCATCCCTCAGTACTTCTACTTCCGTCACGCACTGCCTCAGTTCCTAGATGGGCTACAGGAGTCGTTACGTACGACGAATATTCAGGGGAAGGCAGACCTACTGCAGACCTTCGAGGAGATGCGTGCGATCGGCGTGGGACAGTGGCTGTGGTCAGACTATTGCCTGACGATCCTGCTGGGGGCACTCTGGGGGATTGTCGTAGGGCTCATACTTAGGAGAAAATAGGGTCAGTATATGGATATATCAGTCGTAATACCCCTCTACAACGAAGCCGAATCCCTGCCCGAGCTAGAGGCATGGATCAGACGGGTGATGCAGGAGCATGGCTATAGCTATGAGATCATCTTCGTCAATGACGGCAGTACGGACAACTCGTGGGAGGTCATCCAGAGTCTAAGGGAGGCGAACCCGCATGTGCGGGGCGTAAAGTTCAGACGCAACTATGGCAAATCCCCTGGCCTACAGTGTGGCTTCGCTCGCACTCGTGGCGACGTGGTCATCACGATGGATGCCGACCTGCAGGACAGCCCCGACGAGATCCCCGAGCTCTATCGGATGATCCGTGAGGAGGGCTACGACTTAGTCAGTGGGTGGAAGCAAAAGCGTTACGACCCGGTACTGAGCAAGAACCTCCCCTCCAAGCTCTTCAACGCTACGGCTCGCAAGCTCTCGGGGATCGACAACCTCCACGACTTCAACTGTGGTCTCAAGGCCTACCGTAGCGAGGTCGTCAAGAGCATAGAGATCTACAACGATATGCACCGCTACATCCCCTATATGGCCAAGGTAGCGGGCTTCTCTCGGATCGGGGAAAAGGTCGTCCAGCACCAGGCACGTAAGTACGGGACGAGCAAGTTTGGGCTCAACCGCTTCGTCAATGGCTATCTGGATCTGATCACGCTGTGGTTCACCTCCACCTTTGGGCGCAAGCCGATGCACTTCTTCGGCCTAGGCGGTAGCCTTATGTTCATCGTGGGCTTCATCGCCCTAGCCGTGGTCTTGGTCTCCAAGCTCATCCACATCTGCACGGATACCCCTGCACCACTAGTCACCTCACGTCCCTACTTCTTCATCGCTCTGACGGCGATGGTCATCGGGACACAGCTCTTCCTAGCGGGCTTCCTAGCGGAGCTGATCGCTCGGCAGTCCCAGGACCGCAACGACTACAAGATCGAGGAGGAGCTCTAGCCCCACCCACCGACACCCCACGGATAGTAGACCCATCATCCTATGTACCGTCCTCTAGCCCTTCGCCGTAGTGCCCTCCTCGTGGGGCTTCTGCTAGGCACTCTCGTCCTCCTCCCCTCCTGCCAGAGCTCTCGGCAGGCGAAGACCTATACCCGGCTCACGGGGGAGGTCTTTCACACCTACTTCTCGATTCAGTATGACCTCGAGGAGAACTATCAGCGGGAGGTGGACTCGACCTTTCACGTCTTCAGCCAGTCGCTGAACCCCTTTGACTCGACGAGCCTCATCACGGCGATCAACCGCAATCGCTCCACTCACACCGATACGATGCTCCGTGAGGTCTTCCTCCAGGCTATGGAGATCTCCCGACATAGTCAGGGAAGCTACGATGTGACCTGTGCTCCGCTGATTAACCTCTGGGGCTTCGGCTTCGAGAAGGTCGATAGCGTGAGCCCGAGGGCGATCGATAGTATCCTCTCCTTCGTGGGCTACCAGCGGGTACGACTAGAGGGTGAGGAGATGATCAAGGAGGACCCCCGGATGAAGATGGACTTCTCCTCGATCTCCAAGGGCTATTGCTCCGACCTCGTTGGGCGTATGCTCGCCTCCCGTGGAGCACGCAACTACCTCGTAGAGCTCGGTGGCGAGATCGCCTACTGCGGGGTCAATCCCTCAGGCGAGCCCTGGATCATCGGGATCGATAAGCCCATCGATGATCCCTCGGGGCAGGTCAATGACCTACAGCTACGTCTACAGCTCCCTCGGGAGGCTGGGGGACTAGCTACCTCGGGTAACTACCGCAACTACCGTGTGGTCAATGGCGTCAAGCTCGCCCACACCATCGATCCCCGCACGGGCTATCCCCTGCAGACCGATGTGCTCAGTGCGACCATCCTAGCCCCCACGTGTATGCTAGCTGATGGCCTCGCTACGGCGTGTATGACCCGCCAGTCCAGTGAGGTGCCTGCTCTGCTGGCTCACTTCCCCGGGGTAGAGTATATGCTGATCTTAGGGGATGGACACTCGGGCTTCCGCACGGTGATGTCCCCAGGCTTCAAGCGACTCGTACTTCCGGATAAGTAAGGGGCTTCGACTCGCCCTCCCTCTCGGTCTCCCTATTCTCCTATCCCCGAGCGTCCCTCGCTCCCTCATCCTCTCCGATCCTGACTCATGAAAAAGATCCTTTCCCTCCTCATCGCCCTCGTCCTGCTGGCTAGCTGTACCGGTGGGACGAAGGGGCAGAGCAGTGCTACCGATAGCCTCGTGGTGGACTCGGTGGACTTTGCCTTCCCCGTGACCTTTACCCATGCCGAGTGGGTGCAGGTCACGAACCACCCCGGCTACAAGGAGCTCCTCATCCTCATGCCCGGCTCCCGTGATACGCTGGAGCGGTACATACTCTATCCACGTGGGCACAAGCCTGCCCTAGAGACCCAGGCACAGCTCATCCCCATCCCAGCCCGCACGCTGGGTTGCCTCTCCACGACCGACGTAGGGGTACTCCCGATCCTAGGGCTACGTGATGTGCTGGTGGCCTGCAGTGAGCCCTCCAATATCAATGATAGCCTCCTACACCAGCGCTTCGTCTCGGGGCAGATCGCCAATATCGGTCAGGGTATGGGGCGCAATGTGGAGCAGATCCTAGCGACCCACCCAGATGTCCTGCTCCAGAGTATGAGCGAGAGCACCGAGCAGGACAAGGAGCTCATCCGTGCAGGTATCAGCACGCTGACGATCCACAACTGGCAGGAGGGTAGCCTGCTGGCACGTGCGGAGTGGCTCAAGGTCGTGGGGCTCCTCTTCGGGCGCAACCAAGTCGCCGACTCCGCCTTCCGCTCCATAGAGTCCGAGTACCGAGCTGCGTGCGATCTGGTACGTGCCGAGCCCGAGGAGCTCCCTATCCTCTATGGACTAGACTATCAGGGGGTGTGGTACATCCCCTCGGAGGACTCCTACGTCACCTCGATGCTCCGAGATGCTAAGCTCCGCTACGAGGCTACCCCTAGTGGTGTGGTGAGCGAGCCCGTGGGCTTCGAGTACGTCTTCAGCCGTCATCGCCATGCCAAGACTTGGATCTGCGTGACCCCCCAGCGACTGACTCGCCTCGGGGAGTTCCTCGCTCTGAGTGACCGCTATGGACACTTTGATGCCGCACAGACAGGGTCGGTATGGGTCGATCGCAAGACGGTAGGCTATGGGAGCTCGGACTTCTGGGAGGGAGCACCCTATCGCCCGCACCTGATCCTCAAGGACCTGATCAAGGCTACCCGGCCACACCTCCTGCCTCAGTATAGCCCCACCTACTTCCTTCGTCTGGAGCGATGAGCCTACGTACCTCGCTCCTCTTCCTCTCTCTAGGGGTACTGATCCTCCTCTTCCTTGTCCTAGATGTGGCGTGGGGGAGTGTATCGATCCCCCTAGATGCGGTGATCGATGCCCTCATGGGGCGGTCGGAGGAGACGACCTACAGCTATCTAATCCTACACTTCCGCCTGCCCAAGGCGGTGACTGCCCTCTTCGCTGGAGCAGGTATAGCGGTGGCTGGACTGCAGATGCAGAGCCTCTTTCGCAATCCTCTGGCCGATACCTCGATCCTCGGGATCAATAGTGGTGCTGGTGTCGGGGTAGCGGTCTACACGATGGCCTCGGTACTCTTCCCCGGGCTCTCCTCGCTCGCACTCGGGGCGAATACCTGGGGGATCATCATCGCCTCCTGCCTAGGCTCACTCACGATCCTGCTCGTGATCTCTGTCGTAGCCACTCGGGTGAGGGATATGATCTCGGTGCTGATCATCGGGGTGATGGTGGGCTTCCTAGCCAGCTCGGTGATCTCGATCCTACAGTTCTTCAGCAGCCAAGAGATGCTGAAGACGTACCTCATCTGGTCCTTTGGGAGCGTCTCGACGACGACGTGGCGACAGCTGACCTTTATGCTCCCGATCGTGAGTCTAGCGCTACTGGGCTCGCTCCTGATGCCCAAGCAGATGAACGCCCTCCTGCTCGGGGAGAGCTATGCTCGCTCCCTCGGGGTCAATCTCGTGGCTGTGCGCTATCTCCTCATCACCATCACGAGCATCCTCACGGGGTGTATCACGGCCTTCACGGGGCCTATCGCCTTTCTGGGGCTAGCGGTGCCCTACCTCGTCCGCCTTATCTTCCGCACCTCCGACCATCGAGTCCTACTCCCAGCGACGATGCTCATGGGGGGGCTACTCCTACTGGTCTGTGACCTGCTGACGCAGGCTCCGGGCTATCAGTTCGTCCTACCGATCAATGCCCTGACCTCACTGCTCGGAGCCCCCGTGGTGATCCTCGTGGTGCTGGGGAGTCGCTCGGGGCACAAGACCTTCCACTAACCTATGCAGAGCGAGCAACAGATCCTACTGAGAGCACTCTCGACGGGCTATGCGGGCAGTCGTGGAGAGCGTGTCGTATCAGAGCGTATCGACCTCGGGATAGCCCCAGGGGAGGTCGTCATGCTCATGGGTCCCAATGGGAGTGGCAAGTCCACCCTGATGCATACGATGGCAGGACTCCTTAGTCCCCTCTCGGGCGAGGTGCTCATCTCGGGAAAGAGCCTATCTAAGCTACGTATGAAGGAGGTGGCACAGCTCCTGAGCCTTGTCCTGACGGAGCGTGTCGATACGGGGAATATGACGATCTGGGAGGTCGTCGCTCTGGGACGTTACCCCTACACGAACTTCTTCGGAGGGCTAAGGGCGGAGGATGAGGCGATCATCCGTCGCTCGCTCGACGCCTGCCGGCTGGGGGATATGGCTCAGCGTATCTTCACGGAGCTGAGTGATGGGGAGCGACAGCGGGTGATGATCGCCCGAGCCCTCACGCAGGATACGCCTCTGATCCTCCTAGACGAGCCGACAGCGCACCTTGACCTCCCCTCCCGGCTGGAGGTCGTGCTCATGCTACGTCGGCTAGCTCGTGAGCTACAGAAGAGTATCTTGATCTCTACCCACGAGCTGGAGCTTGCCCTCAGCTGGGCAGATACCCTTTGGCTGATAGATCGCTCGGGGAGGATCGTCTCGGGCGCTCCCGAGGAGCTCGTCCTCGGGGGGGATATAGAGCGTGTCTTCGGCAGTGCAGAGCTGAGCTATGATATGGAGCGAGGGGAGTTCTCGGTACAGCAGAGTGACCTTCGCCCGATCGAGCTGAGTGCCTCCTCTTCGGACGAGTCCCTTCGCCTCCGCTGGACGTCACACGCCCTGTCCCGCCTCGGCTATTACGCTACGACAGAGCCCGGAGTACAGCCTCGTGTCCTCGTGAGCCCGGCAGGGTGGACCCTGACGACGGCGAGAGGGATGCGGAGCTATCCCTCCCTCACGGAGCTCCTCACGGAGCTGAGGGGGATAGACTAGAGCTGCCCACATTATATATAGAGTCCCTCGGGGGGGAGACGACCTACGGAGTGGTACCCCCGCCCTCTATACAAGCCTCTCGGGGAGAGAGAAGCGCTAGAGGGGTAGCAGCGAAGGTGTGAGCTACTTAGTAATCTTCGTCGTATCTTTGTCATCAAGATGAAGCATATAAGGAACTTTTGTATCATAGCCCATATTGACCACGGTAAGAGTACCTTGGCCGACCGCCTCCTAGAGACGACCCAGACGGTCTCGGGCAAAGACCTACAGGAGCAGGTCCTAGACAATATGGACCTAGAGCGTGAGCGAGGGATCACCATCAAGAGCCACGCGATCCAGATGAACTACCAGCTGGAGGGTCAGGACTACGTCCTCAACCTCATCGATACCCCGGGGCACGTGGACTTCTCCTACGAAGTCTCCCGCTCCATCGCCGCCTGTGAGGGCGCTCTGCTGATCGTCGATGCTGCCCAGGGGATACAGGCGCAGACCATCTCCAACCTCTACATGGCGCTAGAGCATGACCTAGAGATCATCCCTATTGTCAACAAGGTAGACCTGCCGAGCGCAATGCCCGAGGAGGTAGAGGACCAGATCATCGAGCTCCTAGGCTGTCGGCGTGAGGAGATCATCCGAGCTAGTGGTAAGACCGGGCTCGGTGTAGACGAGGTCCTCCGTGCCATCGTGGAGCGTATCCCAGCCCCCGAGGGAGACCCTGAGGCTCCCCTACAGTGCTTAATCTTCGACTCCGTCTTCAACCCCTTCCGGGGGATCATCGCTTACTTCAAGGTCGTCAATGGTGTCCTACGCAAGGGCGATCACGTCAAGTTCATCGCCACGGGCAAGGAGTACGACGCCGACGAGGTGGGCGTCCTTCGCCTGGATATGGAGCCTCGACGAGAGGTGCGTACGGGCGATGTCGGCTATATCATCTCGGGGATCAAGACCAGCCGAGAGGTCAAGGTCGGTGATACCATCACCCACGTCACGGGGGGAGCAAGTGTGGGGATCGCAGGCTTCGAGGAAGTCAAGCCTATGGTCTTCGCTGGGCTCTATCCTATCGAGAGTGAGGACTTCGAGAACCTACGTGCTTCGCTAGAGAAGCTCCAGCTCAATGACGCCTCCTTGACCTTCCAGCCAGAGAGCTCTATCGCTCTGGGCTTCGGCTTCCGCTGCGGCTTCCTCGGCCTCCTGCACATGGAGATCATCCAGGAGCGACTAGACCGAGAGTTTGGGATGAACGTCATCACGACCGTCCCCAACGTCTCCTACAAGGTCTATGACAAGAAGGGCAACTGCCTAGAGGTGCACAACCCCTCCGGGCTACCCGATGTGACGCTCATCGACCGCATCGAGGAGCCCTACATCCGTGCCTCGGTCATTACGAACACAGCCTATATCGGCCCGATCATGACGCTCTGTCTCGGCAAGCGTGGCCAGCTCATCAAGCAGGAGTATATATCGGGGGATCGTATCGAGATCTTCTTTGACCTACCGCTCGGTGAGATCGTGATCGACTTCTACGACAAGCTCAAGAGCGTGTCCAAGGGCTATGCCTCCTTTGACTATCACCTCAGCGACTTCCGCCCCTCCAAGCTCGTGAAGCTCGATATCCTCCTCAACGGCGACCCCGTGGATGCCCTCTCTACGCTCACACACGTGGATAATAGCGTAGCCTTTGGGCGCAGGATGTGTGAGAAGCTCAAGGAGCTTATCCCTCGCCAGCAGTTCGACATCGCTATCCAGGCTGCTATCGGAGCCAAGGTCATCGCTCGAGAGACGATCAAGGCTGTGCGCAAGGACGTGACGGCCAAGTGCTATGGTGGGGACGTCTCCCGTAAGCGCAAGCTCCTAGAGAAGCAGAAGGAGGGTAAGAAGCGCATGAAGCAGATCGGTACCGTAGAGGTGCCCCAGAAGGCCTTCTTAGCGGTACTGAAGCTTGACTAATCCGTATGGCAACGGCAACAACGACAAAGACCCCCAAGCGAGGCCCCAAGACGCCTAAGCCCGTCGTCCCGATGGAGATGGATGGGCGCATACCGCCACAGGCTCCGGACTTCGAGGAGGCCGTCCTCGGGGCGATCCTCCTAGAGAAGGATGCCTATGCCCGAGTGAGTGAGCGCCTGCGCCCCGATACCTTCTACGTCAAGGCACACGAGCTCGTCTACTCAGCGATGGTGACCCTAGCGATGGCACAGCAGCCTATCGATATGCTCACTGTGACCGAGGAGCTACGTAGGATGGAGGTGCTGGACGAGATCGGTGGCCCCGCGTTCATCGCAGGCCTGACCTCCAAGGTGATGTCTACCAGTAGCCTCGAGGCACACGCTGATATTCTCTACAATAAGGCACTCAGCCGTCGTCTCATCGGGATGGCCTCGACGACGCTCAAGGGCGCCTACGATGATGTCATCGACGTACAAGAGCAGATCCAGCAGGCCGAGGGCTCACTCTTCGAGATCGCTCAGCAGAACTCTAGCCGTGACTTCGTCCCCATCAACCCCCTCGTCAAGGGCGCTATCAACGAGATACAGATCGCCGCTAACCGCTCCGAGGGGATCAGCGGACTGACCACGGGCTTCCACGACATAGACGAGATGACCTCTGGCTGGCAGAACTCTGACCTCATCATTATAGCCGCACGTCCCGCTATGGGTAAGACGGCCTTTGTCGTCTCGATGGCTAAGTACATGGCCGTGGACCATGGGATACCCGTCGCACTCTTCAACCTCGAAATGAGTGCCGTGCAGCTCGTCAAGCGCTTCCTCTCCAACGTCTGTGAGATCAACGGGCAGACGATTAAGAGCGGTCGCCTAAGTGATGAGGAGTGGGTACGCCTCAACAATCGTATCAGTACGCTGGAGTCTGCGCCCCTCTTCATCAACGATACCCCTTCGCTCTCCGTCTTTGAGCTACGTACCAAGGCTCGTCGTCTGGTGCGTGAGCATCAGGTGAAGATCATCATCATCGACTACCTGCAGCTCATGAATGCCAGCGGGATGAACTTCGGCAACCGAGAGCAAGAGGTCAGTACCATCTCCCGCTCCCTCAAGATGCTCGCTAAGGAACTTAATATCCCCATCATCGCCCTCTCCCAGCTCAACCGTGGTGTGGAGAACCGACTGCAGGGTGGGGATGCCAATAGCAAGCGCCCTCAGCTCTCCGACCTTCGTGAGTCTGGTGCTATCGAGCAGGATGCTGATATCGTCTGCTTCATCCATCGCCCCGAGTACTACAAGATCACGGTAGACCCCGAGACGGGGATGTCACTACGTGGCGTAGGGGAGTTCATCATCGCCAAGCATCGTAATGGCCCTGTAGGGGAGGTGCGCCTAACCTTCAAGGCCGACTATGCCCGCTTCTCTCCCATGGATGAGCCCGAGTCAGCAGCTACTGCAGCGGGTGCCTCCGCCGCACCGGGCAAGGGTGTATCACTCAGTGGTCGCACCATAGCCTCGGCCCAAGCGCAGGGGACTGCGCAGGGACAGGATGACCCACTCGCAGGAGGGGTCGACCCGCTGGGAGGCGTACCCTTCCCCTAGTCTTGGCTATTGATCTACTCCTAGCTTGCTCCCTATCGAAACTTTATGAACCCACCTATACAAATGCTTCACTCAGATGATCGGCTGGACTACCAGCTCCGTATCAGGCGTGTGCAGGCACTCCTCCAGAGAGAGGGGATCGACGCACTCGTCATTGCTTCGAATGTCAATCTACTCTACACCTTCGGACACATCTTCTCCGGCCTAGCCGTGATACCACAGCAGGGGGAGGCACAGTTCTTCATCCGTCGTCCCCAGTCCCTCGTGCAGGGGCAGGAGGGAGTACATGCTATCCGCAAGATCGAGCAGGTCGCTGAGCTGATGGATACCACTCAGCTGACCTCGGTCGCCCTCGAGCTGGACGAGCAGACCTACTCGGATATTCAGCGCCAAGCCCGCCTCTTCCCCAATGCCCAGGTACAGAATGCGACGACGCTCCTCAGAGAAGCTCGCATGGTGAAGAGCCCACTAGAGATCAAGCAGATCCGTCAGGGAGCAGAGCGACACGTACGTACCTATAGCTACATCAAGGATCTGTATCGTCCCGGCATGACGGATCGTGACCTGCAGATCGAGATCGAGTATAGGATGCGACGTGGGGGATCGGTAGGTCTCTTCCGTTGCTTCGGTACAGCGATGGAGATCTATATGGGTAGTCTGCTGGCTGGGGACAATGCTGGGGCACCCTCGCCCTATGACTTTGCTCTCGGAGGTGCAGGCACGCTTGCCCTACCTCTCGGAGCCAATGGCACTCCCCTAGAGCCAGGTATGGCGGTGATGATCGATATGGCGGGCAACTATGGGGTCTACTACTCTGACCTCACACGCACCTACTCGGTAGGTCGTCTGCCAGACGAAGCCTATCGCCTACATGAGCTGAGTCGTCGCCTCCATCGGGAGGTCATGCAGCAGGCTCGGCCGGGTACTACCTGCGCAAGCCTCTACACCGATACGCTCGCTATCGTGGAGGCAGAGGGTGCTAAGCCCTACTTCATGGGGACGGAGCAGCAGGCGCAGTTCGTAGGGCATGGCCTAGGGCTGCAGATTAACGAGATGCCCGTGCTGACGGGGCGCAGTCGGGATGTCCTCGAGGAGGGGATGGTGATCGCCTTCGAGCCTAAGTTTGTCCTCCCCGGTGTCGGTGCAGTGGGTATAGAGAATACTTACCTCGTGACGGCTACAGGTGTCGAGTGCCTCACGCCTGCACCAGAGGAGATCATTGACCTAACGAAGTAGTAAAGTTCTCCTCTCTCATGAAGCGCAAAGCTCTCTATGCGGGGTCCTTCGATCCCTTCACTCGTGGTCATGCCGATATCGTAGCTCGTGGCCTTGACCTCTTCGATGAGGTCATTGTTGCCATCGGGACGAACGATGCTAAGCGCAACCTCTTCACCGCCCAAGAGCGTCTCCAGCAGATCCAGCGTTACTATGTCGATGAGCCACGCGTACGTGTGCTGACCTATACGGGACTCACCGTGTCGCTAGCACAGGAGCTCAAGGTGAAGGTCCTCCTACGTGGTGTACGCAGTAGTACCGATATGGAGTACGAGCGTACGCTGGCCGACCTCAACCGCCATATCGCCGATATGGAGACGGTACTCCTACCTGCCTCGCAGCGGTTCACCCACATCAGTTCGACTGTGGTGCGTGAGCTCCTGCACTATGGGGGGGATGTGTCTACCTTCTTGCCTCAGGGCTTCTCCCTAGAGGTCAATCCCTAAGCTCTCCACCTCTATGTCGGACTGGAAGAAACGCCTAGGGGTGCTCTACAGCACCGATCCCAACTATAGCTATACCACGGAGGAGGACCAACCCGAGGTAGCGACGCTCCCTCCTGCTGGGCAACGCCTACGCCTCTCGCTCTCCCGCAAGCAACGAGGGGGCAAGGAGGTGACACTTATCACGGGCTTTGTTGGTTCTGATGAAGACCTCGAGGCACTAGGTAAGACCCTTCGCCAGCGTTGTGGGGTCGGGGGCTCTGCCAAGGACGGAGAGATCCTCATCCAAGGTGACCAGCGCACCAAGCTCCTTACCATCCTACAGTCCCTCGGCTACACGCAGACGAAGTAGTAGGGACTAACCTCCTCCATAGCCACGCCACAGCCTGACTTAGGCTAAGGCCAAAAGCAGATCGCCCCGATGACCCAAGTGGATCATCGGGGCGATCTGCTTTTGGCAGTGAGGTGTCCCCTATGGCTCGCTGTCGCTCTGTAGAGTCTCCTCTGCGTACCTGTCTAATACGGGCTCTAGCGGGCTCTCTTCTCAGGCCTTCACGGGTAGATCTTTGCCTAAGCAAGGGGGAGAGGGCTAGGGGTGGAGTAGCTTGCTCCTTGACTGGATCTGCTCCGAGAGTAGGCGGTAGAGGGACTCTAGCTCTGGTCGTCCCTGCAGGAGGCAGAGGTGTCGCTCTAGGGTCTGACGATCTCCTCGGACGGCAGGCCCAGTCTGTGCCTCGGAGGCTGGGAGGGTGTAGAGCTTCTCTAGGGTCTCACTAAGCAGGGGGAGGAGTGCCTTCTGTGGTAAGTCGTGGCTGGTGAGGAGCTCTTCGGCTAGGGCGACCAAGTGGTTGCTGAAGTTACAGGCGAAGACCGCTGCTACATGTAGGATAGCACGCTGTGCCGAGGAGGCTTCGTGTACCTCGTGGCTCAGGCTCTCTGCTAGCTGGCGGATATGGCTCAGCGTCTCTCCCTCGCCCGCCTCGATATAGAGGGGGACGGTGGAGAAGTCGATGGCCTTTGCCTTGCTGAAGGTCTGTAAGGGATACAAGACACCCACCTGCTGGTGGTACTCTGCCATAGCCTCCAGAGGGGTACTGCCCGAGGTGTGTAGCCAGATCCCTGAGGTGCACCCTGCCAATGCTTGCCAGAGCGAGGGGAGAGCATCATCCCGCACGGCGAAGATGTACCAGTCGGCATCTTGGCTGAGCTCGGTGAGCTCGCTAGTGCTCCTGACCTCTCCCTCTAGCGTGCTGGCCAGGCTGGAGGCACTCACTCCGCTGGGGCTGTAGATCTCGGTGATCCGACAGCGCCCTAGGCTCGTGGAGAGGCCGTGCAGAGCTTGGGCTAGGTGGGTGGCTACGTTGCCCGCTCCGAGGAGGACGATACGCTGCTCCTCGGCTGGGGTGTTCGCTGATCTGTGGGGTGTGCTGTGCATCGCTATCCTTCCTGCTCGCTCTCCTCGGGTAGGCTGTACCGCTCTAGGTGGATCTGCTCCCAGCGGAGCTCCTCGATGGGGTGGGGAGTGGTCTCATGAGCCTTGTGTCCGATGGCGATAATGCAGAGTACCTCCAGCTGGTAGGGGATGTCGAGGACGTTGCGCACATATTCGACAGACTCCTGCCCATTGGGGGTATAGCATCCGTAGACATTGGCCCAGCAGGAGCCGAGTCCTAGCGCCTCTGCCTGTAGCTGTAGGTAGCCTGCGGCGAGGGTCGCATCAGCGATCCACTTCTCGCACTCCATAGGCGAGCCGAGGATGACGATCCCTAGAGGGGCTTCTCGTAGGAAGCCTACACCATCCTCCCGCATATAGCTAAGCTCCCTGAGGGTGTCTCGCTGCTCGACGAGGATGAACTGCGTCGTGTGCCGACCTCGGGAGGAGGGGGCTCTCAGAGCCGCCTCCAGCAGGAGTCTTACCTCATCGCCCGAGAGGGGCTCATCGGTGAACTGGCGCACGGAGCGCCGTGTGTATATAGCGGGTAGCAGGTGTAGCCTGTCTTGGTCGTTCGTCATTGCTCTGTCGTACTTAAGTCCATTTGTCCCACAAAGATATAAAGACTAGCCAAGGTGTGGGCTGTGTACGACGAGGCCACACTCTAGCTCTCTAGGGTGTGGCCTCTTCATAGGGAGATGCTCCTCGTCGTCGTACCCTAGAGGGTATAGTCGATGCCGACGGAGAAGATCTGGTTCTTGCGGGTGTAGACCTCTGTGGCCCGGGTGTTCACCCCTAGGAGGGCGGTAGAGACGTAGGAGTCGATCGCCTTCGTGTGCTTCTTGTAGTCGGTGAGCATGTAGGCGATGTTCAGCTGGATCTCCTTGGTGAGGTCGATGCCGACACCGAGGCCATAGGAGTTGGAGCTCATGTCGAAGTGTATGTTGCTCTGATAGTCATCCGTCACCCCCTTGCGAGTGAGCTGTAGGCCTGCGCTCACGTCGAGCCAAGAGAGGGCATTCCACTCGAGCCCGAAGAGGTACTCGCTGGTGTTGTGGCTAAGAGCCTTTTGCTTGTCCCCCGACATACGTGCCTGCTTCTCGAAGAAGTGGTTAAAGCCCACAGAGGCAGTGAGGTCGGGTAGGATACGATACGAAGCACCGATAGCTAGTACGGCGGGCATATCGTTAGCGACCTTGGCGCCGTCTCTGAACTGCTCCATACCCGAGTCGTTGGCCTTCGTTTGGTTCTTCACCTCGAGAGCCGTACGGAATTCATAGCGAGCCCCCACGTTCAGCCCCTCATAGCTTAGGTGTAGGCCGATGATGGGAGCGATGCCGATCCCCGTCTGCTTGACCTCGATGTGCTTGTCTACCGAGCCTGCTGCTAGGGCTGCGGGTGCACCGAGTAGGGTACGTACCTGCCCCAGTACGGCGGGGGGGAGGCTTGCTAGAGCCATCTTGACGGCGGGATCTTCTGCTAGAGCCTTGTACTTCAGAGCCTCGGCTGCGAAGTAGGTAGGAGCGGAGACCATCTCGCCTGCTTGGTTATTGACTCGGATGTTACGGATGTAGCCCGTGTAGGTATTGTAGGCGTAGCTCAGACGTGCCCCGAGGTGTGCGCTGAGGTAGGGATTGATGCGGTAGGTCGCGCCGAGCTGTAGACCTAGGGTGTACTGTAGGCCCTCCAGGCGGCTATCGACAGAATACTTGTTCACCGCCGTGAGGGGGGCTGTGAGGGCAGGGAGCTGGGAGGCAATACCTGAGGGGAGAGCAGACCCCAGGGTAGGATTGCTCAGTAGAGCCTTGATCGCCTGTGTGGTCGTGGGGATCATAGAGACAGCGGCCTCGAACTGGGGGAGTCCCTTGTCGAAGCGAGCCTTCCCACCGCCACCGAAGACACCAGCGACAGCAGAGAATGCCCAGTCGCCCTTCTTGTAGCTTGCCATGAGCGTGGGGACAATAGGCGCAGTGGCTGTCCCCTCGAAACGCTTCGTCGTCCCACCGCCATTGAAGGCGAAGGGGGCAAAGGTCGCCTCGATGTCTCGCTTCTGAAAGACCGTCTGGCTATTGATCGAGAAACGCCATCCGTCGGGAGTGAAGACGAGGCCAGCGGGGTTGTAGTAGGCTGCGTCAATAGCGGTAGAGGCATTGCGTGCGAGGCTCCTCAGATAGAGGGCATGCAGGCTCGTATTATTGAGTAGCCCTCCAGCGAGAGCGGAGGAGTAAGTGCTTAGGCAGATGAGCCCAAGGGCTAGGGTTCTTTTCATCAATTTCTTTGTTTAGTGAACACCTCAGAGGCATAGGTAGCCCCGAGGTTAGCAAGGCAAAGGTATAAATTATTGCACATATATGATAGATGTGTGCAATGCGGGGGAGTGTGAGGGTATAACTCTTAGGGGGCTTTGCCTACGGGGACGAGGTACTCTGTGCGGAGGGTGGGGTAGTCCCTGTGTGGGGTGGAAACGGGCTCTATCTTGACACAGCATTGGAGCCCATTCTGAGGCCTCCAAAGTCTATACGTAATGAACGCCTCAGCGCTCCTATAAAGAGCGCATCCATCACCTATGTAAGGTGACGAGAGCGTTCTTTATAGGAGCGCTGAGGCGTTCTCGGTATGATCGTTTTGCCCCTCCCGTAATGCCCGATACAGAGCGAGTTACGGGAGGGTATTTTTTGCTCCGGTGTGCTCTATGCTTGACGGACAGTTCTGCCCGTCCCGCTTGTGGGTAGACTGTTGGGACAGAGGCTGGTGAGGTCGTCAGCTCGCTATCTCCGACCTCTTTGTCTGCGGGGAGTAGGGGGGGCTGGAGGATAAGGTGGAGAGGGCGGCTATGTGGTGCTTGGGGCAAAGGTGCTGTCGTGTGAAGTGTTCAGAGGGATAGTTTCTTCTTCCTATATTTATATGTGATTTATGCTCTATGGAAAAATATGTATATTCGCAGCCACAAAGTGAAGGGGGAGGCTCTCTCCTCCACTGCTTTCAGCCCAAGACGATTTATGCGAAGAAGATTACTCCGTAACCAAAGCCTCCAGGGGTGGCTCCTATTACCGCATTTCTAGCCTCTCTTGGGAGATCAAGTCACAAACGATAGTATAAACATCCATACAGATAGATGAAGCGCAACTACTTCGCTCTAGTGGCGATCCTAGGCCTTGGTCTCCTCTCTGCCTGCAAGCAGACGGGGAATGAGCCAAATCCTGGAGGGGGAGTCTCTCCCGATGACCCACGGAATATCCGTGAGGTCGCTAGCCTACTACGCTCGGCAGGGAAGCTCCCCGAGCCTCCAGCCCCCCAAACAACCCTCGTAGGAGAGAAAAGCCAAGTCGTAGGGTCTGCTCCCAACCAGAAGCTCGAGTATACATCAGAATACAAAGACTGCGACAAGGTTGTCTCAGAGGAATCCTATGACTATATAGGTCGCTCGGATGAGTTTGCTATCCTAGACCCATGGGCGTCCGTACTGTGGCCGGGTTGTCTCATTCAGGGCGGGTCTATCCGAGGAGATCAAGTCCCTACAGCTATCCCTATCGCGAGCAAGCGCAAGCCAGGTAAGATCCTCCTGCAGATCGTCTCTGGTGCAGACCCCCGCCTCACCGGGGAGAATAAGGAGGGCTCTTGGTCGGAGGACGTCGCCGTCATGGACGAGAGTAGTGTCCTGCAGGCACAGAATAACCTCATCAGACGGTGGCGAGATAGCGGTGTGCCCGCTAGTACTTCTTATTCTCTGCAGGTCATCCACAGCATTAAGGAGGCTGCTATTGCCACTGGCCTTGACATAGATAAGGATTTTGGGAAGATTACGGCCTCCTTCCGTACGAACTTCAAGGAGGACAAGAGCTATGTACTCGCTAAGCTCTATCAGCGCTTCTATACCCTGAGCTATCAGGATCCAGAGGGGTTCAAGGGAGTCTTCAAGGACAACATCCAGCCTAGTGACCTAGAGCCCTACACAGGGCCGGGGAACCCCATCTGCTACATCTCCTCAGTCTCCTATGGACGTGTCTACTACCTCCTCTACGAGAGCAGTACCTCTACAGATAGCCTACTGACCTCACTTAACGTTACGCTGAATAAGGTCACGGTATCAGGGAGCATCCATACGAATGAAGTACTCAACAGAAGTAAGGTCTACCTCATCCAGCGAGGAGGGGATGCTGAGGCGGGACTTCAGGGAGCGCTCAGCCATGAAAAGGTCGCAGACTTCATCATCAAGGGAGCTACCCCATCGCCTAAGAATGTCGGAGCCCCCATCTCCTTTACGGTCAAGCACCTCTATGATGCGAGCCTCGTACGTATGTCCAATACGCTGAGCTATAGCTACAAGAAGACCCAATTCATCCCTAAGTCCAAGGCAAATACCGCCACGATCCTCCTACGTGACATCAATGTCCGGACGAGGCCAAAGAATGGATGGGAGATTTCCAATAATGGGTATGTCCGCCTCATGTCTGCTCAAGTAGAGTTTGACTCAAAAAGGAAGGCGAAGAGCCGCACTCGAAAGGGCCTGTATCTTTTTGATGGGGAGCCATTAGTGGCAGGGCTTCGCCATACGGCTTATCTCAATGTCTACAAGTCGGTTACTGCGGACTGCGGTTTTGATCCAGATGATCGCTACGATCGGGTACTCCTAAGGGTTAAACTAGAGGTACGTCCCGAGAGCTATCATAATGGGCTCATTGGAGACCGCAATGGCGAGGGTGAGCATGTGATCGAGTTCATACAGGAACTTGAATATAGCTCAGAGGGCTGGGATGTTCTCCCCGCTACTACAGGCTATACCCAAGTGCCTTACCAGTCTCTATCCACGAGCCGGGAGCTAGAACAGCTCTACCTAGATATCGATATGAACTACTCTGTCTATATCGACAATGTCCGTCTGAGACCTGTCAATAAGAAGAAGTAATATCTACCGATAAAGATCCTACCCTAAGTCTTTGTATCAGGAGGCTTAGGGTAGGATTTTTCTATATAGTATGATTGTAGTATGAAGCAATATATAAGTGTGGTGCTCGCTATGGCAGCACTTGTGTCACTCCTAGTACCCTCCTGCAAGAGCGATGGGAGGAATGACCCTATTCCACCTTCCCCTCAGCCAGTCCCCACGCCTACTCCCCAGCCTAGTAAGGCTAAGGTAAAGACGCTCACCATAGAAGCGTACAAAGAGGGGAAGTTGGCACAGCGTACCACAGCATCCTTCAGCGAGCAGGGATGGCTACTTGAGTATATCCGTATTCAGATCACCACGGCTGGGGAGCATAAGCTACAGCAGCACACGACCCGTGCATACGATGTCTATGGGAATATATTGGAGCGTGTGGAGCACCACGACACCTCTCCCCTCGTCGGAAGGACGGTACTCTATACCTACGACTATACCCAGGATACTAGGGGACGGCTCATTAAGGAGGAGTTTATGGATGGTCCTCGGGGCTATACGACCTATGAGTGGCAGGATGGACGGATTAGTCGCTCCGAGACCTTTCGCTTTGGATCCGATTCCCGCCCTGATCTGTGGTCAGAGTATCACTATGCAGGTAATAAAGTGATCCGATATAATCATAAAGCTGTCCTGAGGGGCTACCTCCCGCCCGATACTATTATCTCGCAGTATGATGTGGTAGGGAGACTCATAGAGGAGGATAGAGCGATCACGAACTATGATGGGAGCTTCATCAATGGTAAATATGGGTGGACGGTAAGCCGCACAACTCGATCAATGGTGTACGATAGCACCTCCTTAGCTCATCTGGAGCCCTACAGCATCACTGAGCAGCACTATGATGAACATGGCCAGCTAAAGCAAGAGGTGAGAAGGGAATACCTGAGTCAGAAGCTCAACCAATATGGAGATCCCGTCGAGCGACTCTACAAGCAATACACGGTGAAGGGTGGAGTACAGACCGTAGAGGAACAATACACCCAACAAATAACCTATATCTACTACTAGATCTAGTACGAGGCAGGGGCTGTCTATGTGGCTCAATGACAGCTTTTGCACCCTGTGTTGGGCGAAATGTGGGGTGAATTGTACTTATCCCGAGGAATGTGTATTTTTGTCGTGCTTACTCTCCGAGATGAAGATCTGGGAGTGTGGCATAAGGTTAGTTCATTACTTGGATAAAGCATAGCATCAGGCAGACAGCCCCCCGACACATACATGGGAATGATCCCCATCTCCCCCTCCCCTTGCATCCTACCCTATAGACATGCGACGCACACGCCCTAGTGCATAGGGGACGCTGTGCCTAGATGAGCAGGGATCCTATGCCTAGCAGATGGGATATACTCCGCATATCACACGATACTAATTAACTATATGTAATCAATCCAACGAATCGATGAAGAAAAGACTACTCTTGTTTGTGTTTACGCTATTGCTTGCCGTGGGGCAGGCTGTGGCACAGACCAAGATCTCTGGGGTCGTCCTCTCGGCCACAGACAATGAGCCGCTTCCCTCGGCACGTGTCCAGATCGTGGGCACGCAGCAGTTCGTGGCCACAGACATCAATGGTAAGTTTGCCATGACGACGACGGTCAAGAACCCTAAGATAGCCGTGAGCTATGTCGGGATGGAGACTCAGACACTGCCCGCAGGGGAGAACATGAAGATCCTACTCAAGGACACCCAGCTACTGAGCGAGGTCGTCGTCACCGGTCTAGCGAAGACCGACCGCCGACTCTTCACAGGAGCTACCAACAAGGTCGATGCCGGCAAGGCTCGCCTCAGTGGGGTGGCCGACGTCAGCCGTTCCCTAGAGGGACAGGCTGCTGGGGTCTCGGTACAGAACGTTAGTGGTACCTTCGGCTCCGCTCCGAAGATCCGTGTCCGTGGTGCTACCTCTATCTACGGGAGCTCTAAGCCGCTCTGGGTGGTAGACGGTGTGATCATGGAGGACGTCTCCAACGTAGGTGCTGATGACCTCGCCTCTGGTAACCCCGAGACCCTCATCAGCTCCGCTATCGCAGGGCTTAACTCCGATGACATCGAGAGCTTCCAGATCCTCAAGGACGGATCCGCTACCTCTATCTACGGTGCACGTGCTATGGCAGGTGTGATCGTCGTGACGACGAAGAAGGGGAAGCAGGGGCAGGCTCATATCAACTACTCTGGTGAGTTCACCTCCCGCCTCATCCCCTCCTACTCCAACTTCGATATCCTCAACTCTCAGGAGCAGATGGGGATCTATCGTGAGCTTCGCAAGAAGGGTTGGCTGAACCTCTCCGAGGTGCTCAACGGTAGCGACTATGGTATCTATGGTAAGATGTACGAACTCATCAATACCTATGACCCCAAGCAGGGTCGCTTCCTACTCGACAACACCACCGAGGCACAGAACCGCTACCTACAGCAGGCTGAGTTCCGCAACACGAATTGGTTCAAGGAGCTCTTCTCTCCCGCTATCATGCAGAACCACTCCGTCAGTATGAGCGGTGGTACCTCGAAGTCCAACTACTATGCCTCTGTCAGCGCCATGATCGACCCAGGATGGTACAAGCAGAGCAATGTGAACCGCTACACGGCGAACCTCAACGTCTCACATAATATCCTCTCCAACCTCTCCATCAACGTCATCGCTGGTGCTGCCTATCGTAAGCAGCGTGCCCCAGGTACGCTCGGGCAGGACGTAGACGTCGTAGGGGGTGAGGTGAAGCGAGACTTCGACATCAACCCCTATTCGTACGCTACGAATACCTCCCGTGTGCTTGATCCTCGTACCTACTATAGAGCGAACTACGCCCCCTTCAATATCTTCAATGAGCTAGAGAATAACTACATTGACCTAGGGGTGCAGGACGCTAAGTTTCAGGTAGAGCTGAAGTACAAGCCTATCCAAGGGCTAGAGCTAGCGGTGCTCGGTGCCTTCAAGCACACTACGACCTCGCAGCAGCATAATATCAAGGATAACTCCAACCAAGCGCTGGCCTATCGTGCGATGCAGAACTCGATCATCCGCGACGCCAATAAATACCTCTACCGCGACCCCGATAACCCCAACAGCCTACCGATGAGCATCCTGCCTAACGGGGGGATCCTCCACAAGACGGAGAATACGCTGAGCGACTATGACTTCCGTGTGACGGCGAACTACAACCGTACGTTTGACCACAAGCACGTCATCAACCTCTTCGGGGGGATGGAGACCGTAGATATTCAGCGTAACCGTTCCTCCTATGAGGGATGGGGTATGCAGTACTACGCAGGGGAGACCCCCTTCTATCCCTACCAGTACTTCAAGAAGCAGGTCGAGGAGGGGAACAACTACTACGGACTGACGAATACGAACTGGCGTACGGCAGCCTTCTACACCAATGCTACCTATGCCTACAAGGGTCGCTATGTCTTCAACGGTACCTACCGCTACGAGGGCTCTAACCAGCTCGGACGTAACAGCAGTGCCCGCTGGATGTCTACGTGGAATGTCTCGGGTGCCTGGAACGTACACGAGGAGAGCTTCTTCGAGCGTCTCCGTCCGCTCTCTCACCTGACGACTCGTCTCTCCTATAGCCTCACGGGGACGCCTCCTGATGCTTCGTATAGCAACTCTACGCCCATCTTCAAGTCCACGACGCCCTTCAAGCTCTTTGCCGAGGACAAGGAACCCGGGATCGCCATCGAGCAGCTGGGCAATGTCAATCTGACCTATGAGAAGAAGAACGAGCTGAACTTCGGTATCGACGCTGGTCTCTGGGATGATCGTCTGAACTTCACCTTCGATATCTACACTCGTAACAACTTCGACGAGATGGGACCCATGATCACTCAGGGGATCGGTGGTACGGTCATTCGTCCTGCTAATGTGGCAGAGATGAAGTCCAACGGTATGGAGCTCAGCATCTCCTCGACCAACATCCGCACCAAGGACTTCTCTTGGACTACGAGCTTCGTCTACTCCTACACCAACTCCGAGATCACGAAGCTCTACAACCAAGGTCGTGTGATCGAGCTCGTCAGTGGTAATGGCTTCGCCAAGAAGGGGTATCCTGCTCGTGCCCTCTTCTCTATCCCCTTCGCAGGGATCAACAGCGAGGGTATCCCCATGCTCGTCAATGAGAAGGGACAGGTCACGACGGACAACATCAACTTCCAGGAGCGTAACCACACCGACTTCCTCAAGTACGAAGGCCCTACAGATCCTAAGTACACTGGGTCGCTGGGGAACGTATTCTCCTATAAGGGCTTCCACCTGAATGTCTTCCTCACCTACTCGTTTGGCAATGTCGTACGACTAGACCCGAAGTTCAGAGCCAAGTACAACGATATGTCCTCCATGACCCAAGCCTTCAACAACCGCTGGGTACAGTCAGGCGAGGAGAAGAAGACAGACGTACCAGGCATCCTCAGCCGCAGAGAGTATGAGAAGAATACCAACCTGCGCTATGCCTACAACGGCTACAACTACTCTACGGCTCGCATCGCTAAGGGGGACTTCATCCGTCTGAAGGAAATCTCTCTAGCCTATGACCTGCCTAAGACACTGCTCAAGCACACCCCGATCAATAGCATCTCGGTGAAGCTACAGGCTACGAACCTCTTCCTGCTCTATGCCGACAAGAAGCTCAACGGGCAAGACCCCGAGTTCTTCAACGCTGGTGGTGTAGCCTCCCCCATGCCTAGGCAGTTTACATTCTCTCTGAAGGTCGGACTCTAATATGCACTTGACAACGATGAGACTATATATCGTATCCACACTGCTCCTGACGGCCTTTGCCTTCACAGCATGTAACCAGTACCTGGACAAGTACCCCGATAATAGAATGGAGCTCTCGAGCCCCGAGGATGCAAGTAAGCTCCTCGTCACGGCATACCCCGAGGGACACCCCGCCTACCTGCTAGAGATGTATTCGGACAATACCGATGAGCATAACTATGCTACGTGGACTGCAGCTGACCGCTTCCAGGAGCAGGCCTATCGCTGGGAGGACATCTCCGAGGTCCGTGACCAGGAGACCCCACAGCAGCTCTGGGATGCCCACTACACCGCTATCACGACAGCTAACGAGGTCATCAAGCATATCAACTCGGTCTCCGATAAGTCCGCCTACTCGACACAGCTCGCCGAGGCGAAGCTCTGTCGTGCGTATGCGATGTTCCAGCTCGCTAATGTCTTCTGTCAGGCTTACGCTCCAGAGACAGCTGGCAAGGACCTAGGGCTACCTTATCCCGAGATCCCCGAGGATCGCCCCGGTATCACCTATCAGCGTGGTACTCTGGCCGAGCTCTACGCTCATATAGAGAAGGACATCACGGAGGGGATCCCCGAGCTAGGGAGCAGGTATGTGTCGCCTAAGTTCCACTTCAATGTGAACGCTGCACATGCCTTCGCCGCTCGCTTCTATCTCTACTACCGCAAGTTCGATAAGGCTGTCGAGCACGCTACACGTGTCCTAGGGAGCAACCCCGCCAGCGTCCTACGTGACTGGTCTGCATGGAGCAAGCTGGGTCTGAGTGGCAACATCCAGCCCAACGACTTCGTCAAGTCCTCCAATAAGGCGAACCTCTTCCTACAGGTCATCGCTACGGAATGGGGTGGAATCAGCATCCCTATCTCTGCCGGTAGCAAGTTCGCTCATGGCAACCTAATCTCAGACAAGGAGACTCTACAGGCTCCTAGCCCTTGGGCTGCTAGTGGTCAGGAGATGAACTACGTCGTGGTGAATAACTCGGGTATCTCTAAGTACGCCCTGCACAAGCTCCCCTATACACCGAAGTACATCGACCGTCAGGCGGGTATCGGGATTCCCTATTCGCAGTACCCCGTCTTCACCACGGATGAGACTCTGCTCGTGCGTGCCGAGGCTCTAGCTCTGCTGGGTCGCTATGACGAGGCACTCGCAGACCTCAATGCCGAGCTCTCGGTCTTCACCAAGCGGGGTGTCCAGATCACCCTGGATCAGATCAAGACCTTCTACAACGGTACGGCCTACTACAAGCCAGATGCCCCTACGCCTAAGAAGGAGCTTCACACCTCCATCACCCTCGACAAGGTGACTCAGGAGCCTCTCCTACAGTGTATTCTCCAGCTCCGTCGTGTGCTGACGATCCACGAGGGGCTACGTATGCAGGATGTCAAGCGCTATGGTATCACTATCTACCGCAGACGCATCAGCTCTACGGGGGTACTAGAGCAGGTCACAGACCAGATGCAGGCTAGAGATCCACGTCTAGCCATTCAGATCCCTCAGGATGTGATCTCTGCTGGACTAACGGCTAACCCTCGCTAGTGGCTATCCGTCCTCTCCGTAAATGGTCTGAGCCCTCCGCCTCTCCGATAGAGGGCCTAGGGCTCACCCAGACTACTTAATACGAACAAGGTATATGAAACAGATCCTGAAAGCAATGAGCCTAGCCCTCCTCCTTCCCTTGGTGGGAGCCCTCAGCTCGTGCAGCAAAGATACCCCCAGTGGCGCAACGATATTCCCCACGACACCCGTGGCGCGTAATACCTTCGAGCGTTGGCTACTGAAGAACTATACGAACCCCTACAACATCGACTTCCAGTACAAGCTCAAGGATGGTGAGACCGACCTAACGTACAACCTCGTACCCGCCGACTCCGCCAAGACAGCCAAGCTGGCGATGATCACTAAGTTCCTTTGGTTCGATGCCTATAATGAGGTCGTCGGCCCAGACTTCCTCAAGGAGAGCGCACCACGTATCATCGTCGCCGTGGGCTCATCTGCCTATACCCGCCAGCGCACCGAGGTCGTCGGGAGTGCAGAGGGGGGCTACAAGGTCACACTCAACAAGATCAATGCCCTCACCGATGAGCTCCTACATGACTATAGTGCGATGACGGAGTATTACTTCCACACGATGCACCACGAGTTCACCCACATCCTCAACCAGCGTAAGCCCTACAACCCGGCCTTTGACCTCGTCACGCAGTCGGGCTATGTCAGTGGGAACTGGCTCAATGTCTCCACTCGTGATGCCCGCCGTGCAGGCTTCGTCTCGCCCTATGCTATGATGAATGGTGCGGAGGACTTCGCCGAGATGCTCTCCTTCTACGTGACCTACACGCCTCAGGCTTGGCAGGCGATCCTCGACGAGGCGGGTACCCGAGGGGCTAACCTCATCAATCAGAAGCTCACGCTCATCAAGGAGTACACGCAGAGCTCCTGGGGGCTAGACCTCGACCAGCTACGTGACGTCGTGATCCGCCGTGGGGGACAGGTCGCTACGCTTGACCTCTCTAAGCTCAAATAACAGCAGGGCTCTAGCCCCTGTCGTGGTGGGGGCATGAGGTCACCCCTCAGTGAACTCTACCCACCACTTCCCCGGGGGCTACCCCGATCTATCAACTAACAGCACTTAGACAACATGTACAAGATATGCACATACTTCCTTCTGGCGCTGGTGACCCTCAGTGCTCCCTCGTGTCTGAAGGATAGCAAGACGATCTTCGACAAGTCCCCTGCTGAGCGACTAGACGAAGCCGTACGGGTGAACAAGGAGCTACTCGAGTCCTCCCCCGAGGGCTGGATCATGCACTACTACGCTGGCAAGGACTATTCTGGCCCCAGCTACACCCTGCTGATGAAGTTCAAGGATGGGAAGATCACCGTCCTCTCCGAGCGTGTGCCCGACCAAGCCTATACCTCCGACTACGATGTCGTCCAGGACCAAGGCCCCGTACTCACGGTCAATACCTACAACGAGGCGCTGCACTTCCTCGCCTCCGCTGCTCTCGGCTATCCCGATGGTATCCAGGGGGACTATGAGTTCGCCTTCATCTCTACCTCTATGGATGTGATCCACCTCAGAGGGAAGAAGTGGAAGAACGACATGACCCTCACCCGTATGCCCAAGGGCTCTTCGTGGGAGGAGTATATGCTCGCTATCGTGACGATCAAGGATGCGCTTACCTCAAGCTCTTTCTCCTTCAAGCTCGGGGATAAGGAGCTGGCTGAGGGTACGATCAATACGGCTCAGAACCGCCTCAACGTCACCATCGGTGGTAAGGAGTTCGATACTCCCTTCAACTTCACCGACAAGGGCATTGTCCTACATTCGCCCCTCGTCGTAGAGGGTAAGGAGTACAGCACCTTCACCTGGGACTCCGCTGCTAAGAAGTTTGTCTCTGGCAATCTCTCTGCAGTGCTCTTCCGCCCCAGTGGCTACAAGACTCAGGACTTCTGGTACGGCACCTGGAGCATCAAGCACGAGGCCTCCACTGCTCCCGGGGTACGACGCACCCCTACGCTCCTACAGATTGAGGCGCCTACCTCGGATAACGACAAGGCGAAGGGGCTCCTCAAGGGTACACTCACCTTCCAGAAGAAGACCTATCCGATCCTCGTCCCCTACGACAAGGCCAAGGGGGCTATCCGCATCATCATGCAGCCGATTGTCAAGAATACGCCCGAGGCACCTGCTGGTATGGTACTCTATCCTGCTAATATATCAGAGGATGGCAAGACCAATATCCATCAGGAGCAGTCCGAGTATGGTATTACCTTCGCTTGGGACGAAGATATGGGTATGGCGGTAGCCACGGGAGACAAGACTCCGGACATCGGTGTCATCAACTCCTTCTTCGGTGTGGCCTATGAGTTCCAGGGCAACCAGCGTGTACCTATGGTACGTAATGGTAAGCTGGTCACTCCGATCGTCATGCCTAAGATCGAACACATGACTAGGAAGTAGTAATGGCTCTAATCACAACTAAGATCGATATATGAACAAGTTCATCATAGCCCTATCGGCAGTCGTGCTCCTCTTCGCCTCCTGCCGTAAGGATACTCCCGAGCAGCCCAAGGCTACCTTCTCGGTGATCTCTGCGCCCAAGCTCTTCAAGGTCATCGGTGGCACTCAGGAGGTCACCCTCGACAAGGCGCCTAGCAGTGCCTACGCAGAGGACAGCTGGCTCAGTGTCACCGTGAGCGGTACGAGCCTTCACCTCACGGCCAAGACCAACGAGCAGCTGGAGTCCCGCAACACGCTACTCGTCGTCAAGAACGCTACGGGGGACTCCATTGCCCTAAACGTCATGCAGGAAGGTGTGAACTTCGGTCTCTCCAAGACGAATAACATCATCGGCGGTGACGAAGCCGTAGAGCGTACGGTCAAGGTGACCTCCAATGTCCCCGTGACCTATGCTACCACAGATAGCTGGGTCACAGCTACCCTCTCTGGCAATACCCTCACCATCAAGGCTGCTGCCAACGGCACAGGCCGTCCTCGTACAGCTTGGGTCACGGCTACAGCTCTTGGCAAGATCGATTCCCTACAGGTCACGCAGGCCTCGCTCAAGGATGTCGCTGGTGAGTATATCCAGACAGCTCATACGATCGATGGGAACAAGCTCGTCGAGACGATGGCCAATATCAAGATCGTCCGTGTCACCGACACCAAGGCACAGTTCATCATCGAGGATATGTTCTCCTGGGATATTGACTTTACCCCCGGTCGTGGCTTTGTCCTGACCAATGGTCGTACGCTCTATGAGGATACCGAGGATGGTAAGCCCATCTACTACATCTCGCTCCTGGCTGCCGATGATACCAATGCAGAGAACCCAACGGTCATCATCGGGAACCGTGACCCTCTGCGTATCAACATCACGACCAAGGGTGAGCTCGTCTTCGAGCAGTATCAGGCACTCTCACCCGTGCAGACCTGGGGCTCATACGCCATCGGTAAGTCTACCTCGAAGACTGCTATCGACAGCGAGCACTTCCGTGGTGTGGTCGAGGTCTTTGCCCAGCCCAAGCTCCAGCGCAAGTAGCCCCTTCTCTCGCTACACGCTCCTAGCCTATACAGCTCACGTGTAGTCCCCCTTTAGCAACAGAAAGCCAAGCGGCTGCGATACTCGGTGTATCGTAGCCGCTTGGCTTTTAGAGGAGGGGAGTGGCTCGATACACTTCCCTCCCCGTCCTTACTGACTCCTACCTCAGCTCTACCTCGTCCTGCTGGTAGCCTTGTCCCTAGCCCCTCCAAGAAGAAAAAAACACTACCTTTACGAGGGAGTGGAGCAGGGAATTCCTAGTGTAGCCCCGAGCTCCTCTCCCCCCTCAAGCATATCCAATCCAATCAATAAGCCAAGCAAGCCTATGTCACCATCTATGATGATCCTCCTGGGGGGAATCCTGCTCCTCGGACTACTCGTACAGCTCTACATGATGCGTCGGAACAAGCGTGGTATAGAGGCCTTCCTCGCCAAGCACCCCGATGCCGTGCGGGTACGTCTCGCCTCGAGCCTAGTCGATAGTCTCATCACGGGCAGTGTCTCTGTGGATGCTGTGGATGATGGGGAGACCCCCGTGCTGACCAACGATGGTCTGAAGGTCATCCTCCTCCTTGCCCCTGGGACACACCAGCTCCACCTCTCCACCCAGTACAATACGGTCGAGATGGGTAAGGCCCGTACCAAGGTTAGCCCCAGCTCCCTCCTCACCGTCACGGTCGAGGCGGGGCACAGCTACACCCTCAGTACCCGCCGCGTCGAGGGCGAGACCTTCGCCTACGAGCTCACCCAGGCGTAGCCCCCCGACCGACCCTCCTACTGGGTAGCCTCTATCATCGAGTGCCCCACTAGGTGCTCTTCGCTGTGCACAGCCCCCGAGTCGGGGAGTCCTTGACTCCTCGGCTGGGGGGGCTATTTGTTTTCTCGAGGGGTGAGGCTAGGCAAGAGGCGGCGACGGGGCGCCCTCGATATTTAACTATCTTTGCACATTACTACAAGTTAATAGATCCTTATGGTCAAACGATTATCCTCTCTGCTGGCACTCCTCTGTCTGCCAGCACCGATGTGTGCGCAGATGCTCTTCTCTGAGAACCTCACGATGAGCCTCGACAGTACCAAGACCCTACAGGGGACGATCATGCCCGTCCTCAACTTCCAGAATGAGAAGGAGAATGTCTTCACCCTCAAGAATACAGCCAATATCAATCTCCTGATCAGGCGCAACCGTGTCCTGAACCTTATCAACAAGCTCGAGTTCTCTACCTACGGGGACAAGATCACGGTGAGCGGGGGGTACGTGCACACGGAGTTTCGCTACCTCCTAGACCGAGCCTTCGAGATCTATCCCTACGCCGAGTCGCAGTGGGCAGAGAGTCGGGGGATGACCTTCAAGCTCTCCACGGGTCTACAGTCCCGCTATCGCCTTATCAATAGCGATCATAGCCTGATGTTCGCTACCGTGGGGCTATTCTTCGAGTACGAGGAGTGGAAGCAACCCTTCCCCAACGCTCAGGTCGGTAGGTATGCCCATAGCCGCAAGGTCAAGGCGCACCTCTCCCTGGGCTTCCGCCACCAGCTAGCAGACCTGTGGGAGCTGACGACGACGGCGATCTATCAGGCGACCCCAGATAGCCACTTTACCCGACCCCGCTGGGGGGGAGCCGTAGACCTCAAGTACCGTATCACCCCTACGATAGGTATACGGGGTACCTATCGCCTGATCTACGACACCGACCCAATCGTCCCCATCCGTAGGGACTATAATGTCGTCGATGCAGGGATCGACTTCTCCTTCTAGTCCCGCACCTCCTACTTCACCACCGATTATAGAGATATGACTATCTTCGAATGTCTACAGAGGGAAGAATTCTTCTACCTCAATGTCTTCCTCAAGCTCCTCCTCGGCCTCCTCGCCATCGTATTCGTTATCAACAAGTCGGGCAAGGGGAACCTCGCCCCCACCTCCGCCATAGACCAGGTACAGAACTATGTCCTCGGGGGTATCATCGGCGGGATCATCTACAGCCCATCAGTCACCATCCTACGGTTTGCCGTCGTCCTAATGATATGGGTTCTACTCATCATCGGCCTGCGTCGGCTCAAGACGAAGAGCCATGCCATCAAGAAGTTCGTAGACGGATCGCCCATTGTGCTCATCAAGCATGGGGAGGTCGATGTCGAGGCCTGCCGTAGAGCTAAGATCACGGCGGCCGAAGTCGCCTTTAAGCTACGGCGAGAGGGTGTCTATCACGTGCGAGATGTCAAGCGTGCAGTCTTCGAGCAGAACGGGGAGCTCATCATCGTCCTCCGTGGAGAGGAGAACCCCAAGTACCCGATCATCACGGACGGGATCGTGCAGAGTAGCGTGCTCGATGATATAGATAGGAGTGAGGAGTGGCTCGAGGGTGAGCTCCAGAAGGCTGGCTATAACTCAGCCTCCGAGATCTTCCTCGCCGAATATGAGAGCGGGCAGATGAAGTTCATTCCCTTTGACCAAGCTCCTCAGGCCAGCTAGCCGCTTACTCCCGTCAGCTTACCCCTGTCAGCGCACCCCATTCTCCACCTGGAGCGCCCTAGAGATAGGCACGGCTTGATGCTCCCCATACCCCTCATTCCGCTCTTACCGAGGGTGCAGAGACGATCATACCGAGAGCTCTGAGACGCTCTTACCGAGAGCGCAGAGGCGCTCTTACCGAGAGCGCAGAGACGCTCATACCGAGAGCGCAGAGACGCTCATACCGAGAGCGCAGAGACGCTCTTACCGAGAGCGCAGAGACGCTCTTGCCGAGAGCGCAGAGACGCTCTTGCCGAGAGCG
>NZ_CAJPPN010000027.1 GCF_905372525.1 uncultured Porphyromonas sp.
TTCCTTTTTCTTCTCTTCCTTCTTGGGTTCCTGCTTCTTCTCTACCGCCTTGGGCTTAGTCGTGAGCGTATCGATCTGAGCCGAGGCTGAGAGCGAATAGCCACCCGATAGGAGTAGAGCCACCACGAGGGTGCGAATGCTGCTCTTGTGCATGGATCTATCGTTTATAGTGTTGGTGATTTTATCGTTGGGATGATCGTGTCTCCGCCCCTGCATGGGTGAGGCTGTGTGATAAGGATCGCTTATGACACAGCCTCACGCAGAGGGGTGGAGTATAGAGGTGGGGACTAGCGGGGCTCTCGGTAGACGAGCTTCGTCACCCGGCCCAGCGAGGTGTCTCGCCAGAGCTGCTGAGCGGTACTGCCCGAGACATCATAGCTATAGACCGCTCCGGCCGAGCCATCATAGGTGGCGATGTAGAGACGTGTCCCTCCCGAGAGCACTATACTCTGTATCGTCTCCGTGGCTCCGAGCGTGATGTAGGCCTCGGGAGCGGAGGTGGCTTGACGCTGTAGGTCATAGAGGTAGACCTTGTTGCCAGCAGCTACGTAGGCTGAGTTGTGCTCAGGGCGTAGGGCGAGGTGAGTCGGACGGTCTGTCCCCTTGTAGGCGATGCGCTGCATGGGGTAGCTTGTCCCTGCCTTGGAGGAGCTGAGGAAGAGGTTAGGCTCGATCACGGCTAGGGTATACTCACTCGAGGATGCACTATGAGTCAGCAGAGCTACATGGCTCATCGTCGCAGTACCTGACATATCTAGGAGGGTACTTCCCGAGAAGGGATTGCCCGTGACGGATACGTCTTGTCCGGTGAAGGGATCGGGCTCACTGTAGGTGGCCTTGAAGAGGTGCACCTTGTTCCCCGAGCCCGAGAGCTCCAGCACGATGGCCGTACCCGTCGTCTCATCGAAGAGCACTAAGCCCCCCGAATAGATCGCATTGCGCCATACACTCATTCGCCCTGCTAGGACGGGGAGCGTACCGGAGAAGGCAGTCCGGAGGCGAGCGTCATTCAGACGGCGAGGGAGCGTCGTCTGTAGACCTACGGTGTAGAGGTTCCCCCCAGCGACGACGTACTCATTGAGGTCCTGCGGGGAGAAGGCATTCGCCTGGACAGTATGCCCATTGAAGTTCATACGAGAGCCGATGACCTTCAGCGAGTCGGCATTCATCCTGTAGCCCCAGGTGTCGGCTCCGACGAATAGGTAGTTGGTCGTCCTGCCTGCCCCCGTGGTATGGGTAAACATATTCAGCGTCTGTGGTGTCCCCGTTAGGTCACGGTCTACCCCACCCTCGGTGAAGATGTCCGCGACGGGACTAGCGGACTGCCCGAAGGGGTAGTAGCCGACAGCCGTCTTGCCCGACTGCTGTGTGAGGGCATAGAGCCCCTCACGATACTTGAAGTTCACACGGATGCGGAAGCGATGGTAGTAGGTACCATCAGGGGTCTGCATCTTGAGGCGAGCAGGGTGGATACCATAGTCCGAGCTCTTCGTCGGTGTATAGGCGAGGGTGCTGGTCGTAGAGACCTTCTTGTAGTCCACTTCCCACTCGATCGTAGGAGTCACATTTGCCCCATTGGTGATCTTATACTGGGGAGCCTGTATCGTGAGCGTAGAGCCAAACTCTACCTCGTAGAGCTCCTGCAGCTGCGAAGTGGGGTCTACCACCTCTAGGGGATGCGTCACCCCCGTAGAGTGATCCTTGTAGCACGAGCTGACGACTCCGAGGGTAAGCAAGGAGGCGAGCGCTATGCTGAGCTTATATGTCTGTCGCTTCATGTGTCTTATTGTCTGAATTGTTGGAGAGCACGCTTGGTCGCCTCGGGGATGGGCTCACCGATCTCGTTGAGGGCAGCCTCGATATTGACCAAGAGCTGGTAGAAGACCTCTACATTACCTAGATGGCTAAAGGCATCATAGAGCTCCATCTCATCCTGATGGTAGCGGGCTAGGATGGCTCGGTACTTCTTCAGAGAGAAGTCTCCGCAGAAGTACTGATAGCTGGAGTTCACCCAGAAGTCTCGTGTGATCATCAGCCCATTGCTCGCCGTCACCGTGATGCGGTTCAGCTCAGTGAAGGCTGTCCTCAGATCCGAGGTCGCCTCTAGCACGAGGACGAGCGTATCGGCCTTACCCTCCTCGGTCTGGAGGGCACTACGGATAAAGGTCACCGGGAACGTCCCATTCAGAGAGTCCGCAGCGAAGGTATACTGGCTCGCCAAGGCCTTGAAGTGCTGCCCCACACGAGCCGTAGAGGCAGCTTCGTCTACCCGTACTCTAAAAGCTAGCGGAGTAGAGGCAGCCGTGCCGGTATGACGTACTGGGATATTCACCGTGAACTCGGTGAGAGCATCGGGACGTGTCCCATAGCTCTCCCGTATGATCCGGTCATCAGCACTAGCAAAGTGGAAGTACACACTGCGTGGGGCTGAGTAGTAGCCATCACGACTGATATACTCTATACGCTCGTCCTCGGTCTTCTGGCAGCTCGTGAGCGTAAGCCCAGTGAGTGCGAGGCAGAGGAGGAGCTTGATATGGTTCCTTTTCATTGTTCGCATTATCTGAGGGTGATCGATCAGTGATTGCCGTAGGTGAGCTCAAGCTGTGGCCAGGGCAGGGTGAACATCTCTTCCGTGGGCGTCACACTCTCCCCAGTGAGTGAGGGGAAGGCGAGGAAGAAGTGCTTGATCGCATGGAACGATAGCCCTTCCCCAGGGGTCTCACGGATATACTCGCGCATCAGCTCCTTGTCAAAGGCAGCCTGGTTCGAGAAGCTCGCCGTCGTGAGGGGGGCTAGCCCTCGGCTGTCACGCACCTTGTTCAGTGCCTCTACAGCGGCCGCAGGGTCGGTAGGATAGCTCGCTTCGGCTAGGATGTAGTACATCTCGGGTAGGCGAATGAGCATGATCCCCTTGCTCGAGGTCGCTATGGAGCGAAGCAGATCCCTATCTGGAAGCAGACGGATGAACTGCGTGTAGGAGTCAATCTGACGGAAGTAGGCTACCTGACGATTGTCGATGGAGGCTCCCCCGCCTAGTGGAGTGTAGAGCTCATTGAGGGCTCGGAGCAGGCGTCCCTGATCGACATTACCAGCACCCCCCGTAGAGAGGTAGGTCGTAGCTACCCAGTCGAGGAACTTAGGAGCATACAGCCCAAAGACAAGCTCCCGATCAGCAGGGAAGCGGGTCACGTTAGCGAAGGCAGAGCGGTCCGCTAGGCCGAAGTCCGCACTATGAGCGATGACCTTCTGCGCATATTCGATAGCCTTGGCTCTCTCGCCCATAGCATTGTAGACACGTGCCTTCGTCGCATAGACAGCATACTTATTGAAGTGTACGATGCGGTTCGTCTCGTAGGTCGCCGCCGAGAGATCACCTCCCCGGATCGACTCATCACCGCTGAGGAGCGCCTCGGCTTGGTCGAGGTCAGCTAGGATATTCTTGTACGTATCCTCGAGGTTGTAGAGACGCTTGTTCTGCAGGTTGAAGTCATAGGAGTAGGGGATACCACGTGTCGTCTTGAGAGTCCCAGCAGCCTTAGCTCGGCGGTAGTCCGCAGCGAAGATACGAGCGACATCGAAGTGCAGGAAGGCACGTAGCCCATAGGCTTCACCTCGGGCGAGCTGGAGCACATGCCCCGAGAGGGAACTCTTCTCGGCGTTGGCGATGATGTTATTGGCATAGGAGATCACTTGGTACTGGGCAGACCAGATAGCGTCGATCTGATCCCGCACCTGGGGGTTGGTATAGCGATAGCGGTTCACATGATAGTTCATGGACACACTATTCACATTACCTATCGTCTGAGAGATATTCTCTAGGAAGCCTGCGGTGAGCACCCCTCCATAGAGCCCCTGCTCAGCCATCGAGCCATAGACCCCGTACATAGCATCCTCGTAGCCTCGTATCGTGGAGAACTGGACATCCTCCAGGAGTGTACCCTTGGACTGGATATCGAGGAACTTATTGCAGGAGGGCAGTAGAGCCAGCGTCAGTAGACCCACAGCCAGGGGGCGGATTATCATCTTTCTCATCATTGTATCGTTGAGGAGTGGGTGGTTAGAAGGAGAGGCGAGCCGACAGCTCTATACTCCGTGCGAAGGGATAGTCTAGCCCACGCTCACGACGGACCGTGGAGAGATAGAAGAGGTCATTGGAGAGGAGCTCGAAGCGTGCACGACGCAGGTGGAGCTTCTTCACCCATGCTGCCTCCGTCTCGTAGGCCAGAGAGAGACTGCGCAGGGTCAGGTAGTACTCCTTCTGTACGAAGCGACTGCTCTGATAGGGACTCTCGCGGTTGGCGATATCCTTGTACTTAGCGACATCGCCGGGTTGCTTCCAGCGGTCGTTCAGCACACGCTCGTCGGCATTGTACTGAGGGTCTGCACCCTCTACTCGAGAGGCGAGGGTCTGGTTGTAGACCACAGCCCCGAGGGAGTAGCCAAAGCTAGCATTCAGAGAGAAGCCCTTGTAGAAGAGGTAAGACGAGAGCGTCCCATAAGCCCAAGGGCTCGTATCACCGAAGACGATACGGTCGTTGGAGTCGTAGTCGAAGGTATAGGAGCCATCACGCTTGATGTAGATCTCCTTACCCGTGGCAGGGTCGATCCCAGCCGAGGGGACGACCTTCAGGGCCGTGAGTGACTGCCCTTCCTCGTAGAGAGGGAGCGGGGTCGTGGAGCGGTTCAGCACCGTGTCCTTGGCATAGGAGTCATTAAGAGCCTTGAGGGCATTACTGATCTTCTTCACCTTATTCCTATTATAGGAGTAGTTCAGAGCGAGCGTCCACTGCAGATCTTTGTTCTGAATAGGCACGACACGGGTGGAGAATTCCAGCCCTGAGTTCACGACCTCCCCGACGTTCTGCTTTGCCGTAACGACACCGATTGAGGGCGCCTTCGTGACATCCAGCAGGAGGTTATCCGTCAGCTTGCGGTAGGCATCGAAGGTCAGATCCCAGCGACTCTTGAAGAGCGTTAGGTCAAGCCCTATGTTCTGGTTCAGCGTACGCTCCCACTTGAGGTCAGGGTTCCCGATGCCACGGGGTACAGCACCTGCACCTACGAGGTAGTTGATATTCTTATTGTAGTCGTAGGTCGTGTAAGCCTGATAGGGCTCGAAGGACATATTCCCTAGATACCCAAGGCTCGCACGGAGCTTCAGCAGTTGGATATTCTTGTTGCCCTTGAAGAAGGACTCGTTGTGGATATTCCACCCTCCACCGAGCGACCAGAAGGGAGCGAAACGCTGGTTCTTCCCGAACTTCGAGGAGCCCTCATAGCGGAAGACGAAGTCCAGCGAATAGCGGTTATCATAGATTGCATTCCCGTTGAGGAAGAAGCCCGCTGCCGTGGAGTAGTTGTCCGACCCTGAGGGGCGAGCACCACTGCGATAGCCAAGGGCAAAGTTGGGGTGCCCAAGGTTGTCCGAGTAGAAGCCTCGGCTCGTGTAGGTGGAGGCATCGGAGGACGAAGACTCAATATTAGCCCCAGCCATAGAGGTAACATAGAGCTTGTCGAGGAAGGTGCGATTATAGGACACCATCAGCTTCCCCATGTAGTTGAGGCCCTTCGACTGGTTCTCTACCATCTCCCCACGCTGGTCGAGAGCGTCGCCACGGAAGTCATTGGAGAGAGGTGAACGGAACTTACGCCCACTACCACTACGGATCGTGAAGGAGAAGTCTCCGTCTACACGGAAGTCGCCAACCCAAGCCTGCAGGGTAGAGGTATTCAGTAGGTCGATATTCTGCGACTGATTATAGCTCCCAAGCTTGGCCTCATAGAGCGGGTTATTGACCCGATCCCCATTGAAGCTCTTGACGAGCTGCCCATCCGAGCCATAGGGCGAGAGATAGGGGTTCATACGGGAGAAGTTGCTGAACGACCCGTAGTTGGGCTCGTCCGAAGAGACCCTATTGACCGTAAGGTTATTGGATAGGAAGATGCGATTAGGTCTGTTGTAGGAGAGCTTGAAGCTACCCGACACACGCTCACGTCCAGACTGGATCATGACACCCTGCTCGTTGCCGTAACGGAGGGTTAGGCCATAGCGGACGAACTGGTCGCCACCCTCTGCGCTGAGGCTATGCGAGTGAGAGACACCCATACGTAGGGGCTTAGAGAGCCAGTCCGTATTCACCCCACTACGGATCATGCGTACCACGGCATCACGCTCTAGATCCTTGCGATACTGCTCGGCAGGGTCAATACCCGTGTAGACCCCGGCTAGGTCCTCATAGCGGAGCTTCTGCTCGGGGCTCAGCAGGTGATAACCACTAAGGTCTGGGGTGGTGAGGCGGAGCGTACCACTATAATTAAGGCGGATAGCACCCTGCTCAATGGGCTTGGTGGTGATGACGATGACCCCAGCTGCGGCCTTCGCCCCATAGAGCGCAGAGGCAGAGGCGTCCTTGAGCACGGTGACGCTCTCGATGGTGTTCATATCCATATCGTAGATGTAGTTCACGTCTACGATAGCTCCATCTACGACGAAGAGAGGGAGGTTGGCAGCACCTGAGAACGTCGCACGACCACGGAGGTTGAGGTCAGGGCGAGCATTCGGGTCAGAGCCGAGGTTATTCTGCTGCACGATCTGTAGCCCTGGGACAAAGGCCTCAAGGCTCTCGAGGAGGTTCTTCGTACCCACCGAGAGGAGTTCCTTGGCCTTGACGGTCGTCTGCGAACCGGTAAAGCTCTTCTTATCCTTCTTCGTGAAGCCCGTGACGACGACATCCTTCAGCATCTCACTGTCGGGCTCTAAGGCGATACGCTGGGGCTTACCGGCCTGCAGGGTGAGGCTCTTGGCCTTGTAGCCGACGAAGCTCAGGCGAACTGTCTCGCTAGGCTTGGTGGTCTTGAACTCAAAGTACCCTTTAGCGTCCGTGATGAAGCCCCCTGTCATCCCACTGACCTGTACAGACACTCCCATCATGGGCTCGCCAAATTCGTCAACGATCGTTGCGCTGATTAGGGCGTAGGTGGACTTAGGTTGGTCTTGCTGTACGGACAGACTCGTCGGCGCACTAGGTGCAGCTAGTGCTGGAGGCAGAGCGAGGGCGAGCCATCCGCTGGCTAGTAATGCGGTTTTTATTCTCATTGCGACCTATTATATAGTGATACAGAGCTGGGGCAAAAGGTCTCTTAGCCCCCGTAGCCCCCCACACTGCGGCGACTACGTGGCGTAGAGCTTCGTGGCCCTATGCCCAGAGTAGCTCTTAGAATTATACTGACAAAATAGTGAGAGGGGATACCCCCCTCCGCCGAAGGCTAGACCAAGGCAACTTGACCTAACCCTTCTATCAAAACACCGTGATTTACAAAATTAGCATTTTGTTTCCGCAATTCCTAGCAAACTACCTTCTCTTCCCCCAAAATGATAACATTTCTCATACTCCCACTCTCTCGCCCTCTCCGTGCCTCTACCTCTCGTCTAGCACCTATTCTTCCCAGGAGACTAGCCGACCATCACCTACGCCCCTACCCTACTCTACGCTCCTACCACTGCCCCCCCAGACAGCTCTGGGTGCCAGCTCTACCCCCACCTATCCCCACCTATCACACTAGCCCCGGCTCTAGCACTACCCGCCCCTATCCTACCACTGCCCCCAGAGTAGTCCTTCCCCACCTACGTTATTAGACTTATTAGTCCTATTAGACCTATTGGACCTATCACTCCTACACCCCCATAGCCCCCAGCCCCCACGCATCTGAGATGCGTGGGGGCTGGGGGCTATAGGGACAGCTGTCGTAGATGGGTCTACTCAGCCTTGGGGCTGAGGCCTAGCTTCTCGGCCTCACGGAGCATATAGGCATAGGCGGGCTCGTACTCGTTGGGGATGGTACCCTCGAGGATAGCATCCTTGATAGCGTCCTTGATGAGCCCGACCTCTCGACAGGGGGAGAGCCCGAAGGTCTGCATGATGAGCTCCCCTGAGATAGGGGGCTGGAAGTTGCGCACACGGTCCTTCTCCTCGATGTCGGTGAGCTTCTGCCTCACGAGACTATAGTTATCGAGATACTTGCGCACCTTCTGCGGGTTCTTGCTCGTGATGTCAGCCTCTACGAGGAGCATGAGGTCATCGATGTCATCCCCAGCCTCGAAGAGCAGGCGGCGCACAGCCGAGTCCGTCACCCCCTCATCCACGAGGGTAGCTGGGCGCATGTGTAGATCGACGAGCTTCTCCACGTAGTGCATCTTGTGGTCTAGGGGCAGGCGCAGGCGACGGAAGATACGCGAGACCATCTTCATCCCGACGTAATTGTGGTTGTGGAATGTCCAGCCGAGGCGGTAATCAAACCGCTTTGTGCGGGGCTTACCGATGTCGTGCAGTAGAGCAGCCCATAGGAGCCAGAGATCCTCCTCACGGCGAGGGCGGGAGGCAAGTGCCTTGGCCAGGTTGTCTACGACCTTGTAGGTATGTGTGAGGTTGTCCTTGTGCCCGATGCCCTCACGGGTCTCTGCGCCCTTCAGCTCGAGGAGCTCGGGGAAGAGGATCTCCATCAACCCGGTCTGCTCGAAGAGCTCCAGCCCGACAGAGGGGCGGGGGGAGAGGAGGATCTTGTTGAACTCCGTAGAGATGCGCTCTGCCGAGACGATGCTGATGCGTTCCCTATTACGTCCAATAGCAGCGAAGGTATCGGGATCAATGAAGAAGCCCAGCTGAGAAGCGAAGCGTATAGCTCGCATCATGCGCAGAGGGTCGTCACTGAAGGTCACATCTGGGTCTAGAGGCGTACGCAGGGTCAAGTTGTCCATATCGGCTAGCCCATCGAAGGGATCGACGAGCTCGCCGAAGCGATCAGCATTCAGACAAAGGGCTAGAGCGTTGATCGTGAAGTCTCGGCGCTCCTGATCCTCCTGCAGCGTGCCATCCTCCACGTAGGGCTTACGGCTATCGGGGCTATAGCTCTCTCGGCGGGCACCGACGAACTCTAGTTCGATATCGCCCTTCTTGACCTGCGCCGTGCCGAAGCGGGCGAAGACCGAGAGCTTCGCTCCTCGTCCGAGTCGCTCCGCTACCGCCTTAGCGAGGTCTATCCCCCTACCTACGGAGACGATGTCGATATCCTTGGAGGGGCGATAGAGGAAGAGGTCACGCACGTAGCCCCCGACCACGTAGGCCTCTACGCCGAGGCTATCAGCAGCCTCGCCAATGAGATGAAAGAGGGGGGTATCTATCTTGTCGTAGATCAGATCTTCGTCTGGCATAATCTTATAGGGGGTGGGGGCTACCGACCAGCGAGCACGAGGAGCACGCTGACATCGTGGGGGGATATACCGGGGATACGTGAGGCTGCTCCGATCGTCGCAGGGCGGATGCGCTCTAGCTTCTGCCGAGCCTCTGTACTCAGGGCTTGGATACTGCTGTAGTCGAGTCCCTCGGGGATGAAGACGTACTCCAATCGCTCCAGTCGTTCGGCCTGCTGTCGCTCACGCTCTATATAGCCACGGTACTTGATGAGGATCTCGGCACACTCGACGATCTCCTCTCGCCGTCTAGGGATACGCTCTATGGCTCGAGCTAGAGCGGGGACGAACTGGGCGAGCTGGGCGAGACTCAGCTGGGGACGCAGGACGAGGTCTACGAGCTTGCACCCCTGACGGAGGGGGACTAGTCCCTCCTGCTCTAGGCTGGGGTTGATCCTGTCGGGGCGGATCGAGTAGCCCTCTATGAATTGTATGAGGCGGTCTCGCTCCTCTATCTTCTCCGCCAGCAGCTCTGCCCTCGCCTGGGTAGCGAGCCCGAGCTCGATCGCCCGAGGGGTCAGACGCATATCAGCATCATCCTGCCTGAGTAGGATGCGATACTCGGCTCGTGAGGTGAACATACGGTAGGGCTCATCCACCCCCTTGGTCACGAGGTCGTCAATGAGCACACCGATATAGGCCTCGGAGCGACTGAGCGTGAAGGGAGGGAGGTCATGCACCGACTGATGGGCATTGATCCCTGCGATGAGCCCTTGGCCTGCAGCCTCCTCATAGCCTGTCGTCCCATTCACCTGTCCTGCGAGGAAGAGCCCCTGTACCACCTTGCTCTCCAGCGTATGGTGGAGCTGTGTGGGGTCAAAGAAGTCGTACTCGATGGCATAGCCTGGGCGGTACAGACGGACGTCCCGAAGGGCGGGTATCTGACGAAGAGCCTCCAGCTGCACCTCTAGGGGCAGGGAGGAGGAGAAGCCATTGATATAATACTCGTTGGTACGCTCCCCCTCGGGCTCTAGGAAGAGCTGGTGCTGTGTCTTCTCTGCGAAGGTCACGATCTTCGTCTCTATGCTCGGGCAGTAGCGAGGGCCTATGCTCTGTATCTGTCCGTTGTAGAGGGGGGAGCGATCGAGTGCTGCACGTAGTACCTCGTGGCAGGCTTCGTTGGTATAGAGCGTATAGCAGGGGAGCTGCTTGAGGGGCGAGCGGTCGGGAGTGTCCATGAAGGAGAACTTATGATAGTCCTCCTCACCATCCTGTACTCCAATCTCCCCTCGTTGGATGCATGCCTCTAGGTCTATGCTACGTACATCCACTCGGGGGGGAGTACCCGTCTTCATGCGGTCGGTGCGGATGCCTGCGGCACGTAGCTCCTCAGTGAGTCCATAGGTAGCGGGCTCGGAGACCCGACCACCACTCATCTGATGCTCCCCGAAGTGCATGACCCCCGAGAGGAAGGTGCCCGCCGTGAGGATCACGGCACGTGCCTCGAAGTGCACACCCAGTGCCGTATCCACACCCTGCACCCTACCCTCCTGGATCTCCAGATGGGTCACCGTATCCTGCCATAGGTCTAGGTTGGGCTCATCGTCCAGCTCCTCTCGCCAAGCCTCCATGAAGCGCTGGCGGTCGCTCTGCGCTCGAGGGCTCCACATAGCGGGACCCTTACTGCGGTTGAGCATGCGGAACTGGATCGCTGTCCGATCCGTGATGAGCCCCATACGTCCCCCGAGTGCGTCTATCTCACGCACGATCTGCCCCTTGGCGATACCGCCCACAGCAGGGTTACAACTCATCTGCCCGATCTTGTTCATATCGGGCGTGATGAGCAGCGTATGCGAGCCTAGGCGAGCGGCAGCGACGGCGGCCTCACAGCCTGCGTGCCCTGCACCTATGACGATGACGTCGTAGCTGTGCATGTAGGGGGGACTAGACGTTGAAGCGGAAGTGCATGATGTCGCCATCCTGGACGACATACTCCTTACCCTCGACAGCCATCTTGCCGGCCTCCTTGACGGCGGCTTCGCTACCGTAGTGGACGAAGTCCTCAAACTTGATCACCTCGGCACGGATGAAGCCCTTCTCGAAGTCCGTGTGAATGGCGGCTGCCGCACGGGGTGCCTTGCTCCCCTTGGTATACGTCCAGGCACGTACCTCCTGTACGCCTGCGGTGAAGTAGGTCTCTAGGTTCAGCAGGGCATAGGCAGCCTTAATGAGACGTGCTACACCTGACTCCTCGAGCCCGATCTCCCCGAGGAACATCTGACGCTCCTCATAGGTCTCGAGCTCTGCGATCTCACTCTCGATCTTGGCCGCTACGACGAGTAGGTCTGCCCCCTCGTCCTGGATAGCGGCACGCACCTGCTCTACATACTGATTACCACTGAGTGCCGAAGCCTCATCGACGTTGCAGACATAGAGGACGGGCTTGCTGGTCAGCAGATAGAGCTCACGTGCAACCTTCTCTTCGTCCTTCGTCTCGAAGGTCACGGTGCGGGCATTACGTCCCTGCACAAGCGCCTCCTTGTAGCGGCTCAGCACCTCATAGGCGAGCTTGGCAGCCTTGTCGCCACCCGTCTGAGCCTGCTTGTAGACCTTCTGTAGGCGAGCCTCTACGGTCTCCAGATCCTTGAGCTGCAGCTCGGTGTCGATGACCTCCTTGTCACGTACGGGATCGACGCTCCCATCGACGTGGGTGATATTGTCATCGTCGAAGCAACGCAGGACATGTAGGATAGCATCGGTCTCACGGATATTGGCGAGGAACTTATTCCCAAGCCCTTCGCCCTTGCTTGCGCCCTTGACAAGCCCTGCGATGTCTACGATCTCGACGGTCGTGGGGACGACCCGCTGGGGGTGGACGATCTCCGCCAGCTTGTTCAGACGTTCATCGGGTACGGTGATGACCCCGACATTGGGCTCGATGGTGCAGAAGGGGAAGTTAGCGGACTGTGCCTTAGCATTGGATAGGCAATTGAATAGGGTAGACTTACCCACGTTGGGTAGGCCTACGATACCGCACTGTAGAGACATATGGCTTATTCTTTATATACTTATCTGTGAGGTGCAAAGATAATCAAAAGCCCGCAGACCTCTCTGTAGCTTGCTGGGAAATATCGAGGTGCATCCCCCTCGCTGGTAGCCTCTGGGCGGAGGGGGAGGAGCATATCAATGGACGAGCCCACCCTAGATCCTCCTAAGGTGGGCTCGTTCGTCTCTCTAGGGCAAGTAGAGAGAGGTGTATTGCGGGGAGAGTACCCCCTAGTCCTTCATGAGGTCTGCGGTGAGGTCAGCTGTGAATACCTGCCCATCCGTCAGCCTGAGGGTCAGGCGAAAGGTCTGGGGGGAGGCTGTAGGCTCCTCCGTCAGATGAAGCCTCACCAGCGAGAGGGAATTAGCTCCCGAGGATCTTGGCCAGCGCCAGGGGGATAGGTACTTCATCGCTTGGAGGGGATCCGCTAGGTCTCGAGTATACCCGCCCAGTTCGTGAGGCATCTTGACGGTCGGGGCGATACTCTTATCGAAATGATAGTCATAGGAGAAATACTCCGCACAGACGATAGGGGCAAGCTCTACTCCCGCAGGGTAACGGCTATTATACGCCGTCTGCGCACGAAGGGAGATAGAGGCTACACCGGAGCTCAGAGAGCCCCGCCCGCCTGGCATAGGATGGATATAGACCCGGGGGGAGGGCAAGTCTCCTATCTTACGAGCCAGTTCTTCGAAGTGAGCCCGCTCCTTAGTCCGGAAGTAGGAGTGATACACACCCTCAATCGGTAGGATTAGATAGCGCTTAGTGCCTCCTAGTCTCGGCTCACCTTCTTCATAGGTCAGTGAGGCGAGTCGTATGGTCTGAGGCTCGAGGATCTCCGTGAAGAAGTAGGGGGTCTCCCACCGAGAGAGGGGAATGGGAGGCTCGGGGGTCTTCCCGCACGAGCCTAGGAGGGCGGGTAGCAGGCTAAGCCCTCCGAGGGCGACAGCGCCCAGTAGTGTACGTAGTCTCATTGGGTTCCTTGTCCTTAGTCTGTAGTTAGGTAATGTATCTGTAGTCTAGCGGGGCGGGCAGAAGAGAGTAGCTCGTCGCCTACGGAGCAAATGTAGTCAAATGTAGCCAATCTCACTGAGTCCTATCCCCCCGCCCCTATCCCGCTGTAATACGACTACCCCCACCGCAGGCAAACCTGCAGCAGGGGTAGTCTCGCTTAAGAGTTAGAAAGAATTAGAGACGGCTTATGCCTTAGTCTTCGTTGATCATGCTGAAGAGCTCCTCGGCAGCAGCACGAGGGCCCGTCTTGCTCTGCCCATCTACAGCGAGGCAGGTATGCATCTCCCCGACCTTGACCCCCGTAGCATAGAGGGCGGAGAAGTACTTCTGGATCAGGCTCGCAGCGAGCTCCTTCTCCTGTACGGGGCCGAAGGGGTTCGCAAAGTACGAGGTCACCAGACCCTTCTCCGTCGTCGTCCCCTTGGCTCGGCGAGCACCAGCCTCGAAGATCTTCACGGCCTCTTCCATATTGTCGAAGAGGGCGATCTTGCGGGCGCAGTCCTCGTAGTTGTTGGCATAGAGGAAGTAGTCCACGGGGAAGCCCTTAGAGATGACTTCGTAGGTAGAGATCGGGATAGTCACACGAGCATTGACCTTGTCGGGGTTGGTGTAGATCCCTCGGTCTAGCTGCGAGAAGGCATACATCGGGTCGAGGTCGTCCGTACGGACAAAGGCACCGATCTCCGTCCCGTAGGCTAGGATCGAGCCATCATCCTGGAGCTTGAGGTAGCCCATGTCGTCGAAGATGACACGCATGTGGCGGATGTACTTCTCGTTGAGCGTACGGAAGGCTTCTAGGCTTTCGCTCTTCCCGGCACCGCTGTCCCCCATGATGATGATGTTGGCCACACGGCTATTCTTCAGCACAATATTGACCATAGCACCGTGGATCGGGAGGTTGCCCCGCTCCATCTGCTTGATGTTGTGCAGGGTCAGCAGCATCTTCTTCATGTAGCCGAAGTAGTCGATCTCGTCGCTGTAGTTGGCGTAGCCGATGAGGATGTCGTTCTTCTTATCCTTGTGGTAGAAGGTACGCTTCTCCTCGTGCCCATCGGGGTAGCCGAAGATGTAGATCATATCGGGCTTCTTACCGACATACTCGTTGGGCTTAGCGAGCTCGAAGAGGTTCGCCATCCCGAGACCGTGGCACATGAAGTCCTTGTGGAAGTAGACGAAGGCCAGCAGATCACCCACCTTGGCAGGGTAGAGGAACCACTCATCCTCGCTCAGGATCATATGCTCAGCGGGGTTGGACTGGTGCTCCTGGAAGATCCCGTCACGCGTATTCTTCTTCGTGTAGGAGACGTAGGGGGGATTGATGATGATGGAGTCTATGAAGGGGATGGCCGCCAAGCCCTTGTATTCGATCGGGCAGTTCCATGGGGCATCATTCAGGATAAGCCCCGCATTGACCCCAGCAGTCGTCTGGCGGTAGACATGGCTAGCGAAGCCATTGACGACCTCCTTGGTACGGCGGTAGATGGAGAGGATCAGTTCGTTGAAGAGCTCGTAGGCCTGTACGAAGCGTACATTCTGTAGCCCCTCGCCCTGACGCTGGTTGTGCACGACAGCGATACGCTCCATGCGACGCCAGTAGTGGTAGAGCAGATCGACTAGCTCGAGGAAGAGGTCACGATCCTTAAAGAAGGGGGCATACTTATTATTGGTCGCTAGGAGCTCATCGACGTCACAGACGCTGAGCAGGCGGATCACATCCATGAGGGAGTGGATGAGGTTGTCGTCTGTCTCGAAGTCTGCGATGAAGGCATCGTAGATGATGGGATTGTCCTTCTTGAGGTGGAGGACAAAGGACTCAACAACACGCCTGAAGGCATAGCTGGTGAGCACCTTGCGGCGGTTGTCGCAGAACTTAGAGGTAAAGTTGATGATCGCTCTACCTCGGTTGAGAGTGAATTCTTGTAACATTTCCTTGTATTCGGGCTAGATTAATAGATACGCTAGACGCTCTAACGCAAGAGCAAATATACCTCAAATACTCACAATAAAGAAATCTTTCCGCTATATACCTATAAATGGTTACTTTGCTCTGCCGACTCTACAACCAGCCCCCTACCCACACCCCTCCTTATCCCCCTCTAGCGACCCTCGGGGACAGGCCGCCGGCAGGCTACCGATGAACCCGATCCTCCTCTAGCGGTATCTGCTCCTACAAGACCTCTCTCCCCGCCCCTATTCCGCGAAGTATAGGGTGAGTGTATCCCGATACATCTCTCCACTACTCCGATGGGCACAGGTCACGATCAGCCACATAGGGACACCCACGAAGTGAACCGTGCTATCCCCGATCTCCCTCACATCAGTCACGTGGATCAGATCACGCTTCGTGGTCTCCCGATCGCCCCGATATAAGGGGCCTTGACGCAGACGCGTCCTTTGGTAGGCCTCTAGCTCCATCTTGGGGCTATCAAACTTCATTCCCATCACCCCCACGGAGTGAAGGGCTAGGGGATACTCTGGATAGGCCCTATGCTGGAAGCGTATTATCAGATCCTGTGGGCTCACCAGATAGGCTTGTACGAGGATCTGCTCCCCTAGCTGTCGTAGTATCCAGGAAGGCTGCCCATTGAGGAGACCAAGGCGTGTAGAGCTCTGCTGGCGAAGGCGTGCTGTACCACAGCCCCACAGGAGGAGTAGGGCAAGGAGTATCCCTAGGCGCCTCTGCCCTAGGGTATACCAGCGAATCCGTGTCGGTATCATAGTCTCGTATCTATGGAGTAATTACGATGTCTCTATAGGAGGTACGGCACGATACGATGCGTCTATAGGAGGCACGGCACGCTACGATGCGTCTATAGAAGGTGCGGCACCATACTCGCCCCGGGCTATCCCCTCGCTACTCGCCCTGCGATAGCGTCTCGACGAAGCCCCAGCGCCAACGTCTGCGCCTTCCCTCCCTCAAAGTTAGGGATTTCCTCTTCGTCCACTCTCACCTCCCACCTCCTACACACCCACAGCCCTCACCTACCAGCCCAGCGTCCCCCTCCCCGCCTACTACTAGCATCAGCCTACCAGTCACCCCACCGACCTACACACCCCACTGCCCTCAGCCTACCAGTCCAGCGCCCTCACCTACCAGCCAGCCCACCTGACCTACACACCCACAGCCCTCACCACCAGCCCAGCGCACCCCTACCCGCCACCACTCAGTGGCCTTCGCTAGACCTTTGCTGACCACCTATTAGACCTATTAGACCTATTGCACTCATTAGACCTATCGCACCACCTACCCCGCCTACTACTACACCGCCATCGTACACGAGCTGACCGAGTACAGTCTAGCTCCTGGCTCCCTCCACACTGCCCTCTCCGTCGCAGTCCTCTCGAGAGGGGAAGATAGGAGCTACCGAGCCCCCCTACTAAGCTCTCGGTAGGGACACCCTAATCACCTTACATAGGTGATGGAAGCGATCATTATAGGAGCGCAAGAGCGCTCTCGGTAAGAGCGTCCCCGTCACCTTACATAGGTGATTAGGGCGCCTCTACCGAGAGCGAAGTAGAGCACCCATCGAGGCCTCGCCCACCCCGCTATAGGCTCTGTAACAGAGGCCTTTGTTAGGAGTTTTTCGGGGGTCTTGCGGGGCGATATATTTTTTTAAATTTGACCCCGAGCCTTGCGATAGAGTTCGTAAGACCGACGATCAACTAACAATACACCTATTAATACACCCATTCTGAAGACCCACTTATGAGACACCTCTTACTCACCCTCCTCCTCGCCCTCGTGTGCGGGGGAGTCCTCCGGGCCCAGCAGGCTACCGAGGCTTGGCTCGAGGGGACGCTCGTCAGCAGGACAGACAAGACCCCTATCGTCAATGCCCTCGTCGGTCTGCGTACGCCCCAGGGACAAGACACCCCCTTCCGTACCCTCACCGACGAGAAGGGCTACTTCCTCCTCAAAGCCACCCCCGGGACCTACCTCCTCGGCACCTCCTTTGCCCAGCAGGCCATCGTCCTTCGCTCCTCGCTGGAGCTTCGCCCCGGCAAGCTCCAGCTCGGCACGATCCCCGTCGAGCTCACCCGTGAGCTCGAGGCCGTCGTCGTACAGCACTCCGCCCCACTCGTCCGCTACGAGGGCACAACCCTCATCTTCGGGGAGGCTGCCCTCGCACAGGCTCGGGGCGGGAGCGTCCTCGATGGGATACGACTCATCCCCGGCCTCCAGCTCGAGGGCGCCAATACCCTCAAGCTCTACGGCCTCTCGGAGCTCACCGTCTACATCGATGGGCGTCCCCAGCGCATGAGCAAGGACGAAGTCATCTCCCTACTACAGAGCATGTCCCTCAGCGAACTCTCTAGCGTCGAGCTCATCCGTGAGCCCGGGGTAGAGTACGGCGGTGTGACGACCCCGATCCTCAACATCAAGCGCAAGGCCAAGGCTGCGGAGGGCGTCAAGGGCTTCTCCAATCTCGTCGGTACCTACCACCACTACCTCTCCGAGCAGTTCTCTACACGTGTGAACCTCGGCTACGGCTCTAGTCGCTCCTACCTCTCCTACACCCTCGGGGATAAGCGTATGCGGGAGACGACGACCCTATCCACGGGACAGACCGACGACCTGCGCACAGACTCCCGCATCTCCCATCAGGTGGGCCTCGGCACCGACCTCACCCTGGGCAAGCACAATAGCCTAGGGGCACAGATCCTAGGGAACTACGCCAACGAGCGACTCCTGCTCACACAGAGCATGCACAACCGCCTCAAGTGGACCAACCTCTACGGTACCCTCTACCACACCCTACAGGCAGAGCGCTGGTCACTCCAGACGACCGCCGAGGGGTCGTTCGGCCGCTCCGACCTGCGCCGGGAGGGGAGCTCACAGGGTGTCGCCAGCAAGGACGACAACCAGTTCGCACGCCTCGCCCTAGACTTCTCTCATCGGCTCTCCAGCATCTTCACCCTCTACCTCGGGGCGGAGGCGAGCCACGTCTCGGTAGACTCACGAGTCACCAATAGGACGGGGGTCACCACCCTAAGGGAATGGAACATAGAGGGATATGCTAGCCTTCGCTTCCGCCTGGAGCAGCTCTCGGGTTATGCGGGCCTTCGTATCGCAGGCGAAGACCGTAAGGGGAGCCTCGGAGTAGGGCAAGGCGAATTCTTCCGCTCGGGCTCGGAGCCCCTCACCTTCGCCAGCCTTCGCTACACCCCAGCACGTCACCACCAGATCGCCCTCACCCACTCCTCCAGCTATACCCGTCCTAGCTATAGAGACCTACTTGGCTACACTACAAGCGCCTCGGCACTGCTAGCTCGTCAGGGCAATACCCACCTCAAGACCTCCTACCGCCGTAGTGTGACCCTCGGCTACAGCTACCTCCAGGCAGCCCAGCTGGAGCTAAGCTATGTCGATACCGAGGCTCCTATCGTAGAGGCTCTCACGATAGACCATGGGAGGTACACACTGCGTCGGCACAACCTCGACTACAGCCGTTACCTACGTGCCCTGCTCGTCCTACCCATCCCGCTCATCCGTCAGGGAGAGCTCAGCTGGACAGCCTCCACCTATCTGGCTGCCCAGCGCCAGTGGGACGCTGGACGGATCAATCGAGTAGACTACAGCAAGACCTTCAATGCCTACTATGCCCAGCACCGGCACAACCTAGGGCTCCCCTCAGGCTGGTCTGTAGACCTCGGTGTGACCTACTACAGCGGACTCTTGTATGGACTCTACCAGATGCAGCGTCAGTGGTGGATAGATGCCTCTGTGAGCAAGCGGATCGGCGAGAGCCTTCGCCTCTCCCTCTCGGCATACGACCTCTTCAATACGAACATCGCACGTGGGAGCTACGGCCTCACCTCTCCAGCCCTCACCTTCGAGCGCAACTGGCATAGTCCTCGCCTCCAGTTCACTCTCTCCTACAACTGGGGTAAGAAGACGGTCAAGACACAGAATGATCGCCGAAGGGGTGACGACACCAAACGACTCTCCACCGAAGCTAACGAAGGGCTGAACGTCTCAGTACCTGCCCAATAGCCCCTCTGAAGCACCCGCCTCAAGGGGTATAGCGAGCGAGCCACAGCTCAGGTACTAAGCACGACAGGCACCCTCCAGCGAGAGCGAAGTCGCCTCTCCGTCGAGGCCGAGGTCATCCCTCCGCCGAGGCCGAAGTCATTCCTCCGTTCATCCCCTAACATCCGATACGAGACAGCCCGCCTGCAAAACCATTTGCAGGCGGGCTGCGTTATTACTACAGTGCGGTTTAGCTCCAATGCTCCACGTGGAACAGACATAGGATACACCTCCGTCGCCCATACGGTAAGAGCGCAAGAGCGCCCGCACCTACTCACCCCACTACACTACCCCCACTCTCAGCTCACGACTCAGCATGACACAGAAGGAACGACTACTCCACGGGCTCTACTTCGATGCCTCCGATCCGGAGATCCACCAAGACCGAATGCGTGCCCAGAGACTCATCAATCAGTACAACCGACTCGAGGAAACCGAGCAAGAGGAAGCGCAGCGCATCCTACACGAACTACTGGGAAGCATCGAGGGGCACTGCTACTTCGTCCCGCCCATCTTCATCGACTACGGACACAACATCCACATCGGGGACGGCACCTTCGTCAATACGGGCTTCACAGCCCTCGACTCAGGGAAGATCCACATCGGCAGACGTACCTTCATCGGCCCCCACGTCAGTATCTACACCCCACACCACCCCCTCCTCGCCGAGGAGCGCAACACCTACCACGAGTGCGGTCGCCCCGTCACCATCGGCGACGACGTCTGGATTGGAGGTTCGGCAACCATTCTTGGGGGAGTCACCATCGGCGACGGCGCCGTGATCGGCGCTGGGAGCGTCGTGACACGGGACATCCCCGCCCGAGTACTTGCTGTAGGCAATCCCTGCCGAGTGCTCCGCCCCATCACCGAGGCAGACCGAGTGCTGGGCTAAGCAATCGCCCGCCATGCTCCACGTGGAACAAGTCCACGTCCACCCCTCACCCCCTCCTTGCTCTGCATATAACTCCGACCTCCACACCCCACCCCACTTCCCATAGAACAAACCCCTCTATCCCACCTAGCCACGGGTATCCGATCCAGACACGAGCAACTACAGACCCTCATGCGCCTCCTTCAAACCCTCTACCTCGGCCTACTTATTCTCCTCGCTCTCTCTGGAGGTATACTCCGAGCACAGAACTACGATAGCCTCATGCGTGCTCATGGGCTCATCGAGGTGCAGCTCGTCGCACCACGCATCCAGGTGCAACTCAAGTATGCCACTCGGGACAACTTCACGGGCGCAAACATGTACGGCTCGCTACGCAAAGCCTATCTACACCCCAACCTCGCTCAGGCTCTTGCCCGTGCCCAAGAGCGCCTAGAGCAGGAGCATCCCGGTTACCGCTTCCTCATCTACGACGCTGCCCGCCCCCTAAGCGCCCAGCGCCGTATGTACGAGCAGGTCGTAGGTACCCCCAAGCGCATCTATGTGGCGCATCCCCGACGAGGTGGACGGCACAACTACGGAGTGGCGGTAGACCTCACCATCGTAGACGATCGGGGGAGAGCGCTAGATATGGGGAGCCCCTTCGACCACTTTGGCTCCGAGGCGCACCTAGGGAAGGAGCAGGAGCGAGCCCGAGCAGGGATATTCGCCCCCGACGTGCCCGCCAATAGGGCGCTGATGCGACGTATCCTCAGCGCTGTAGGCCTCCGTCCCTACGACAAAGAGTGGTGGCACTACCAGGAGCGCATGTCTATGCCCGAGGTGCGACGACGCTACCGCCTACTAGACTTTTAGTATCACATAGCTTAGTATTTATCAATGAATATCCTCAAGATCCTACAGGAGCGCTACACCACGAAGCACTACGACCCGACCCTTCGCCTCAGCGAGGGGGAACTGCAGCAGATCCGAGAGATACTCCGCCTTGCCCCCAGCTCCATCAATTCCCAGCCGTGGGCCTTCGACATCCTCTCGGACGAGGAGACTAAGGCACGTCTCTCGGAGCACTCGATGAGCAATCGGGAGCGTGTCCAGACGGCCAGCCACATCATCGTCCTCAACGTGTATCGGAGTATCCAGACCTTCGAGGAGGAGCGCCTCCCTACCCTCACGACGGGGGCGCAGAGCTTCTACCGAAGTCAGATCGCCCCACGGGGTGAGGAGGGCGTACGTAGCTGGATGGAGCGACAGGTCTATATCGCCCTAGGAGTCCTGCTAACAGCCCTTCCCATGATGGGTATAGACTCTACACCGATGGAGGGGATCGAGCTCGAGGCCTACGACGCTATTCTTGGACACGAGAAGTACCGTCCCCTCGTCGCCGTAGCCCTCGGTAGACGAGATCCCGAGGACGAGAACCAGCCCTCCCGTACCCCGAAGAGTCGTCGTACAGACGTCTTCCTCTAGCTAGGCGGGACGGATAGCTCACCCCTGGATATAGCGAGCCCCCACACGAGACCGAATCTTCGTGTGGGAGCTCTATTATACCTCCCAGGGGAGCGCCCTCCTAAGGGGGCACTCCTAGGGGTTGGGGCGTGGCTACTTCTTAGCCGAGGGCATAGGGCTGGTGCGTGTGAGTACCCAGCTCTCCTCCATCCCGGGGATGTAGTCCGGACAGTCGCCTGCATCGGCAGCGATGACCACGTCGGCCATCATGAGCGTGAGCTCCTTGAGGTCTCGGCTCAGGACAGCCTTCATAAAGATACAGGTGCCCTTGTCATCTAGGGGTAGGGTGAAGTCGTAGGACTCCTCTAGGATCTTTGCACCGGACTTTCCCCCTTCACGCTGTACCTCCAGAGAGCCTCCTTCGCCCTGTAGGCTAGGCTCCTTAGCGGTGTCGAGGATGAGTTTGCCCGATCCGTCCAGCACCTGATAGGAGAGGAGGAGACGGTCTGCGAAGAGGGGATGTGTTCCCTCCTCCGTCGCTGCCGTCTCGTGCTTGCGCTGTAGGGTGATGGTAGCGATGATCTTATGTCCTGCATAGCTTCCCGTCCACTGCCCCTCATACTTAGGCAGGAGGGAGCTCTGGTCTTGTAGGTAGACGGCCTCCTTCTTTAGGAGGTCTTCCAGCCCCTCATAGGCCGAGGAGTTCTCTAGGGGGATGACACGCTGTGCGCCGAGGTCGGCACAGGAGATACTGGCTAGAGCTAGGAGCGCTAGTAGATACTTCTTCATTGAGATTCTTTGTGCTTAGTTAACGAACGTCTTATGGGCCGCTGGCAGGCGTACTCTCTCCCTAGTCCTAATCTGAAGTGCCTGTACCGACTTGGTGTATCGGTGGGTTTAGGGCATTAGGGCTTGACAGCTTGGGGGGAGGGGAGCATCGCATCACGCGACCGGTCTCTTACTTGTGTGGCTGAGGGGATTAGCCAAGGTCTATGGCTTCCCTTTTTCCTCTACAAAAGTACAAATAATCAGGCGAATGATCCCCCCACACCACCCAGGGCCGACGCATGATCTCGCTCGCACACTCCTGCCTTTGGATCTTCGGGGTATGATTTCATATCCTAGGGGGAGCCTTAGCTCATCCCTAAAGATCTTAGGCATTATTCCCGAGGAATAGACATACAAGCGAGCCCTATGGGGGATATATTTAGAGCGAGGTAGTGTACACGCGTGTATACTGTTGTGTACACGTGGGTATACAGTTGTGTACACACGAGTATACTCATCCCTCCTAGGTAGGAGGGATACGCTGGGGGTCTCTACACCTAGGGCACGGATATTTCTATCTTCGGAGTATACACCTTCACGACCTTGCCCTCGCACTATAGAGACTTCATGCGTCAGCCTTGCCGCACCACCCCTCTGAAGAGCAACTAGGGTCTAGGACTGGGGCTCCCCAATCCTAGACCCTAGCTATCCTCAGAATAGGGTTAGATAAATACCCGACTAAGCTCGTTAGCGAGCTCTTGTATCGACTCCTTGATCTTCGCTTGTGTCCGAGGGGAGGGACGCCGTGTACCACAGACGTACTGTGAGAGCTGAGCCTTGTTGATCCCCGTAAGTCTCGAGAGGCCAGCCAAGGTGAAGATGCCCTTGTACTGCTGTAGAAAGGCAGAGGCATCCATCACAAAATCGAACTGAAGCTCTATATCCTCTCCCGTACGCTTTCTATGAGCCTCTCGCATCGCTTCGTATACGGCTAGAAAGTCTTGCTTTGCCTCCTCGGCGGTATCCCCCTCGCCTAGCAAACCAAAGGGAAGATCCTCTGGTACGTAGACGGAGTAGAATCCATCTTTGTTGCACTCGATATGGGCAGTCACTGTCTTCATTGTCGTTGTCATTTAGGGGATAGAGCTAAAGCCCTGCATCCCTCATTATTTTCTTAAGAGTCCCTATAGCGACTTCTTTACTTTCATGACTACTTGTGGGAAAGTATCGCCTGTAATAGGGCTGTACCATTCAGGATGTCCCGCAATGCTTGCCCCCGTTGGATAGCAGCTGTGCTTTCGAAGTAATCGATGAAGCTCTTTGTACTTCATAATTTTGTTTCATCCGATCTCTCATTATAAATCATCCAATAACCAAGGCATAAACTACACCTCTCCCATGAAGATAAAGCTTTTCATTTGAATAGCAAACCCCGATTATATACCTACCCCTTCCACCTGGGGTTTCTCCCTAAGGGCCTAGTATACACCAACCTCCAGCCCCTTCTTATTCTATTGGGGCTTGCTCAGTGAAGTATCCACGCCATCGAGCTTGAGGGAGCAGGGAGATTGGGGGGGGCGAAAAAGAAGGAGAGGAGGAGAGGCTTCAGAGAGACTCCTCCCTTGACTCTAAAAGCATCTACTTCATCCATTTAGAAGATATTATGTGCACGGAGACGAGCTATACTCCGTACCGGATGTGGATAAGTTTCTTTCGCTGATGCTCCTTGCCCACAGTATCGGGGTGTGAGCGAGGTCGGAGAGGGGCTAACTGATCATCGTCATCGAGCTGGTGGTGGCTCGTGTCTGGAGCCTTCGTACCTTTGCACAGTCAGACGATGGGTAGATGTCCAGCCCCTACACACGACCCCAGCCAAGGGTGTCCCGAGGGACACGCATGAGGGACACACGGGACGAAGCCCAGAGCGAGACACGTAGCTATACTTTTTATATATACAGATCTATTATGGTACACTCCGAGACAAAGCCTATCCCCGAGACGATAGGCAGAGACATGGGCTCTAAGCCCCACTAAGCCAGGCGCATTATCTACCCGCCTAGCGTGTGCCCCTCGTGTGCTCCTTCGCCGAGCGTCCTAGAGGGCGACACCGACCCCCAAAGCACATCCGCCCTAGAGGGAGCCGTGGGACACCCCACCCTCTCCCCTCCGGGGCGCTCTCCTACCCCCTAGAAGGTCCACCGAAGCTTAGCGCCCGAGGCTCATCCTCGGGAAGCGTCCCCTAGGGAGCCCCACTCAGGGAGTAGCTCTATACTCTATCTATATATTTATCTATACACTACTATGTATCACGACACCTTTGGCTCCGCCGTGGGGAGCATGGGATGCGTGCCTCGGCTGGCACTCCTCGTCATCCTCTGCCTCCCCCCTCGGCTGTGGAGCCCCGAGAGTCACAACAGAGGGTACACAGGCCCGACACAGTGACAGCCTGCAGAGCCGACACGCAGCCCACACCACGATGCAGACGCAGAGTGAGACGGAGGAGGAGTTCCTAGGGCTCTACCCACTCCCCCTCCCCACGACCCTACAGGGCGATAGCTCGGCACCCACGAAGCTACTCCCCCTACTCTACTACCACCGACGTATGACCCGTCAGGAGGGGATGCAGTCCAGCCTCCGGGAAGACAGTGTCATGAGAAGGTATGAGACGAGCACGCACACCCAGCTCAAGACCCTCCGTAGGGGCAGCGCAGTGGGCTTCTTTGCCCGTGTGAAGACCTTCCTATGGGGTATCCTCTTCACCGCCCTTACCCTCGCGGGACTTGTGAGCTATAGCTACTGGAGGAGACGGCGATGAGACAGGTGAATATTCGCTACATCGTCGTGCACTGTAGCGCCACACGCTGTACGATGGACTATACGGAGGAGATGCTGGAGCGTGACCATCGGGCTCGAGGCTTTAGACGAGCAGGCTACCACTTCTACGTCCGTAGATCGGGAAGCATTATCCCCCTACGCCCCTTAGACGAAGTGGGGGCACATGCCCTTGGCTACAATGCCTGCAGCTGGGGCGTCTGCTACGAAGGTGGACTAGACGCTACGGGGCGACCCGCAGATACCCGTACCGAGGCACAGCAGCGCTCCCTCAGGCTCCTGCTCTCCCGCCTACACCGCTTAGCTCCTCGGAGCCTTATCCTCGGGCACCGAGACCTCAGCCCCGACAGAGATGGGGACGGCGAGATAGAGCCACACGAATGGATCAAGGTGTGCCCCTGCTTCGATGCACGGCGAGCCTACCGCCTCATTAGCGAAGGAAAGGAGGTGTATGATGCCTGACGATAAGCAGCCGAGCACGAGACTACAGCTATGGGTGGCTGTAGGGCTATGTATCTTCGGGATCAGCCTCCTTGGGATCGCCTTCTTCGTACGCCCTCCGGGGGAGATCCACTCCAGTGTCCTCGTGGCCTATGGGGAGGTGATGACCTTCGCAGGCGCACTCTTCGGGATCGACTACCACTACCACCGCTAGGGGGACATGAGGTCAAGCGACCTCCGACAGACTACAGGTCCGCTCTATAGACAGTGAGAGAGGCCACATCCGAGCCCTAGGGCTTGGGTGTGGCCTCTCTCGCTATAGAGTGTATCCGCTGGATCAGTTGGCGGGGATGAAGCGGATACCCGTGACGGAGCCCTCGGTGGTGATGTAGGGCTCTTCGGGATCGAGCTTGCCGGTCTGGGCATCGTAGCGGTAGACGCCCTGCTTATCCTTGCTCGTATAGCTGTAGTAGGCATACCTACTACCGTCGTAGGTGACCCCTATAGCCATCGCTGTAGATGCAGGTTGGTCTCCGATGACTTGGATGGTCTTCGCCTGGAGGTCTACGAGGGCTAGGCGATGGACATAAGCCATGTACATGTTCTTCGCCAGATCTGGGTCAAGCTTATTGATGCTTGCCAGAGCGAGCACCTTACCCTTGCCCAGATAGGCGATGGAGGAGAAGAAGTCTACGTTGTGAGCGACACCCTCGGGCTTGCTATCCGCTGTCCTCAGCATGTAGGAGGGGTCAAAGTCGGTCTCGCCCTTCTTGATGCGAAGGAAGCCTGCCTTCTCATTTGGGTGTAGAGGATCCTCCATAGACCCAAGGCAATTGACGTAGATATCCCCTTGCTCATCGACGAACATGGAGTTCGGGTCAATAGGACGAGAGCAGAAGGTGAGCTTGTGCTTGGTATCGGTGATGACCTTGAGTAGCTCGTCTGTCTTGGTGTCGATGATCGCGATGTCGGCCTGATCCTTCACGGTCTGCCACTGGGCGTTGAGCTGGCAAAGCCCGACATAGAGTAGCCCGTCACGTAGTACCATAGCCGAGGGACGAACCAGGGCGCCTGCATGGGCATATTTGTTGAGGTCTATCGTCTTGGAGGCCTTCAGCGTGAGGGGATTGATGACCTGCACCGTACCGCTTCCCCAGTTGGAGATATAGGCTTTGTCCTTGCTGAGGACAGCCATAGCCGTGGTCGCTGCTGCGCCCGCTACGGACAGTGCGCCCACCCTTCGGTAGGTCTGATCGACCTGCTCTAGGTAGCATCCGAGCTCACTCTTGGTCGAACCCATGATCCCGGGGAAGGTGTAGATCCGTCCCCCCCAGTAGTGGGGGGTATTCCCTACCTCTAGGGGGAGCCCATTGGCGTTGGTGAACTTCCCGGGGATCATCCGCCCCGTGCTGATGAGGTAGGAGGCACTCGGTGTACCGTTGCCCCCGGTGACGGTGGTGAGGAAGAGGAGGTGTGCGGGGAGCTTCAGCGGGGTCACCTCGTCTGGGTTGGGGGAGGGAGGTGTCGGGCGGTTGTTCCTCTTGTCACAGGAGGACAGTAGGGTCAGGAGCCCGAGGCCTACGGCACAGAGGGCACGTGTTACTTGCTTCATAGATGTATTACTTATTGAGTGAATGATAGAGTTACTTGAGGAGGTAGCGTAGCTTGAGGGAGAAGCTACGCCCTGGCAGGGGCTGGTTGTATTCGCTGTAGAGGTCTCGGTCTAGGAGGTTCTTGACCTTCGCCGTGACCGTCCAGCGACCATTGCCGAAGCTCTGCTCCAGCCCTGCGTCGAGACTGAAGGTGGAGGGGATACGTCGCTCCTGGAAGCGAGAGACCTCGAAGTCATAGAAATACTCGTGCACATAGGAGGCATCGCATAGGAGGCGGGTATTGGCTCCCTTGGCGAAGCCAAAGAGATCCACCCAGTGGAGCTCCAGCCCAGCATTCCCTAGGAGGTAGGGGATGTTGGGCATTCTCTTGCCATAGGTGGGGTTAGGGCGAGAGGATCGGGGCTCTAGGCGACGGGTATCTCGGAGATCCTGATAGGTAGCGTTGGCGTAGAGGTAGAGCCAGGGGGTGATGTCGCTCTTGACCTCAGCCTCGACCCCGAAGGAACGCATCTGGCCGAAGTTGATATACTGCAGGGCGGGTCCCATCGCAGAGACCAGACGAGTCATATCGCGTACGTCGTTGTAGAAGCCATTGAGCTCCACCTCCGTCCTACCGTAGGAGTAGCTGGACTGGAGGAGTAAGCCGAGGTTGGCCGAGAGGCTACGCTCGGGGCTAAGAGCTGTCGAGGGTAGGATCAGGTATCCATTACCTAGTAGCTCCTCACTGCTGGGCAAGCGTAGCTCCCAGGCTACCGACCCCTTGACCATCAGTGGGCGCAGGAGCTGGTAGCGGAGCGCCTCGCCAATGCCGAAGTCCCCCTTGGCCGAGCTCACCGGTACGAAGGTGCTGGAGCCGAAGTAGGAGGGCTGTTCGCCTCGGGTCTTGTAGTAGTACCACTTCCCCGTCAGAGACGAGAGGAGGCGGTCTCCTAGGGCGTAGATCTCATGCCCCAGCCCTAGGGTCAGGCTAAGGACATCCCCGGGGTGGCTCGCCTCGTAGTGCATCTGCTCCCGCTGGTAGTCATCCCTCGGGCGGCTTATCGTGGCCGCGAGGCGGGCGGAGAGGGAGAGCGCCTGATGCCCCGAGAGGGTGTAGGTCATATAGAGCTTGTCGGCTGCGTAGAAGGATCTATTGCGCCCATCGGAGGGAAGGTTCTGCAGCTCCCCCCCATAGGGCGATGTCGGGGGCAGGGGTGTCCCATCCCAGTCTCGCCGTGAGGTAGCTCTGTCCCTCAGCCCACCGTAGGAGTAGACCCCCGAGAGCTCGTTGTCTAGGTCCAGCCCGGGCAGGAGGAAGTGCCGACGCTTGATGAGGAGACTCGTCCCGATGCTTAGGTTGTGGTTGTATGCGGAGTCTATTGGGGTGACGATGCCCTGTAGCTCTCGGTAGGTATTCGCTAGGAAGAACTCTAGCTTCGCCCGCTCTAGTCCCCAGCGTTCGTCGGCAGTGATGGATCCCCCGGCTAGGATCTTGCGGAAGTGGTCGTGCTCACGACGTACAGTGAGTCCCTGCCGCTGGGGCAGGCTCATCTCATAGTCATTGGCCGAGTAGGTGAAGCCACCCCCTATACCATAGGTGAGCCCTGTCGCCCGGTCGTGACGCTTGAGTACTGTGCTCAGACGATGGGTATTGAACGAACCGACCTCGTACGAGCCATCGAGGTAGAAGGGCGGGTACTCCTTCAGCACGATATTCACCGCACCGCCCATGCTGTTTCCCCCGAGCTTGTTGGGGACGATACCCTTGTAGACCTCGATATGGTCGATCATGTCTATGGGGATGTCATTGAGGCTCATCATATCAGAGAGCTCCCCGATGGGCTGCTCATCGATATAGATGCCCACACGCTTACCCTCGAGGCCACGTACGGAGAGGCGGGAGCTACTCCCCACCCCGCCGGTCTGGCGGATCGTGATACCGGCGGTACGGGCTAGGACGTCGTCGATGCTCGAGGCCGTACCCTGTAGCTGACGTACGGAGATGATGGAGACGGGGAGGCCACTCTCATGGAGCTTACGCTCCTTGCTCTTGGCCGAGACGATGACCTCCCGGATGCTCCGCTCCCGGAGGGCAGTGCTGTCGCTCTGTGCTCTGAGGGGGGAGGAGGTGAGTAGGGGGCTGAGGGCGAGGAGCCCGCTACATAGGAGGATTTTCTGATAGGTGGGGTACATATATTGAACTTGTATCTTGCTGTGTTCACTCTCTTCGTGGGGGTGAGGGGCTCTCGGCTCACTTCAGCTTGGGGAGCAAGCCTCGCAGGAGACGCTCCCAGCCAGCGGTGGTGAAGGCGAAGTACTCGAGTAGGATCTGCGCCCTCTGTCCATCGCTCAGACGCTCATCGAGGAGTGTCTTCAGGACGTGTAGCCAGTTCTCCACATTGATCTTGATCAGTTGCTCTGAGAGGTCGGTGTGCATCTCGGGATACTTCTCTCCCATACGTCGGAGGTAGGTCTTGCCGAGCTGGTAGTTCTTCGCTACGAACTCCTCTTCGTAGTGCTCATAGGGCGAGCCCGTAGCGTGCATCAGTAGGAGTCGTAGCTCACGGCGGTACTTAGTGATCAGTAGGAGAAAGATCTGATACTGACCCCGCTCGACGTCCTCGAAGATAGCCTCGCTACACTGCCCCTCGCTGTTATGCTCCACGAGGACATACTCCAGAGTCTGGAGGACCGGACGGACGACATCGGCGAAGAGGGCATCCTTGCTGACGAAGTAGTGGTAGATCAGTCCGAGGCTGATGGAGCAGCGGGAGGCAAGCATGCGCATGGATACACCTTCGTAGCCGAGCTCGAGGAAGAGCTCTCGGGCATGCTCAAGTATGAGCTCCTTGGTCTGCGATCCTTTCATCTGTGATATGCCGTATTTAGGTGGATAGAGTCCTATAGATTATTGTCCTGCAAAGGTATCGTCCCTCCTGCTCGGGGGCAATACCTAACCTTCGGTATTCATTCGTTCAAAGACCTACCTACCCTCTGCCCCCAATCTCCCCAGTCC
>NZ_CAJPPN010000028.1 GCF_905372525.1 uncultured Porphyromonas sp.
CTTGGGGATAATGCCTAGGATCTTTAGTGATGGGCTAAGGCTCCCTGGGATATGAAATAATCCCCCCGAAGATCCAAAAGCAGGAGTGTACGAGCGAGATCATGCGTCGGCCCTGGAGCCTCCCTGGGGGACAAGCCCCTCCTCCTTGCTCTAGCTCCCCCCAATCCTTCCCGAGGTGAGTACGGGGGGTAGGCTCTATTCCAAGGGCTGGATATACCCTCCTCCAAGCGAAAGAGGATACAGCCCTCATATGTGAGCAAATGTGGGTACTCGATTGGGTACGTCTAACTACCTGTTTATCAGATGTTCTTAGAGGGGGTGGACGCTCTCGGTAAGAGCACCTTCGCACCCTCGGTAATAGCGCTTTCATGCTTTCGGTAAGATCGCATTCGCGCTCTCGGTAAGAGCGCTTTCACGCTCTCGGTAAGAGCGTATCATCGCCCTAGTGAGGGACGTAGTAGGGGAGGACGAAGTATCCGTATTGACGGTATTAGAGTCTGCTCTATCCTCCTGATAATGAGCCTTTCTGTATGGCTCGAAGATGCACAGACGAAGGAGCGGAGAGACCTATCGGACAAAGTGACGATCGAGTGCAAGACTGGGATGCAGACGTGGTTTACTGACCCCGAGCTAGCCGGGAAAGACCTTTCATATCCCCGGAATCCTTGGGGGCAGAAGCGGTTCACCTTATCCCAGCTATCAGGTGTGGATCTACGATGGGGATTTTGGTCCTCGGACTATCGGGCACTCAATACCCCCGATCGACTCTTCCTCAATAAGGCTGGGATAGACGTCACGAAGGGGAAGCTCCTCCTCATCCTCGAGCGCGAAGGTGATCAGCCCCTAGAGGTAGAGCTCCCACAGAAGTAGGAGCGGAGAGGGCGAGACGACCGAGCTCCTCCAGCTCCGCCCTTACCTCCACCCTTCCACCTCCCTCTGTCTCCCAGCAAAAAAAGATCACCGCCCCTAGGCTCCATGAGCCTAGGGGCGGTGACCCTTTTTCGCTGAGTCGAGGACTAGCTTACTGCTCGTAGACTGTCTTAGGATAGAGCTTGTCCCACCACTCGGGCTTGTCCTGGAGGTACTTGGCGAACCAAGCGAACATCGTACGCATCCAGATATCCTTGCGGTCAGGCTCTAGGATATGGTGATCTTCGCCCGTGAACTCTACCAGCTCTACCGTACGCCCGAGGATCTTGAGCGCATTGTAGAGCGCAGTGCTCTCACTCGGTGGGACGTTCACGTCCGACGTGCCGTGTAGTAGTAGGAGCGGAGTGTGGATCTTGTCTGCGTTGAAGAGCGGACTGTGCTTGGTGTAGAGGTCGGGGTTGTTCCAGGGATAGCTCTCCGTGGAGGCTACAGAGCTGTAGGTGATCCCCCAGTATCCGCCAGCCCAGTAGCTGGAGATCGAGCTGATCCCTGCGTGGCTGATGGCAGCAGCGAAGATGTCAGTCTTTGTCTGTAGGTACTGCGTCATGAAGCCACCGTAGCTGGCACCACAGCATCCTATCTTCTTCTCATTGACGAAGGAGTGCTCCTTGGTGAAGGCCTTGACAGCACCGATGATGTCATCTGCGGTCTTGGTACCCCAAGCGTTGAGGTGATCGGCGGCGAAGGCTTGCCCGTAGCCCGTACAGCCACGAGGGTTCAGCGAGAGAGCGATATAGCCCTGCGAGGCGAACATCGCTAGGTCGTAGGTCGTCTCTAGCTCACGGGTCAGAGGGATCGTACCACCATAGTAGTAGACGATCATTGGGTACTTCTTGGTTGGGTCAAAGTTGGGGGGGAGGTAGTACCAGCCGTCGATATTGACCCCATCGGGCGTGCGGTAGACGAAGTCTTTGGCAGGGGTGAAGCGCACGTCGCGGAGCTTCTCTGCAGATAGATCCCATACGAGTGTGCTCTTGCCGGGAGCCTTGAGCTGGTAGAGGCGGTCAGCATTGTTGAGGCTCTGCCCTAGGTACCAGAGCACATCGCCCGAGCGGGAGATGCTGAAGCTACGCACTACGTCCTCACTGGCGTTAAGCGGGGTGATCTTGTTGGTACGTACATCCAGACGGTAGAGGGACTTGCGGCTACCATTGTCGGCGGAGAAGAAGAACGCCTTCTGTGCCGAGCCATAGCCTACGACGTTGGCGATACTGGGATCGAAGTCCTTCGTCAGGGGAGTGATCTGTCGGGTGGAGATGTTGAAGCGGAAGAGCTCCCGCTCGTAGCCATTGCCCCACTTCTTAGCAGGGAGCGTACTGCCGAGGAAGTCAAAGCTATTGGGCGAAGCCGTCACGAGTAGGTCATTCGTCCCGGGAATGAAGGAGACATCGGCGAGCTCGATCTCATCTCGGATGAGGGTATCGACCTTGGCAGTGGCTGGAGTGTAGAGTAGGACCGTCGTACGGCCATAGGGCGTCTTGGTCCAGTCGGTGTGATGGACACCGAGGAGTAGGCGAGAGCCGTCCTCTGAGACATCGTAGATATTGTTGCTCCGTACACCATAGGTCAGAGGCTCATAGATACCGGAGGCAACATCATAGCGATAGATCTCGGTGCGGTCACGCCAGCCGGGCTGACGGTCATCGGGGGAGAGACGGCGGATAGCAAAGGGAGCCTTGGCTGGGCCCTTGGCCTGCTCATAGAAGTAGATTGTCCGCTCGTCAGGAGAGAGGAAGTAGCTAGAGCCCGGGAGGTTGTCCGCCCATACGCTCTGCTCGCCTGTCGTGGGGTGTATCTTCAGGAGCTGACGCTTATTGCCATTGCTGCGCTCTAGTAGGAGGTAGTCCTGCCGAGGCATCCAGCGAGCACCATAGAGGGCTTGGGTAGAGCGGACGACCTTGCCCGAGGCATCTCGTATCTCCTGATAGGTTGCCCCCTTCTTGGGGACACGATCAGCATAGACCACTAGAGCATACTTGCCCGAGGGCGAGACGGAGACGGAGTAGAGGCGCTTGCCGTGGGTGATGTACTTCCAGTCGATGAAGTGTGTGCCGTTAGCCGAGGCTACGGAGTCGAGTGGGGTGTACTTGTCATCAGGGACGAAGGAGAGCTTGAAGTCTGCCTGTGCACTGTCAGTCGGTAGGCTAAGCACCTTGACGAGGAGCTCTCGGTGGCTAGCCTCTAGCGAAAGGGAGGCCGAGAGGGCAGGTACGCTATCGCTCTGGGTGGGTGCCTTCTCATTCGATGCTAGTAGTACACCGTCCGCGTAGATGGCATAGCGCCCACGGCCGTAGAGGCGGAGGTTCCCCTTGGTGTAGGTAGGGGAGACGGCATCGAAGGTGAAGACAGAGAGGGAGGCAGGGGCAGAGGGTGTGCTACTCTTGGGTACAGCGACGAAGCCCTTGGCAGAGGCCGACACCGGGGTAGCCTTGCGTCCCTCGCTCTGGTAGGGGCGCTTGATGAGACTCGTCAGGTCAAAGGCGGTGTTACTCAGATTGACCGAGTCGATGAGGAGGGGGCGTGAGAGGGGATGTGTGCCAAGGCTCTTGCCTCGGGTGAGCACCTGTGCCTCAGAGCTGAGGGCGGGTAGTAGCAGGGTCGCTAGAGCAAGGCAGATACGGGTTCGTTTCATCCTAAATGTTATGTGTATATGTAACGTAATAGTCCCCTCCCCCATAGTGAAGCCCTAGTATAGGGAGGAGGCTTCCTAGCACAAAGATACAAACTACACTCGGGACGGGGATATACAGAGATAGGATAAGGAGAGTCCCAGCATGGAGCCTTTACCGAAGGCTCCATGCTGGGACTTATTCCCTCGTGCAGTCACTGACCGACGGGGTAGGGGCTCTTGGGGCTACTTCTCCCAGCGACGAGTACGCTTGAAGTGCTCGAACCGCTCCCTGAGATAGGTCACAGCCCCCTCGATCATCGTATCCCGACCTGCACTAGCCTGTGCAGGGTCGAAGGTAAGCTCGTAGTCGGGCTGTATCCCGAACTCTACGTCTGCCCCCGAGGCATCATACGTCCTACTGGAGGAGAAGCGTACCCCCCAGCCGTTGGGGAGCTCCGAGGACATCGGCAGGCCTGCCCCCCCGCCCGTCTGTGTCCCCATCACGGTGACGAAGCGTAGTCCCTTCATCCTTAGCGTGAAGTCATTGGCTGCGCTGTAGACCCCTCGGTCTACGAGTAGGACGACGGGACGCTGCCACTTGATCCCCCTAGAGAGAGGCTCTAGGTAGAGGGGCTGACGCTGGGAGAAGTCCCGGTGTCCAGGCCCCGTCTTGTGGGAGATGAAGCCGATGAGCTTGCGCTCGATGATGAAGTGACGGGCGAGCATATCGGAGTGGGTGACTTGGCCACCACCGTTATTCCTGATGTCGATGATGAGCGCCCGACACTTAACTAGACGAGAGAGGGCTGCATTGATATTGGCACTTGATAGTCCCGAGCTGAAGCTCGCTAAGCGGATATATCCGATGCTGTCTGGGGCATGCCCATTGTACAATAGGGTCGTGTACTGCAGGGCTCCTGCTATACGGTAGCTGTCGCCTAGGTAGTCCTCAGTGAGCTCCGTGTCGAAGGTCTTAGGGTAGTCAGTCTTCCACTTCCAGTAGCGGCCGTAGTCGAAGCTTGTGGAGAGATTGACGTGTCCGTCCCGCAGCTCTGAGAGGAGCTTGGTCATCACGAGGAAGAGGGAGTCAGTCGTCATCCCTGGGCGTAGCTCAGCAGCGTGCTTGTGGTAGAGGTCACGCCAGGAGACCCCTTGGGGGAGCTTGAGGTCGAAGTAGCAGTAGTTCCTATCTAGGATCTGCCAGAGCTGGTCATAGTTCTTGTAGGGGTCACTAGTGAACTCCTCCTTCGTTGAGCAAGCCGTGAGGCTCAGCCCCAGGAGGGCGAGGCTGTAGAGTATCTTGCGGAGCATACTTAGAGCGGGAGTGAGGGGTGAGTGGCCTTGGTGACACGTCGTCCACCTAGGGGAAGATGGGTGGTGGTGAAGCCTATGACGAGGCTCTGGGTGGTCTGGTAAGAGTGTAGGCGCCTTAGGTGTCTATTCTCTGCCCCGAGTCGGTAGCCTAGAGAGATGATGCCGTAGTCGAGGAGGGGCAGTTCGATGCTGGCATAGAGCTGCCCGGTGAGGTTGTTGAAGGGATGGACAAAGGTCAGCCTATTCTTCGGCTTCGTGTAGTAATAGAGCTCGTAGTAGCTCTCGCCGAACTCTTGGGCAAAGGCTCCACCAGCGAGCTGTAGCCCGGCGAATGCCTTGACGAGGACGGGGAAGCGTTCGCTCCCGAAGCGGTAGCTATAGAGGAGTGCTAGGTCGAGCCCTAGGGAGGTATGGACGGTACCGGGGTTGTTCCCATTGCGGTTGCTGTACAGCCCAGATACATATCCACCTATACCTCCCCCGAGGGCGAGGCTACCGACCCGGCCACTGCCTAGTCTGCGTAGTAGGCTACGGCTGTAGGTGAGATCCAGGCTGTAGATACTTGCGTTGCCAGCGGGATTGGTGCTATTCCCATAGCCTAGGGTGAAGAGGGTGTGGTGGAGCCAGTCGTGGTCGGCTGTCCGTGGACGGAGGGGGACAGATGCCCCTGGGGGGAGGAGCTCCTCCCCAGACTGCTTGTAGCCGAGATGGACGGACTGCGATACGAAGGAGAGGTATGTGCCCCCATAGTTGAGCGGAGATAGGTATTCCTCGCCTAGGAGTATCCCGCCGATACCGAGAGCACGGGTCCTCATCGTGACGTTGTAGTAGCGCTCGTGTGGGGGCGCTATGGTGAGCAGGGGTACCCTGCGTGCGGTACCACTAGACAGGCTATCGGAGCTGGGGGATGCCTCTACCGCCCACAGCCTGGCTGGGGCTAGGAAGAGGAGGACGAGTAGGGTGTAGAGTCTGCTCATTGTGGGGACGTGTCATCGGTGGTTGTCTCGAAGTCCGAGGCGGGGAAGAGACCCTCCTCCGCCTCCTGGGGCTGACCTTCGGGCTCTTCTTCCTCGAGGGTAGGGCCTTCCTTCAGTGGCGGAAGTTCTTCGATGAGGTCTAGGGGATACTTGGCGAGCTGATTGCCCTGGGCTCGGATGCTCTTGACCTGGATGAAGGTCTCTACATCGAGCTCTGTGAGCTGGAGCTCCCCGTTCTTGTCCTTGCGCCCTAGGCTGAGGCGAGGGTAATAGGTATCGGTCAGGATCAAGAGCTTATTGTCGGGGTTGTCCCCGAGGATCTGCTCCCGTCGCTGCTCTGCCTCGATCATGAAGCGCTTGATATACTCGCGCTGGCTCTTGGCATGGTAGTAGACGGCTGTCCACAGCTTCTGTGGCTGGTGCTTCTCGATCCGCAGGAGGTTCTCCTCGATGTGGATACTATCGCTGAAGTCCGTCGTGTAGCACTCGCCGCTGGTGAGGATAATCAGGACCCTATCCCGAGCGTGGAAGGAGCCGAGGTACGTACCCTGCCCGTTGTAGTTGAGGCGCATGACGTCACGGTCGAACCACACATCTCGCCCGCCTAGCGTAGAGAAGCCCTTGGAGAGGAGCGTGATGCTGTGTACCTCGGCCTTGGTCACCAGCAGGCCGACGCTACTACGTGTCTTGATTGGGAGGTCAGAGAAGTCTTTCTCGAACTGGAAGAGGCGCTGTCGGGCATTCCGTATCTTGAGTTTGATGGAGACCTTCTCAGCCTCGCCATTGGTGTTGGCAGAGAAGTAGAGGATACGTGAGCGGTCTTTGCCTCGGGTGAGGTCGTAGACACGATCACGGATGACAGAGAGGACATTGAAGCGCTTGGCATAGACAGCTCCCGCCTTGCCGTCTCGGTACATCACGTTGTAGATGGTACGCTCATCGCCCCTCTGGTAGCGAGCGATATGGATGACCTCCTCATGGCCGTAGAAGCGTTTGTCCTCGACCTTGCATACAAAGTACTTCCCCGAGCGGAGGAAGACGATGATCTCGTCGAGGGAGGAGCAGTTGCACACGAACTCGGCATCCTTGAGCCCGGTACCGATGAAGCCCTCCTCGCGGTTGATGTAGAGCTTCGTATCCAGCTCAGCTACCTTGGTGGCCTCGATGGTGCCGAAGCTGGTGATCTTGGTGCGCCGTGGGTAGGCCTTGCCGTAGCGGTCGATCAGGTGCTCGTACCAGCGTATCGTATACTCTACGATATGATCTAGGTCGTGGCGGAGTTGCTTGATCTCCTCCTCCAGCTGTAGGAGGTAGGCCTCGTGCTTGGGGAGGTTGAAGCGCAGGATACGAGCCATGCGGATCTCTAGGAGGCGCTTTAGGTCGTCCTCGGTCACGGCACGCAGTAGGCGGTCGTGGAAGGGGATGAGTCGCTCCGCTACATGGGCAAGTGCAGCTGCCTCGCTCTGAGCTTCTTCGAACTCCTTGTCCTTGTAGATGCGCTCCTCGATGAAGATACGCTCTAGGGAGGCTCCGAGGTAAGCCTCCTCCTTCTCCTGGAGCATGATCTTCAGCTCCTCTGTGAAGAGGTATTTCGTCCGCTCGACACTATAGCGAAGGAGCTCGCTTACGGAGGTAAAGAGGGGCTTCTCCTCGTAGATCACACAGCAGTTGGGGGAGATGCTGACCTCGCAGTCGGTGAAGGCATAGAGGGCATCTATGGCCTTGTCCGAGGAGACACCGGGGGCAAGGGTCAGACGGATGTCCGTCGTGGCAGCCGTCATATCATCGACACGTCGGATGCGGATCTTGCCCTTCTCCACGGCCTTGAGGATAGACTCGATGAGGGTGGTCGTGGTCTTCCCTGCAGGGAGCTCAGAGATACTGAGGGTCTTGGGGTCTAGCTTCTCGATACGGGCACGAGAGCGGAGGCTCCCCCCACGCTCCCCGTCATTGTAGCGGGAGACATCGATCATTCCCCCTGTGGGGAAGTCGGGGTAGAGGGTGAAGCTCTCGCCCCGAAGGTAGGCACAGGCCGCCTCGGCGAGCTCGACGAAGTTGTGCGAGAGGATCTTGGAGGAGAGCCCTACGGCGATCCCCTCAGCCCCCTGAGCTAGGAGGAGGGGAAACTTCACGGGGAGGGCTATGGGCTCATCTGTCGTCCCATCATAGGTCTTCTTCCATGGGGTCACTCGGTCACTGAAGACGGCCTCGAGGGCAAAGACAGAGAGCTTAGCCTCGATGTATCGGCCTGCCGCCGCTGCGTCTCCGGTGAGGATGTTCCCCCAGTTGCCCTGGGTATCGATGAGGTATCCCTTCTGTCCCAGCTGGACGAGGGCGTCGTTGATGGAGGCGTCCCCGTGGGGATGGTACTTCATGGTCTCCCCCACGATGTTGGCTACCTTGATGAGCTTGCCCGTATCGACCTTTTTCATATTGTAGAGGATACGTCGCTGTACGGGCTTCAGTCCATCATCTATATGGGGTACGGCACGCTCTAGGATGACGTAGGAGGCATAGTCTAGGAACCACGTACGGTACATACGTGATAGATTCCCCATCTCGGGGCGATAGGGGAGTCCCTCGGGGGGCTGGTAGGCGGGCTCCTGCTCCTCCTGCTCCTCCTCGGGCATGGAGTCGGGGGTCGTGAGGAGCTCCTCGGAGGGGGTCGTGGTGTCTAGTTCTTCGTCTTCTGCGAGCATGTTCCTTATCTCTATTATCGCTAGATACTTTAGCTACAAAGATAGGGATTTTTACTAGGAGCAGACGGCGCTGTCGCCTATTCCACCCGTAAGTGTAACGGTAGGGATAGAGAGAAAGCCAGCGCCTTTTTGGGTGCGCTGGCCAGATGATCCAAAGGTCGTAATTTAGAGATTGATGTGAGACAGCAAGCAGCGTAGTCGCTACAAGAGCCTCGAGGAGCATCCTGCTATCGTCACCGAGCAGGGGCGCATGGGGGACTTAGGGATGGACTTGATCCTCGCCTCTTATGGGGGCGAGGCAATTCTAACCACCACCAATAGCAAGACTGACCAGCCAAAAGATAAGTGGGGACACCTGCCTAATAGGTAGGCATCCCCGCTGTATCTAGTAACCGCCTAAGATTATTAGCCGAAGAACGACAGGTTTAGGGCCCCTGCCACCAGAGCTGAGGCTAGGGTGGCGACGAGGATGTGCCAGCTTTTCCACCCAGGACGTACCACAGTGAAGAGTACAGCTAGCCCGATGAGGAGGCTTGTCAGCTGTGTGGGGCGGCAATCCCTCTGGGAGCTAAATGGTGGGAGATAGGGAAAGAGATACACCACAATCCCTAGGGTAACGATGGCCAGAGGATAAAGCCAAGGAGAGTTAGTTAGTTTGTGCATAAGCCGGTGGTATTGTAGTCATGGAGGGAAGGAGACTTCCCTCTATCGTCGTTGAGTCTCGCTGGGCAAGAGGAGGAGTGCCTTCTTTTCCCCAGAAGTTGTACCTCCTGCAGCACCAGCCGTAATCTCAGTTGTAATTTCTGTTCGTTCATCTGGATAAGCTCTCTTATATAAAGCAGGATGGAGCCCCTAGTTAGATTGGGAGGCTTGTGTCCAGCCCCGTCTGCAAAGGTAGAGAAAATACCCTTCGATCAAGAGCAATGAGATGTAGGGGCAGGGCAACCGCGTCAAGATCAGAGGACTTTCTGCGAACCATCAGCCAGCACTGAGCACCTTCCTCGGTGAGATTACCCTCTGCGGAGGAGGACTGTGTCGCTTTCTTCTGTCCATGTGCCCATGACCTTTCTTCTCCTAGTCGGTGAAATAAAGATAGGGAGAAGAGGGGGAGCCGTCCCTCTCTCAGCCTAAGGCACGACGTACCCGAGAGCCCCAGCGGACGAGAGTCCCCTCACCGAGCGAACTGACATACGCTAGGTAGGGGTACCTTCATCACCTTACATAGGTGATGGAGACGATCCTTATAGGAGCGCAGTGACGCTCTCGGTAAGAGCGTTCTCGTCACCTTACATAGGTGATTACGGGGCTCCCAATAGAGGGGAGAGAGGGCTCTTGGCAGGATGGCTTTGGGGATACGAAGGATCCTCGATGGTGGAGGCTATTTGGATGCCTCGGCCCATCTGTATCCGCTGTGAGTGAGTAGGATAGGGGAGATAATTAAGCCCCATAGCTCCTACTTGGGCGGGAGGTATGGGGCTACTAGACCTGAGTACTCGGGGGGATCGCTATACGTATAAATGTATCTCGGGGTAGGTCATGCTGAGGCATGCTCCTACCCCGAGACGTGCTCCCTGAGGATGCTGGGTGATGATGAGAGGTGGGGGGCTACTTGCCCTTCCCCTCTAGTAGATGGAGGTACTTGCCGTAGCCGGCCTGCTTCATCTGCTCTTTGGGAATGAAGCGTAGGGCGGCGCTATTGATGCAGTAGCGTAGGCCACCGAGCTCTCTAGGGCCGTCGTCGAAGACGTGCCCGAGGTGGGCGTTCCCCGCCTTGCTCCTGACCTCGATGCGTCGCATACCGAGGGAGTGGTCGGCACGTTCGTCGATACGTGTAGTGTCGATAGGGCGGGAGAAGCTCGGCCACCCACAGCCCGAGTCAAACTTGTCTCGTGAGGTGAATAGGGGCTCGCCTGTGGTGATGTCCACATAGATCCCTTCGCGATGCTCGTCCCAGTAGTCGTTGTCGAAGGGATGCTCTGTCGCTGCCTGCTGGGTGACGGCATACTGGGTCGGGGTGAGTCGTCGCCTGAGCTCCTGGTCCGTGGGCTTGGTGTAGGGGTTGGCACGGCGCGCCTGCTCGAAGAGCTCGGGACGTATGTGACAGTAGCCCGAGGGGTTCTTGTCAAGGTAGTCTTGGTGGTACTCCTCGGCATTGTAGAAGTTCGTGAGGGGCTTCACCTCGATCTGGAGTGGAGCTGTATACTGGCTCTGTAGGTTGGCGAGGGCCGCTCGTATCGTATCTAGGTCGAGGCTATCGGTGTAGTAGATACCTGTGCGGTACTGATCCCCGATGTCACCTCCCTGGCGATTGAGCGTGGTGGGGTCGATGGTGAGGAAGTAGAGGTCGAGGAGCTGGCGGAGGCTAAGTTGCTCGGGTGCGTAGGTGACGCGCACCGTCTCGGCGAAGCCCGTATGGTGCTGACAGACCTCCTCGTAGGTAGGGCGCTCTGTGTGGCCATTAGCATAGCCTACCTCGGTGGCGACGACGCCACGTACTTGCTTGAGGAAGTGCTCTGTGCCCCAGAAGCATCCTCCTGCTAGATAGATTTCCTTTGTCTGAGTCATATCGTTAGTCTGCTGGGTCTCGTGGGTACGTGTCATGCAGGCGAAGCCCCCGAGGGCTACGGCGAAGCAGAGGACGAGGATGAGTGCTACTTGTCGTTTCATTGTCTGGTATAATTAGGATACTCCCTAGTGGGATCATCTGTTATGGGAGCGATGAGACCGAGCCCTAGGGTCGGTACACTGCTCCCCGTGATAACAACGGAGATCCCGGCTTTGTTGGTACTCCACCCTAGCTCTCCCCGTATCGTCCTCTCCCTTCACTCGGGGACGTGAGCGGGGATGAAAAAGTGAAGAGGCCTAGGCAGTGATGCCTAGGCCTCTCATCGGGGCGGGGTGCGGACTACATCGCCTCCTCTAGGGTGATGCGTCGTAGGGGGACGAAGGGGATCCGTCGGCGGTTCTTCTTTTTCTCCGAGAGGGCGAGCTCCTCGGGGGTGATCATCCCGGACTGGACGAGGCTCTCATCGAGGTCCTCGGCGTAGCGCATGTAGTCCTTGACGACTCGGTCACGTGGGAGCATGAAGTAGTTGCTGACGATATAGGGAATAGGAGTTCGGAGGGAGGCGATACTCTCTAGGGTGAAGCTGTGTATCTGCTCGCTGTCATGAGCCTCTAGGATCAGCCCGGGGAGTCCCCAGAGGATCCAGGGGCCGGCAGCACACTGGAGCTGTGGGGCATACCATACGACCCAGTGGCGACCATAGAGGTCGGTCTCAGCCTGGTAGCAGGTGTAGCCCATGATGGTCTTCGTGTAGCCCTTCTGTAGCTTCCACTCAGGAGCCTGTAGCTGCTCCTCGGAGAGGTAGCGTGTCGCTAGTACTCGGTCTGTGATGGAGACCATCCCGCTGGGGTAACCTGAGTAGACCTTCCACTCGGTGGTGGATCGCTTCGGTGGGCACTGGTTCATCTTGGCGGTGAGGTAGGGGGTGGGGTAGGCTTTCCCCTCTAGGCTGACCCCTAGGGAGTCTAGGTAGTAGTCCGCCTCGCCCTGGAAGGTCTGTACCTTGGGCCCCACGAGGAGTACCATCATATTGGTGTAGGTCTTGGCCGAGTCTACGAAGTCGTACCTATAGGTGGCCTTGAGCTGAGCTGTGTCTATGACCTCGAAGTTGATGAGCGGGACGAGCCGAGCTCCTCTCTTCTCCTGAGCACGTAGGGGCAGGGCTAGGAGCATCGAGGCGAGTAGCAGGTAAAAGGGAAACTGTTTCATTGCGATATGGTGTTTATTGCGAATTTACAAATAGGGGAGGGGAGTACGCGAGAGCACAGGGGGGAGTCTAGGGCATCAGAGGAGCCACTTGCCACCTCGTCCTCACCTCTACACTGCAGGAGCAGGGTAGGGGGACGAACTTGCCCAGTATGAGTAGGTTCAATGATGAGATGTGAGCCGTCTGTATCATTGCTTCTGGAGGAGTGTTGGGGGAGCGCGTGTGGGACGTTCCTCGGTGTCTTCTTCGTTACAAAGGTAATGAATGTTTGCGAATGTACCATTTTCTTACGAATAGGTCTCTTCGGTAAGCCAAGAGTAAACGCTTTGTGACCTTAGGGGAGTAATGCCCCTGTGTCCTATCGCTGTCCCTTGCCTTCCCCTCGCCCCAAGGTCAGCTCGGCTCCCACCCGATGACTCGTATCCGATGAGCGGGGAGGCTTCCCACAGCCCCTAGTGGCTACAGCCGTGATACCCAAGCGAAGCCACCCCATACTCCTAGGCGAAGTACTTAGCGTACCGAGCCCGGGTGTATGGGGTGACGGCTATCGTCCTAGCGACCCGAGATGAGTCGCTGGAAGCGAGGAGGTGATAGGGGGGAAGAGAAGGTGGTGAGGGGGAAGTGAGTGGGGGGAGATTAGTCCTGACTAGCGACCCAGTGCATGATCTGGGCTGGGGGGAGGCCCTGCATCAGGCAGGCCTTCATGTAGTCCATGTAGGGAGCGACGTGCGACCAGAATTGGTAGTAGCCTCGGCAGAGGTAGTTGTGTCCCGGCTCGCCCGTCGAGCTATAGGCAAAGCGGTTCTTGGGGCATTCGCCCCAGCAGGCAAAGAGAAATTCGCACTCCTTACACTGCTCGGTGAGCCCCAGCCTCTTTGCCTTCCCGAAGGTAATCTGCTCGGGGCGATCCATGAGCTCCCTCAGTGGGGTCTCGGCGACGTTGCCGAGACGATAGCGAGGGTAGACAAAGTGATCGCAGCTGTAGAGATCGCCGTTGTGCTCTAGGGCGGCAGCGTGTCCGCACTCGGGGAGGAAGAGGCAGACCCCCGGGGGGACACCCATCCAGGTGGCTAGGGTAGCATCGAAGAGCTGGATGAAGACCCGTCCCACATCTGTGCGCACCCATTCGTCGAAGATCGTCGTGGTGAAGTACCCCCACTGCTCGGGCAGGATACTATAGGGTGCCATCGAGACATCCGCACCATCGTGTAGGAGACGTCCCTCGGGACGCTCGGTGATGAAGGGTGCCTCGACAAAGGCGTGTCGCTCAGCTCCGGTGCGTAGACGCTCTACGATCGGGGCGAACTGGATGTAGGGATTGCCAATGCTCTTGAGGAAGTGGTAGAAGGCCAGGGGCTCCTCGGCGTTGTAGCGATTGACCGTAGCTAGGATGTTGAACTCTACGGCATGATCCTGTAGGAGCTTCACCCCACGCATCACTCGCTCGAAGGTAGGGAGCCCCGAGACGGTTCGCCGATAGAGGTCATGCATCTCCTTCGTCCCGTCCAGCGAGATCCCGATGAGCCACTCATGCTCCCGGAAGAAGCGACACCAGGCTGGGCTGAGTAGGAGGCCATTCGTCTGGAGTGTGTTCTCGATGAGTCGCCCCTGCCCATACTTTTCTTGGAGCTCTAGGGCTCGTTGGTAGAAGGATAGCGGGCGTAGGAGTGCCTCGCCCCCGTGCCAGGTGAAGGTCACCGGCACGCCCTCGGGCTGGGCCTGGATATACTGACGGATGTAGTGCTCGAGATACTCCTCGGGCATCATCGTCGTGGGTTGTGTGCGCTCGGCTCCTCGGTAGAGTCGCTCCTTGTCCAGATAGTAGCAGTAGTCACAGCGCATATTGCAGCTGGCACCAGCTGCCTTGGCCATGACGTGGATCGGTCTATGTGTGGTGTCCATTGAGGGGGTATACGGGGCGTATCAGAGTGCTACTCTTGATTGAGCTCCGAGAGACGGTAGGCCTCGTGGATGGCCTTGTTGCGTCGGAGGATATGGCAGATAGACTCTACCTGCTGTCCACTGAGTACCTGTATGGTGATGCGCCCCTCGAAGATCCCTTCGTGCGCCTGCATATGGATCTCGCTGATGCTTACCTTGAAGTCCTCCAGTAGCACCTGCGTGATCACGTTCAGTAGCCCACGGGAGTCGATCCCCCGTATCATTAGAGTCGTCTCGAAGCGGGGGGTGTAGTGATGTCCCCAGAGAGTAGAGATGAGTCGGTCTCCCTGTGCCGTCTTGTATCGGGTAGCCTCGGGGCAAGAGCGTCGGTGCACGACGACCTGTCCTTCGTCGGTGAGGATCCCTAGAGCATCATCCCCGGGGATCGGGTGACAGCAGGGGGCGATGATATAGTTGAGCCGACCGTCGTGCTCACTGAGTTCGTAGGGATGATCACGATCGATCGGGGTGGCGGCCACATCCTCAGCGTGCTCGTGACTCCCCCGCTCCTTGCCTCCGAAGAGGGAGGTGATCGTACGGGTGATCCTATTGGTACGGCTGGAGGGGCTTCCCTTACTCTTGAGGGTGCGCTCGAAGTCCTCGGGGAAGGTGAACATTCCCTCTCCGATGTAGCGCAGGAAGGTGTCGGGCTTGTCGAAGTGATAGAGGTAGGTCAGGCGATTGAGCAGGGAGGCGGAGAGCCGCTCTCCGTAGTGCTCGAGCTCCTTGGCTAGTCGCTCCTCGCCTCGGGCGATGGCTTCGCGCTGACGGCGCCGTAGGGCAGTCTCTATCTTGACCTTGGCGTAGGCGGTGCTGACGTAGTCCAGCCACTCGGGCTCGGGATGAGTCATCTTGCTCGTCAAGATCTCTACTTGGTCACCGTTGGAGAGGCGATGGGAGATGGGGAGCACTTTATGATTGACCTTTGCTCCGATGCACGTATCCCCCAGATCGGTGTGTACGGCATAGGCGAAGTCCAGGACACTCGCATTGATGGGGAGCGTGATCGGCCTCCCCTTGGGGGTGAAGGCGGTGATGTCGTGGGCATAGAGGCTGAGGTGGACGGTATTGAGGAACTCCATACCCTTGGAGTCGGGATGGTTCAGTACCTCACGGATCGTATCCAGCCAGACCTCGAGCTCGTGATCCTCCTCTACGTCACTATTCTTGTACCTCCAGTGTGCAGCTAGTCCTTTCTCTGCGATCTCGTCCATACGCCGGCTACGTACCTGCACCTCTATCCACTGAGCGTCGGGGCCTAGTACCGTGAGGTGTAGAGCCTGATAGCCGTTGCCCTTGGGGGTAGAGATCCAGTCTCGGAGGCGATCGGGTCGGTTGCGGTAGACCTCGGTAATCGCTGTGTAGATGTCCCAGCAGCGGTTCTTCTCGGGGTAACCATCCTGGTTGTCGAAGATGATACGCACGGCGAAGAGGTCATAGACTTCCTCGAAGGGGATGCCCTTGAGCTGCATCTTGCGCCAGATGGAGAAGCACCCCTTGACTCGGGTCTTCATCTCATAGCTCAGCCCCATACTGTCGAAGCGGAGCTTCAGTGGTGCAGCGAAGCGTTGGAAGAGGTCTTCACGCCCCGCCTCCGTCTCCTTGACTTTGCGGAGGACCTCCTCGTAGGCCTCGGGGTGCTCATAGCGGAAGCTTAGATCCTCCAGCTCCGTCTTGATGGAGAAGAGCCCGAGGCGATCGGCAAGAGGGGCATAGAAGAAGGAGGTCTCCCCCGCGATCTTCAGTTGCTTCTCGGGCTTCATGGAGGAGAGGGTACGCATGTTGTGCAGACGGTCAGCGATCTTGATCAGGATCACACGTGCATCATCCCCGATGGTCAGTAGAAGCTTGCGTATGTTCTGCGCCTGTAGGCTATCGATGTTCTGTGGTACCTGCTCTGTAGAGATCTTGGTGAGACCCTCTACGATCTGGGCGATCTTGTTGCCGAAGCCCCGACGGATATCCTCCACCGTGTACTCTGTATCCTCTACCACATCATGTAGTAGCGCCGAGCAGATGGAGGTAGAGCCTAGCCCGATCTCCTTGCACACGATGCGTGCTACAGCTATGGGGTGTAGGATATAGGGCTCGCCACTGCGTCGACGCACGAGGCCATGGGCATGGCACGCTAGACGGAAGGCCTGGTCGATGATCTCCGTCTTCTTGCGGTGTGGCGAGGCGATATAGTCCTGGAGCAGGGCTTGGTACTCCTGCTGGATGAGGGCTTCTTCCTCGGGCGTGAAGCTAAGACTAGGCTGTGACATAGCGAGGGACTGAGGGGAAATTAGAGCTGGGCGATGAGGTAGGCGGTGTAGAGGACGAAGCAGAGGACGAGCACAGCACCCTCTGCACGCTTGATCACCCGCTGACCGAAGAGGACGGCGAAGACATACAGTAGGATGGCCGAGAAGCTCATCACGAGGAAGTCTAGGGATGAGACCCCACCGATGCGGATCGGGGTGACGGTAGCTGTCGTACCGAGGATGAAGAAGATGTTGAAGATGTTTGACCCAACGATGTTGCCCACAGCGATCTCGGGCTCCTTCTTGAGGGCTGCAGCGACGGAGGTCGCTAGCTCTGGTAGTGATGTGCCTGCCGCTACGATGGTCAGTCCGATAAAGCCCTCGCTCATCCCTAGGGTACGAGCTATGCTGGAGGCTGAATTGACGAAGAAGTCTCCTCCCACAATAAGACCTGCTAGCCCGCCGATGATAAAGATGATGAGTAGCCACAGTGGGTAGCGTCTCTCTGTGTCGGGGGTAGCATGTGGGTCGTCGGGCTCACCCTTGGCAATGGCAAAGGTGTAGGTAAGGAAGATCAAGAAGAAGCCGAGTAGCACTATCCCCTCACTGCGGCTCAGTACGTTCTCTATCTCTCCTGTGCCTGCGAAGATCCGGTCAAGAGCCATTACCGAGAGCACAAGGCAGGCAAGGATCATCAGGGGAATCTCACGACGTATGGTGCTCCTGGTGATCGTGATCGGGGTGACGAGGGCGGTGATACCTCCGATGACGAGCACGTTGAAGATATTGCTCCCGACGACGTTTCCCATCGCTATGTCCGAATTACCCTTGAGGGCAGACATTAGGCTGACGATGAGCTCGGGGGAGGAGGTACCGAAGGCCACTATGGTGAGCCCCACGACGAGGGGAGACACTCCGAAGCGACGAGCTAGTACCGAAGCTCCCTCAGTCAGATAGTTGGCACCTACGATGATGAGGATAATACCTACAATGAACAGGAGGATATCTAGGATCATAAAGAATATGGATAGGACGAGATAATAGCTAGCAAAGGGGTGATCTAAAGCGAAGTGCTAGTACTAGGGATAGAGGGCTAGTGCCCGCAGCCTGAGCATCCCGAGCACCCACCACACCCCTTATCGCCCTTCTTAGGGCGGAGCATCCTCACCAGAGAGCGCCCGATGAAGAAGAGGACAATGCCAACGATCGCGAGGGCGATGATTTCCTGAAGCATATGAACTACTAAAGTTTACCCTAGCAGTAGGGAGATTTGATAGACGATGAAGCAGGCGACCCAAGCCAGCGTACACGAGTACACCGCTGCGAAGATCCCCCAGCGCCAGTGCCCAGCCTCCCGTCCGATCGCGATCAGTGTAGCGATACAGGGGAAGTAGAGGAGCACAAAGAGCATGAACGTATAGGCTATGATCGGCGTGAAGGCTGGAGACCCATCCGCTCGCCGCTCCGTGCGCATACGCTCCGAGAGCTGAGCTACCGCCTCCTCGCCATCATCCCCTGAGCCCGTGTAGATGACACCCATGGTGCTGACGACGACCTCCTTGGCCATCAGACCCGAGACGATACTTACCCCCATCTTCCAGTCGAAGCCGAGGGGACGAATGATGGGCTCACTGAGGTGTCCGATACGCCCGATGATCGACTGCTCCTGATGGTAGGTGGCGAAGGCCTGCTCTAGGGAGTCCACCTGTGCCTGCTTCTCTGCCTCGGGGAGTAGGGAGGCCTTGACCGCCTCCACTTGGTGATCCTTGACCGCGCGGGCTTCGTTCTGCCTGGGGTAGTAGCTCATAAACCAAACAAGGATAGAGGCCGCAAGGATCACGGTACCCATCTTCTGTAGGTACTGCTTGGCTCGGGTCCAAACATGGATGAGGATCGACCGAGGGGTCGGGGTACGATAGGGGGGGAGCTCCATGACGAAGGGGATATCCTCGCCCTTGAAGGCCGTGCTCTTCAGAAGCCGTGCCGAGCATACCGCCACGAGTACCCCGATGAGGTAGAGGGAGAAGAGGACGAGGGTGGCCTGCCAAGGGATGGGGAAGAATGCCCCCGCCAGCAGGATGTACACCGGTAGACGTGCCGAGCAGCTCATGAAGGGCAGGACAAGCATCGTCACCAGACGACTCTTGCGACTCTCGATCATACGGGTACTCATCACCGCAGGGACGTTGCAGCCGAAGCCCATGATGAGCGGGATGAAGGACTTGCCGTGCAGACCCATCTTGTGCATCAGCTTATCCATGATGAAGGCTGCCCGAGCCATATACCCACTATCCTCCATTAGGGAGATGAAGAGGTAGAGGATGACGATCTGCGGGAGGAAGACTGTGACGCCCCCGACCCCCGCGATGATCCCATCGACGAGGAGGTCTCTCAGGGGACCCTCCGGCATCACACCCCCGACCCATTCTCCGAGCTTCGCGACCCCGAGCTCGATGAGATCCATCGGATACTGACCGAGGGCAAAGGTGCAGAAGAACATGAGGATCATCAGTGTGAGGAAGATCGGGAAGCCCCACAGGCGGTGCGTCACGATATCATCAATGCGGTCGGTGAGGGTACGCTCCCCGCTGTGCTTGGGGTGATAGGTCTCCTTCAGCGCTCCCGAGATGAAGCCATAGCGAGCATCGGTGATCAGTGACTCGGCCTCCTCGCTCTGCTCCTCCTTCAGCCGGTGTAGGGCGAAGTCCCGGGCAGAGAGTAGATAGCCCCCACGGGGGTATCGGTGTAGGAGCTGGCTCTCGACGTCACTATCCCGCTCCAGGAGCTTGATCGCCGTGGAGCGCGCTACGATAGGGTCGTGTAGTGTGGTGTGCTCCTCGACCTTGGTCGTCAGCTCCTCGATCATCGGCTCGAGGGTAGGGCCGTAGGGGATGCGTATGGGGCGCAGACGTCCCCGCTCTGGATCGAAGAGCTCTGGGGCGTGAGTCTGGATACCAGGGGCTAGGGAGATGATCTCATCGAAGAGTGCCTCTAGTCCGAGCCCCGTACGGCATACGGTGGGGATCATAGGCACACCCAGTAGGCGAGAGAGGCGAGGGTAGTCAAAGTACTCCTTGCGTGCGATGAACTCGTCGAACATGTTGAGGGCGACGACGACGGGCAGGCCAAGCTCCTTGAGCTGGAGGGTGAGGTAGAGGTTGCGCTCTAGGTTGCACGTATCGATGACGTCTAGGATCAGATCGGGACGCTCATCACCCGTGATATAGTTGCGGATATAGAGCTCCTCGGGGCTGTAGGGAGAGAGGGAGTAGGAGCCTGGTAGGTCGATGATCTCGAGCCGATAGCCTCCGTAGTAGATATGTCCCGTCTTGGCCTCCACGGTGACGCCGCTGTAGTTGCCCACATGCTCGTGAGCTCCACTGGCTTGGTTGAAGAGGGAGGTCTTCCCGCAGTTGGGGTTACCTACTAGGGCGATGCGTAGGGTTGGGAGCTTGGTGCTCTGTCCACGTCCCTGCATACGATGTAGGCTATGGAGCTCAGGATCGGGGAGGAGGTCCGTGTCCCCCTCTTCCTCGGGATGAACCTCTGTGAGGGGCTCTAGGGGACGCACCTCGATGAGCTCGGCGTCCTTGCGACGGAGCGAGACGTTATAGTCAAGTATTTTGTAGTAGATAGGATCCTTGAGGGGGGCATTGTGTACGGACATGATCTCCTTACCCTGCACGAAGCCCATCTCTAGGATGCGCTTACGGAAGGCTCCCGAGCCTCCCACCCGCACGATGACCGCCTTATCTCCTGTCTGTAGTTGCGCTAAGTTCATACAAATACAAAGATACATATTTTCACCTACCAGCCCGAGTCCTCCTGTTCCGGAGCGAGTGCCCCAGTCTCATATCCTAGCTCTATAATAAGGTATCGCGCGCGAGGAGGTGGCCGGCGAAACGTCCCCGAGGGCTCCCGGGCGGGAGCTCTCGGGGACGGTGACGGTCTCCCCAGTGGTGGGGGAGGTGGCTCCACCAAGGGAGCTGATACCCTCCTCCACCTCTAGGGCTGTGGGTCGAGCCCGAAGAGCCTCCGGGCTCCCGCCTTTAGACTCCCTTTCTCTCTCTTAGGTTCATTCTCGGATGAGTGTGGTGCTCTTCCCGCAGAGGCTCGAGGGGGAGGGACGCTCGGAGGGAGCGCCCCGACCTCGAGGGGATGAGAGAGGTGTCGGCTCCCGAGGGGTCTCCCGTTACCTGGCGGTACCGGGGGGAGCCTCCACCTTCTCATGAGGCGACAGCCTTCGGACTACTGGGGGTGGTGCCTCTCTCGTGGGGGATCACCCACCCCAGCCCACAGAGTCTGTGGGGGTGTTCTTCTTGTATAGCGTACCAGGGCAATGGATGCCCACACGCTCGCAGAGTATCAGAGGATACTCTGGCGACCCTATACAGGAGTTACATAGAAGAATAAAATGGGGTATGTGCCTCGGGGAGGGGAGAATGTCCTCTCCCCTTCTTTAGGAGCAAAGTTAAGAAGTTTTTTCTAACTCTATCCTCGCATGGTGAATATGCCTTATTCGACTGGTTATTAGTTCGTTTTTCTGAGGTCGTGAGCTGTGTGCGTTTGGCTACATACCCTCCTCGTACCTCGTCTCGGCTGTCCTAGGATGGGGATGGATACGGGTCTGTGGAGCATACTCCGAGGGCTCGCTAGAGAAGATATAATGAAGGCTCAAGGGCTCTCGGTAAGAGCGTCTCCATCACCTTACATAGGTGACGAGTGCGCTCTTACCGAGAGCGCTGATGCGCTCTCGGTATGTTCGTTTTAGCCCTTTCGGAATGCTTGATAAAGAACTACTTATAGAAGCCCCTCGAAGTGCCCTTCGCCTCCCTCTCGGCCGTAGTCCCTAGGGAACTTACCTCGGAGTGGACTTGGATGGGGGGACTCAGAAGGGATGAGGTGTCAGGGAGGGGAGCTGTGGAGGTAGGGAGGGGAGGACTTTCCCCAATAGGGTATTTCTGTATCTTTGCCATAGCGGGTAGTTAGAGCTATCGATGTGTGCCCCTATCAATAGGGACGCCACACACGGGAAGGACTCCCCCTCTGAACAAACTTATATTCACCCCTAGCCTAATGAATCGCTACATCCTATCCCTTCTCCTCGTAGGGTTATCTACACTGACAGCTCTAGGTCAGAAGGTGATGCCCCTAGAGAATAACGATGGGAGTGTCCTACCAAAGGAGCTCCCACGTAAGGGCACCCTCTATCTCAAAGATACCCACCGCCTCCTACCTAAGTATGCAGGGAGCTGGGAGGGAGACTACAAGGGCTACAAACTCTACGTCCAAATAGAGTTCCTAGAGAGGGCTCCCTATGCCACCTATGCGGAGAACTGTAATCTCTTTGTGGATCAGCTGCATTTGGTGAGCAGGATCCTCGATGCCTCAGGGCGTGAGGTGATGAATGCCAAGACAAACCCCGATCGGATAGGGGTTGGAGGAGAGTTGTTTGTCAGGCGACCAACAAATGCATCCTCTGTAGAAAGGGAAGAAACCTATCAGTTTGTCTTTTTCTATAATGACCTATCTACGGGAGTCATCTGTGTGGCTCATATGAGTGGTGATATGAAGACCTTGACACTGGAGCTCAAGAGCGTAATTACCATGGAAGGCCCTATGATACATCCCGAGTATTTACCTCAGGAGGGGACACCTTGGGTACTGCATCGCACGAGCAAAGTGCCTCCAAGGTCGGCATTAGATCCCGACTTCCCAGCACTCATTCCCGCTACTAAGTAACACTGCCCCCAGTCGGTATAAGTAGCATAGGTCGGTATGAAACGCTACATCCTATCCCTTCTCCTCGCGGGCTTGTCTACACTGACAGCTCTAGGCCAGAAGGTGATGCCCCTAGAGAATAACTATGGGAGTGTCCTATCAAAGGAGCTCCCGCGTAAGGACATCCTCTATCTCAAAGATACCCATCGCCTCCTCCCTAAGTATGTAGGGAGCTGGGAAGGAGAATACAAGGGCTACAAACTCTACATCCAAATAGAGTTCCGAGAGAGGGCTCCCTATTCCCCCGATACGGAGGACTGCAAGCTCTTTGTGGATCAGCTATCTCTCGTGAGTAGGATCCTTGATGCCTCAGGGCGTGAGGTGGTGAATGCTAAGACGAACCCAGATCGTATAGGGGAAGGTACGAAGTTGAACGTCAAACGACCTACTGCAGATGCAACCTCAGGAGGGGGAGCTAAAAGGAGGGAAGAAGCCTATATGTTTTACTTTTCATATAATCATGACGCTACAGGAGTCTTCTGCTGGGCTCGTATGAGTGATGATATGAAGACCTTGACCCTGGAGCTCAAGAGCGTAATTACCATGGAAGGCCCTATGATACACCCAGAGTATTTGCCTCAAGACGATAGCCCTTGGGTACTGCGTCGCACGAGTAAAGTCCCCCCAAGGTCAGCATTAGATCCCGACTTCCCGGCACTCATTCCCTCAGGTAAGTAACACCGCCCCCAGCCCCTGTAGATATAGGGTGCTGGGGGTAGTCTTTTATGAGGGATGTGATAAGGGGGCAGTGGTGTAGGAGGGGAGATTAGAGCCAACTATTTAGGGGAAAGTGCTGTTTCCTAGATATGTGTTTCTATCCTGATGGGCTCTATTGAGGGCAGTCGGAGGGATAGATAGACACTTAGAATCGTTGCATAATCACAGTACACGTATGAGTACAATCGCTTGTGTGCTCGTTGCCTTGGTGGCACTGGAGCACTTGTATATTCTCTGGATCGAGATGTTTGCCTGGACGACGAAGGGTAAGGAGGTCTTCCGCGATGCCCTGCCCGAGGAGCTCTTCGAGCCCACAAGGGGGCTAGCAGCCAACCAAGGGCTCTATAATGGCTTTCTAGCTATGGGGCTGATCTGGGGACTGACGATCGGAGACCCCGAGTGGTCGATCCGAGTACAGATCTTCTTCCTCGGCTGTGTCATCGTGGCCGCTGGTTATGGGGCGATTCGCTCTAGTCGTAGCATCCTCGTCAAGCAGGGGCTCCCTGCTATCCTTGCCCTACTAGCCCTCCTGCTGGCGCAGGCTTAGAGCGGGGGGCTGTGTACTCTAGTCTCTTCTTAGAGCCGTACGAGAGACTTATATAGAATAGATCGATAGAAGAATAAATCATCATAGATATGAATAAGAAATCAGATATTGGGCTCATCGGGCTCGCCGTCATGGGTGAGAACCTAGCCCTGAATATGGAGCGTAATGGCTTCCAGGTCTCCGTCTACAACCGTGCCGAGGGTGCCGAGACAGGTGTCGTAGAGCACTTCATGGCTGGGCGTGGGGCAGGCAAGCACTTCCTCGGCTTCACTGACCTAGAGGCCTTCGTAGCCAGCATCGAGCGTCCACGCAAGATCATGATGATGATCCGTGCAGGTCGTCCTGTAGACCTCGTCATAGAGGCACTCCTTCCCTACCTAGAGGCTGGGGATATAGTCGTCGATGGGGGCAACTCCAACTGGGAGGACTCCGAGCGTCGGGAGTCCGAGCTACGTCAGCGGGGTATCTACTTCGTGGGCTGTGGTATCTCTGGCGGAGAGGAAGGGGCACTGAATGGCCCAGCGATCATGCCCGGCGGAGCACAGGAGGCTTGGCCGAGCCTAGAGCCTATCTTCACTCGGATCGCTGCGCAGGCCGAGGATGGTACTCCCTGCTGTGCCTGGATAGGTGCAGGGGGCTCGGGGCACTTCGTCAAGATGGTGCACAACGGTATCGAGTATGGAGATATGCAGCTCATCGCAGATGCCTATGGCTACCTACGCTCGGTCGCAGGGATGAGTAATGAGGAGATGGCTGAGATCTTCACCTCCTGGGGCAAGGGCAAGCTCTCCAGCTACCTCATCGAGATTACCTCCGAGATCCTGCGTCACCGAGAGGCAGATGGGGCTTACCTCATCGACAAGATCCTAGATGCTGCAGGGCAGAAGGGTACGGGCAAGTGGTCGGTCATCAACTCTCTGGAGTATGGCCAGCCTCTGAGCCTCATCGCTACTGCTGTCTACGAGCGTAGCCTATCGTCCTCGGTAGAGCTACGTCAGGAAGCCTCCAGCATCTACCCGCGTAGCGAGCATCGCCCCGAGCCCTTCACCGAGGCCGATACGCTTGCCCTCCAGCGTAGCCTCTATGCCTCCAAGATCGTCTCCTATGCACAGGGATTCTCCCTCCTATATGAAGCCTCTAAGGCCAATGGTTGGTCGCTTGACCTCTCCTCCATCGCACGCATCTGGCGCAATGGCTGTATCATCCGCTCAGCCTTCCTCAATGATATTGCCGAGGCCTACGAGGCACAACCAGAGCTACAGAATCTCCTACTAGCTCCTTACTTCCAGCACGAGATCAAGGATGCCAAGGCTGACTGGGGGCGTATCGTATCCTCTGCTATCGCAGCCGAGTGCTCGGTGCCTGCCTTCTCATCGGCACTGAACTACTTCTTCTCTCTGACGACCCGTCGCCTGCCTGCCAATATGGTACAGGCACAGCGGGACTTCTTCGGAGCGCATACCTTTGAGCGCACGGATCGTCCTAGGGGTGAATTCTTCCACGAGAATTGGACAGGTAGAGGGAGTGATACCTCATCCACAACCTATAATGCCTAAGGCTAAGCTACGATGCAAGTAACCGCACAGAATACGAAGCCCGAGAGCCTCATCCTCGTCATCTTCGGTGGATCGGGTGACCTAACTAAGCGCAAGCTCGTCCCCTCGCTCTACCAGCTCTTCAAGCAGGGCAAGCTCCCGCACCGCTTCGCTGTCCTCGCTCTAGGGCGTACGGACTACACAGATGATAGCTATCGTCCGCACCTAGATGAAGCCCTCCAGATGTATCTAGCCGAGGGCGAGTACGATGCTTCGCTGGCAGAGCAGCTCCTTAGCTCGGTGTACTACCTAGCGATGGACCCTGCCGAGCAGAGTGACTATCCTAGACTCGTGGAGCGCCTCTCTCAGCTCGATAAGCAGATCGACAATCCCGCCAACTACATCTACTACCTCTCTACCCCGCCCCTACTCTATGGTGTCGTCCCCCAGCACCTCAAGCATGTCGGGCTCAATAGCGAGGAGGGTGGTGCTCTGCGCCGTATCGTCATCGAGAAGCCCTTCGGCTATGACCTCGCCTCAGCGCTGGAGCTGAACGAGATCTATCGCTCGGCCTTCCAGGAGCATCAGCTCTATCGTATCGACCACTTCCTCGGCAAGGAGACCGTGCAGGACATCATGGCTCTACGCTTCGCCAACGGCATCTTCGAGCCCCTATGGAATAGGAACTATATCGATCGTGTAGAGATCACAGCAGTGGAGAATATGGGCATAGAGAGCCGTGGGGGCTTCTATGACCAGACAGGAGCTCTACGGGATATGGTGCAGAACCACCTAGCACAGCTCGTTGCCCTGACGGCGATGGAGCCCCCAGTGCAGTTCAATGCAGACCTCTTCCGCAACGAGGTGGTGAAGGTCTACCAGTCCTTCCGTCCCATGTCGGATGATGAGGTGCGTAGGCGAGTCATCCGAGGTCAGTACACTGAGGGTGAGTGGCGAGGAGAGCTCCATCGTGCCTACCGAGAGGAGGACAAGGTGGCAGGCAATAGCCGTACGGAGACCTTCGTAGCGATGAAGCTCTATATCGACAACTGGCGCTGGCAGGGTGTCCCCTTCTATATCCGTACAGGGAAGATGATGCCGACGAAGGTCACAGAGATCGTCGTGCACTTCAAGCCCACACCTCACAAGATGTTCACCTCGCTAGACGGCGGTACGGTGCCCAATCAGCTCATCATCCGTATCCAGCCCGATGAAGGGATCTCTCTGAAGTTTGCCGCTAAGGTGCCTGGCTCGGGCTTCGAGGTCAAGAAGGTCTCGATGAACTTCACCTACGACCAGCTCGGGGGCTTGGCTTCGGGGGATGCCTACTCACGCCTCTTGGAGGACTGTATGCTCGGTGACTCCACCCTCTTCACACGCAGCGATGCGGTGGAGATGAGCTGGCGCTTCTTCGATCCGATCCTTCGCCTCTGGCAGGAGGACGACTTCCCTCTCTACGGCTATCCCGCAGGTACATGGGGGCCTAAGCAGAGTGACCTAATCATCGAGCGGGATCACAGCTGGACGAACCCCTGCCGTAACCTTACCAACTCTGAGCTCTACTGCGAACTATGATCCCATATATCTATGCTACCCCCGAGGAGGTCGCTCGTGCTGTTGCCGAGGAGGCCTTCGTACGTCCCTCTCAGGAGGGCTGGGTACACATCGCCCTCTCCGGGGGCAGTACCCCTCGACTGCTCTTTAGCCTGCTGGCTGAGGAACCTCTACGTAGTGCTGTCCGCTGGGATCGTATCCACCTCTATTGGGTGGATGAGCGGTGTGTCCCGCCCACAGACCCCGATAGCAACTATGGCATGACGAAGGCTACCCTCCTGGATCATGTCCCCATTCCCGAGGATCAGGTGCACCGCATACGGGGAGAGGCTGATCCCGAGCGGGAGGCTAAGGACTACTGCTGGCTCGTGGGATCGGAGCTCCCCTTCGATGGGGAGTACCCAGTCTTCGACATCGTGCTCCTAGGTCTAGGGGATGATGGTCATACCTCCTCGATCTTCCCCCATGAGCCCCAGCTCCTGACAGAGGAGGCTCCGTATGCCGTGGCCACTAGCCCTAAGGGGCAGCGTCGCATCGCCCTCACCGGGCCTACGATCCTAGCTGCTCGTCAGCTGCTCTTCCTCGTGACGGGAGAGACGAAGGCTCCTGTCCTACGTGCTATCCTCTCCTCCAGCCCAGAGGCCAAGGGCTACCCAGCAGCCTATATCGCAGAGCATCGCCCTGATGTCGCCCTCTACACGGATGTAGTGCTTTAGCCGATCCGCTATACATATAGGAGCAAATAGCCCCGCCCCACGATATGAGTGACCTCTCATATCGTGGGGCGGGGCTATTTGCTCTAGTGCTCGGTAGGGCTCTAGCGTCCGAAGGTCAGTGGATAGCTCGTGGGACGCTCGGAGCAGAAGGCGCCATTGTGGTAGACCGAATGACCATTGACAAAGGTCTGTACGACCCTATGCGTGAAGGTGTGCCCCTCGAAGGGTGACCAGCCACACTTGGACACGACAGAGTCTGCGGTGACGAGGTGTGGGGCATTGGGGGCGATGAGTACAAGATCGGCATAGTAGTCCTCCCTGATGAAGCCCCGATCCTGTATGCCAAAGAGCTGGGCTGGACGGTGAGCCATCATCTCTACGACCTGCTCCCGAGTGAAGACACCCTCCAGAGCTAGGTCAAGCATAGAGATGAGTGCCCATTCGCAGAGTGGGCCACCGCTGGCAGCCGTGAGGCAGTTCCCCTTCTTCTCCTCTAGGAGGTGCGGGGCATGATCCGTAGCGATGATGTCGATCCTCTGGTGGCGGACGGCCTCACGCAGGGCTTCTCGGTCTCGCATGGTCTTGACGGCGGGGTTCCACTTGATGCGGTTGCCTAGACGTGGATAGTCCTGGTCGGTGAAGAGCAAGTGGTGGACGCAGGCCTCGGCCGTGATCCGCTTCTCTGCCAGGGGGAGCTGATCGCTGAATAGGCTGAGCTCTCGGGCTGTGGAGACGTGTAGGATGTGTAGGCGACTGCCTAGGCGGGTGGCGAGCTCCACGGCTTCGCTGGAGGAGCGGTAGCAGGCCTCCTCGCTACGGATCAGTGGGTGATAGCGTACATCGAGTTCGTCTGCAGGGATCTGAGCGAGGAAGTGCTCCCTATTGGCACGGATGATCTCCTCCTTCTCACAGTGGGTAGCGATGATGAGGTCGGTCTCGCTGAATATCCGCTCGAGTGTATGGCGGTCATCCACGAGCATATTACCCGTAGAGGAGCCCAAGAAGAGCTTGATGCCAGGGGTATGGAGGCGATCGATACGTCGGAGCTCATCCGCATTGTCATTGCTCCCGCCGAAGAAGAAGGAGTAGTTCACCCACGATGTCTCTTGGGCACGATCCATCTTCCACTGCCAGGCCTCTAGGCTGGTCGTGGGGGGCTTGGTATTGGGCATCTCCATGAAGGAGGTGATCCCACCCGCTACGGCTGCACGGCTCTCGGACTCTATGGTCGCCTTGTGGGTGAGTCCTGGCTCACGGAAGTGCACTTGGTCATCTATGCACCCAGGCAGGAGCAAGAGCCCTTCGGCAGGGATGACGACGTCGGCCTCACGCTCGATACCTTCGGGGAACCAATATTCGCCCGTGTCGATCCGTGTGCCTGCCTCGTGCTTGTAGATCTTCTCGCCCCTATATATCTTGGCGATCCGCTCTCCATCGATGAGGATGGAGCCGACGTAGCTCTCCCCGTCGTTGATGATGGTGGCCCTGTGGATGAGTTGCTTCATTGATTTTGTTCGGATCAGAAGTTTGATTATGTATAATGCAGCGAAGACTATGCGTAGCCCTCGCTACAAAGATAAGTCATTGGGGCTATCCCTGATGAGTACCTCGTGGCTGATGTGTGATTTCTCGGGGTGTGCATTGCTCTTGAGCACTGTGTGGGGATATTCATTCCCATCTAGGGGCGCCTTAGCCGTGCACTAGAGAGCATGAGTGCAGACCCCGAGAGATCGCCCTAAGAGAGCACCCTATAGAGGTGATACTTAGAGCGAGGTAGTGTACACGCGTGTATACAGTTGTGTACACGTGGGTATACTATTGTGTACACACGTGTACACTCTTCCCCTCTAGGTAATAGGTGTATACTTGTTCGCTCCGCACCTAGGACACAGATACTACCATCAGGAGCGTATGCTCCTCGACTACCTCGCTCTTGGTCTTCTGTGGTCTCATGTGTCGGCCTCTTTAGTGACCTTTATATCCGCCTCTCTAGTGACCTCATGCCTTCGCTCTAGGGGAGCTTTCCTCCTAATGAGTGGGGCTGTCGGGGGAT
>NZ_CAJPPN010000029.1 GCF_905372525.1 uncultured Porphyromonas sp.
TACTGTTGTGTACACGTGGGTATACAGTTGTGTACACACGTGTATACTCATCCCTACTAGGTAGGAGGGATACGCTGGGGGCTCTACACCTAGGACATAGATACTTCTATCTTCGGAGTATACTCTTTCACGTCCTTGCCCTCGCACTATAGTGATTTCATGCGTCAGCCCTGCCCACACCGTCGGGATGCCACATTCTATCCATGAGTGCGACACGTGCATGGGCATTCCTAACTCTCTAGTGTAGGAGGTGAAAACGAACATACCGAGAGCGCTGATGGGCTCTCGGTAAGAGCTCCTCGGTCACCTTACATAGGTGACCGAGGCGTTCATTATAGGAGCACAGAGCCGGACTAATGCTCAGATAAATCTAATAGGTCTAATCAGCCCAACGGGGTTACTAGAAAGAAGACCAGCCCTACTGACACGAAGGCCAACAGGGCTGGTCGGATGTGAGACCTCGTAGGAAAGGGCTATAGGAGCTGCTGGCTACGGCGAATGAAGGCGGCTAGTGCCTCACCCGTTAGTAGTCCACTACCTAGGAGTGCAAGGTCTACCAGCTGACCAACGAGGGGCTCTCGATCACCGAAGGCCCGGAGCTCAGCATTGATCTTACCCTCTATCTCAGCCTGCTTGGCAGCTAGTGCGGAGAGCTCTTCGCGCTCAGTGGCAGTGACCTCCTCGGGCTTCTTGGCAGACTGTGCAGAGCGTGCATCCTCTACGAGCTTTGTCTGCTCGGCAAGCTCCGTACGTAGGCTCTGGAGCTTGGGCTCGATCTCACTCTTCTCCGAGGAGAGGAGGCGTGAGAGGAGGGCATGGTCGGAGTTCAGCACTACGTTGTAGCCCTCGGGGAGGTCGCCATAGAAGTTCATCCCTGGCTGTAGACGTGCCATCTCCTGCATACGGCGCATGAATTCGCCCTGTGTGATCAGTACGGCATCCGCCTCTGCACCTAGAGCCTCGAAGACGACACTATAGTTACGCTTCTCGTCCTTGGGCAGGCGAGCCTTGAAGATCTCGGAGAGCGTCTTCTGCTCCTCTGCCGATAGGTGGCTTTCCTTAGCTTCATCCTTGACGATGAGCTTGGCGATGGAGTCAGAGTCTACACGTACGAAGCGGGTCTTTTCTAGCTTCTGCTCCAGCTGAGAGATAGCGTGGACGTCTAGTGGCCCATCGAGGAAAAGGACTGAATAGCCCTTCTCCTTGGCACGCTCGATAGCGCTGTACTGCCCCTCCTTGTCGTTGGTGTAGAGCCATACGAGCTGTCCATCCTTGTCTGTCTGCTCGCTCTCGGTGAGGATGCGGTACTCCTCGAGGGTGAAGTACTTACCTTCGAGGTCGGTGAGCAGATCAAACTTCACAGCACGCTCGTAGAACTTCTCGTCAGACAGCATTCCATACTGGACGAAGACCTTGAGACTGTCCCACTTCTCCTCGAAGAGAGGACGCTCGTTGCGGAAGAGTTCGTCTAGGCGATCAGCTACCTTCTTAGCGATGTGATTGGAGATCTTCTTCACCTGCGCATCACTCTGAAGGTAGGAGCGGGAGACGTTCAGGGGAATATCGGGCGAGTCAAGCACCCCATGCAGTAGGGTGAGGTACTCGGGGACGATGCCCTCTACCTCTTCGGTGACGAAGACTTGGTTGGCATAGAGCTGGATCTTGTTGCGCTGTAGCTCCATCTGGTTCTTCACCTTGGGGAAGTAGAGGATCCCGGTGAGGTTGAAGGGGTAGTCTACGTTGAGGTGGATCCAGAAGAGTGGCTCTTCGAAGGTCTGAGGATAGAGCTGATGGTAGAACTGTATGTAGTCCTCATCCTTGAGCTCGCTAGGCTTCTTCGTCCAGGCAGGGTGAGTATCGTTGATCTGGTTATCCTCCTCGGTATCTACGTAGGCACCGTCCTTCCACTCTTGCTTCTTGCCGAAGATGATGGGGATGGGGAGGAACTTGCAGTACTTGTTCAGTAGCGCAGAGAGGCGATCACGGGATAGGAACTCCTCGCTCTCACTATCTATATGTAGGATGATATCCGTACCACGCTCAGTGCGACCGCCAGCCTCTAGGATATACTCTGGGCTACCCTCGCAGCTCCAGTGGACAGCCTCTGCGCCCTCCTTATAGGACTTGGTCTGGATCTCCACACGGCTGGAGACCATGAAGGAAGAATAGAAGCCCAGCCCGAAGTGACCTATGATGGCGACCTTGTCATCCTTGTACTTGTCGAGGAACTCCTCTGCTCCCGAGAAGGCGATCTGATTGATGTACTTCTCTACCTCCTCTGCTGTCATCCCGATACCACGGTCACTGACTGTGATGGTCTTGGCCTCGGGGTCGAAGCTGATGCGTACATCTAGTTCCCCGAGCTCTCCCTTGTATTCGCCCGCCGAGGCTAGTGTGCGTAGCTTCTGCGAGGCATCGACTGCGTTGGAGACGAGTTCGCGCAGGAATATATCGTGCTCACTGTACAGGAACTTCTTGATGACGGGGAAGATATTCTCACTCGTTACCCCGATCTTACCTTGCTTGCTCATACGTTGGTCTTATCTTGTCTATAATTTGATGTATACATGAAAAGTATAGAGGCGAGGACAAAGCTAATGCCATTGTCCTCGCCTCTGTCATTATGTCACTAGATATATTCTCTGAGTAGGGGCTGTCCCGCTTGCTCCCAGCAGGAGGTTCGTCACCTTGGATACTTGCTATATCCTACCCCCTCGTACGCAGCCTCTATGTAGGTATGATGGGGTATATCTCCATAGAGACCTATTCCCCGAAGGTCGCTATATCGCTATTCTGTATCTTCTTGGAGGCCTTGGTGACACTGATCCTCTTAGTATTGAAGCGGTAGGTCGCCTCTAGTTCCAGCAGGAAGCCATAGTTCTGATACGTAGATTTACCATAGAAGTCTGGGGTCTGATAGGCTCGATGGTAGTCCTTCGTCCCCCATAGGAAGTCGATCGCAGTGAGAGATAGGTTGAGGCGGTCATTGAGAAAGCTCTTCGCCAAGGAGCCCCCGCAGTGGTAGAAGTTGTAGCCTTTACCCTCTAGTGAGATGTGGGGGAAGTTGTAGCCCCCATATAGGCTTAGGTAATAGTCCTTGGGAAGGTTTAGGTTGATCGTTGAGGATAAGCTCCCAGTCCAGCCTCGACTAGTGGTCAAGCTCCCAGCGAGTGCCCCCTCTAGTATGCGGTATTGGGTACTTGCCTCTAGCGAAGCGCTGACGACCTTGCTGAACGAATAGGATCCATAACCCGACAAGCCAGCATCCCGATACTTACCTGCATTGCTAAATGTGCGATACATACCTCCCCCAGGTAGCACCCCGAGGTTAGCCTGGATTGCATTATTGCTGTAGCTGTACGAAGCACTGAGGTTTAGGAGCAGCTCTTCCTTGGTGTACGACCATTCTGAGCCCCAAGTGTGGTGCTTCTCGCTCCTTAGCTTAGGATTCCCATAGTAGACATAGGACGGATCTTGTAGGATAGACCGAGGGCTGAGGTGTCTGATACTTGGTCTCGTGATGTTGCTTCGATAGCTTAGGCTGAGGGTGCTAGATGCCGACAGCTCGTAGGATGCTAGTAGCGAAAGGAACCAGTCGTCAGAGCTCGTGCGGAAGTCATCGCTCGGCTGTAGGAGATAGGATACCTTCTCTCGTGTCCACTCCTTGCGTAGTCCTAAGCGGAGGTTCCAAGGCTCCTTGACTACTTGGTACTCCCCATAGATGCCTAGGACTCGTTGCTGGTGTGCAAAGCGGTCCCCAGGGTTGCTCTCTACCAGCCATGCTCCTCCGAGGTCTTGGCGATGGAGCTCGGAGTCGTTGCTGTTTATACGGATGATATGCTTGAGCCCTACGTTCAGCTTATGTATGGGGGAGAGTGAGTAGCTAAAGTCGCTCTGGAGGGTATGTTCTTTATTGTGTGTCTTCTGCTTCATACGTTGGTTATCCCCCGTATAGTTCATTCGCTGCTCGACCAAATAGGTGTCATCCAGAGCCTTGGGCATATCGGTGAGCTGGTACATGAGGAGTAGTGTTGCATCCTTTCCCCATTTACGTTGGTAGCTAGAGGAGAAGCTAAGAGTCTCATACTCCGTATCACTTCGCTCATTGATGAGAAAGCCGTAGTTCAGTGCTCCCGACAGGTGGTGCATGCGGTGCGTCTGCCGACCCGTACCACGAGTGTTAAGCCTGGTATAGTTGAGGTATGCGTTGATGAGATTACTTGCATTAGGACTCCACGAGAGGTTGAGTGACGATAGCATCGCACTATTCCTGTCGTACTCACGCTCCTTCTCTTGGAGGAAGTGATGCCTTTGAGTATCGTTGTAGGCTATGCGGTCTAGTCCCCAACGTTCCTTGTACCCACTTTGGTCGGAATAGGAGATGCTGGCTTGCGCTACCACTTTGCCTAGTTGCAGGGAGAGCGAGCCATTACCGCCATACTGATTGCGCGTATTGATCGTACTGCCCAGGCTTGCCGTGAGGGATGAGCTAAGGTGTTGCTTCATCACGATGTTGATGACTCCACCCGCAAAGTCTCCGTCATACTGAGCCCCAGGGTTGGTTATCAGCTGTATCTCTTGGATCTGATCTGCTCGCATAGCCTTGAGTGCTTCGAAAGGATTTTGGTTGAGCTGTGGGGCCGGGATGCCATTGATGTAGTAGGTCGGTGGTATGCTTCCCTTGATGGCGATGCCTGCACTGGTGAGTGAGACGAGTGGTACTCGCTGTAGGATCTGATAGAGCGAAGAGTGCTTGGCTAGAGGGTCTGCTGATACTGCGTAGTTGATCTGCCCTCCGCCTTTCATCTTGATCAGGGGACGCTTGGCTGTTACGGTGATCTCGGAGAGGGTGTTCGTCTGCTCTTGCAGTACAATTGGGGGGAGGCTAAGGTCTTCATGATGTAGGGAGATGTCTACTCGTCGCCTTTCGTAGCCCATGTGTGCCAGCTGGAGATAATAATCATCCGGAGGAAGGTCTGCAAATGCAAAGTCACCCCCTCTGCCGGAGATGCTCGCCGAGATGAGTACGGAGTCTTGACTCCTCCACAGAGCTACACTACAGTCGGGGATACCCATTCCTGTGGTACTCTGTATCTGCCCTCTTATGTGGAATCGCTCTTTGGGCTTGACTCTATTCTGACTTTGGGCAAAGGGGGGCTGTGTGACAAAGGCTACAAGTAGAGCCAGGATCCACCATGTGTGGTTAGTTCGTTTCATTGTATCTGAGCTTGCTCGGTTATTCTTGCCGTAGGAGACGTGTGCAGGGGGTAAATTTAGAGGTTGGGTGCTTTAGAGACAGTGGAGCAAGGATCGAAGGCCCTATAGATAAAGCTATCGCCCCGACTACATCGGACTAGGACGATAGATCCCCGAGAAGGGTGGAGGCTATGGGCTAAAGGGCTCGTAGGCGATCCCCCTCGAGCCGAGCTATAATAGGGGTCGTGTCAAGGCTCATGCAGTAGGGGACAGCAGACTCGAAGCCTGCATGCAGGAGCCGTGTATAGTGCTCGGACTGCTGGATGTAGTCGATGCGCTGAGTGTACTCCTCGGCATAAGCTCGCCATAGATCTCGATGAATACGACTCCCATCATCAGCCGCTCTACCGATCTGCTCCTTCTCAGCGAATGCCGCCAAAGCTCCAGCATAGAGTGTGTCTTCGAGTGCCATCTGCCCCTTCCAGCCCGCAGCCAGGACGAGGACATCCTTCCCCTGCTGGTGGCAATAGTGGAGGGTAGAGCGAAGGTTGATGAATGCTCCAACGAGGATCTCCTCGACACCATGCTCCTTGGCTATATTGAGTGCTCGGGTACCATTGGTCGTCGTGAAGACGATATCCTTGCCCGAGACTAGCTCCTCTGTGTACTCAGCTGGGTCATTCCCTAGCTGGGCGAAGGGACAACGCTGGACATTGCGCTCTGCTGCGATGAGGCAGTCAAGTGTACGACCAAGTGTCTCTGCCTCCTCGGTCGTGGATACGGGGATGACACTACGAGCCCCATTGCCTAGAGCTGTGACCATAGTCGTAGAGGCACGGAAGATATCTACGATGATGACGATCGTGTCGGGACGATGATAGAGCGAATAGAGCTCTGGCGAGGGGCAGAGATAGATATTCATAGGGCGATGTATATAGATCAAAGGAGGCTCTACCGACGACAGATGAGGTCGTAGTAGAGCCCCCTTTGCTAAAGTGTGATGCAGAGCGGAAGCTTAGATCCCTAGCTCCTGGCGAATGGTCGCTATCTTGTCTAGGCAAGCTGCCTCTGCCGAGGGGAGCTCCTCTACGGATGCCACCTTGCCACGGACACCGATGTAGAACTTGATCTTGGGCTCTGTCCCAGAGGGGCGGATCGATACCTTAGTACCATCGGCCGTCTTGTACTGGAGTACATTACTAGTGGTCGGCATGTCAAGGGTGAAGACCTCATCCTTGTCGAGCCAGCGTCCCTCTAGCTTGGCATAGTCGAGTACCTCCACGACGGGGCTCCCTGCGAGACTCTTGAGAGGGCTCTCACGGAAGTTCTTCATCATCGCTTCGATCTCCTCGGCTCCGGTCTTACCCTTGCGTACGACACTCACCCCCTGCTCCTTGTAGAGGCCATACTCTAGGAAGACCTTTTGTAGGAGCTGGTAGATAGACATGCCTCTATCCCGAGCCCAAGCCGCTAGCTCAGCGAACATACAGCAGGCGGATACAGAGCTCTTGTCTCGGATGAAGTCTTCGCGTAGGAAGCCATAGCTCTCCTCGCCACCGCCGATATAGTGGCGCTTGCCCTCATTCTGTCGGATAACGTCTGCGATCCACTTGAAGCCCGTATAGCAGTCGAAGAGGGTCACCTCATTGCGCTGAGCGATCGCACGGATGAGCTCGGTCGTGACGATGGTCTTGACGACGTAGTCCTCACTCTGCAGTAGGCCAGACTCTTTACGACTCATGATGGCATAATAGACGAGTAGGGCGCAGATCTCATTCCCGTTAATGAGTACCATCTTGCCCTCGTTATTACGAACTGCTACACCGATACGGTCAGCGTCGGGGTCAGAGGCTAGGACGAGGTCGGCTCCAGTCGCCTCTGCACGCGCAATAGCAAGCTCTAGCGCTGCTGGCTCCTCGGGGTTGGGTGAGTAGACCGTGGGGAAGTCTCCACTAACGACATCCTGCTCTGGGACGTTGATGATGTGTGTGAAGCCGATCGCCCGAAGAGCTGCCGGGATGATGCGCACACCTGTACCATGGATAGGGGTATAGACGATCTTGAGGTCGTGGTGGCGGGCGATGACCTCCCGCTGTGGATCAGATAGGCTAGCGACACGCTCGATGAACTTTCGATCTATGTCCTCTCCGATGATCTGGATGAGCTCGGGACGAGCCTCGAAGTGGATGTCCTCGACCTTAGTGACCTTATTCACCTCGATGATGGTGTTGCGGTCGTGGGGAGCGATCATCTGTGCGCCATCACTCCAGTAGGCCTTGTAGCCATTATACTCCTTGGGATTGTGAGAGGCGGTGATCATGACACCACTCTGGCATCCTAGCTCTCGGATCGCAAAGGATACCTCTGGCGTGGGGCGGAGGCTCTCGAAGAGATAGACCTTGATACCATTGGCTGAGAATACCTCGGCTGCGATACGAGCGAATACGTCACTATTATTGCGACAGTCATGCCCGATAGCGACTGAGATCTGAGGGAGAGAGGCGAACTCTCGTTTGAGGTAATTAGCTAGACCCTGTGTAGCTGCACCGACGGTATAGCGGTTCATACGATTGGAGCCTACGCCCATGATCCCACGTAGGCCACCCGTACCGAACTCTAGATCCTTGTAGAAGGCCTCGACGAGCTCTGTGGTATCGGGATTATCTAGAAGTCTTTGGACTTCGGCTCGAGTCTCGGCGTCGTAGCCTGGGGCGAGCCACCCGGTTGCTTTAGCACGCACTTGTGCTAGGAATTCATTTTGCTCCATGAGTCTTGGATTATGATTATGTCACTGATTACTCATTGTCGAATGTAGAGCAAAGATAAGGTTTTTCATAAGGCTACCTATACAAGGTCCCCCACGAGGTACTTCCTAGATGGTACCTCGTGGGGGACAGTTGGGGGCTGGGGAGTGTGAGCCTAGCCCTCGTTAGTCATTCTTAGCTGTCCAGCCCTTTGCCGTAAGAGCATTCTGGACACTAGTCGTGAGGCGACTAGCCTCGATCTCTAGCTGTCCAGAGGAAGCCTGGAGCTGACCGATGGTATTGATAAGCTCTGCCTCACTGAGCCCTGTCCCCTTGAGGCTAAGCTTAGTGAGCTTGGAGAACTTGGTCACATTGAGGGTAGTCACATTCGTCCCTGATACCTTTAGCTCCTCGACCGTAGCAGGAGAGAATTTCTCTAGGAGTACCGGAAGCATAGCCTGAGGAATACCCTCTAGGTCGACCTTCTTAGTCCCAGCTGCGATTACTAGGCTACTCTCTGTCCCTAGAGCGGGGAGGTTGTGTAGCTTGACGGAGGTGACGTGTGTGTCGCGTAGGCTGATGTCCCTAAGCTTGGGGTGATTCTCGAGCTCAAGGCTAAAGCCACTGGCTACACTTGGTCTATCGACGAGTACCACCTCTAGATCTCTACTCTTGTCGAAGGAGACTTCGGAGAACCTAGGAGACTGTGCGCGGAATTGCTTTAGCTTGGGTAGATTATCTAGATCTATGCTCTGGTTGGTAAGGGGAGAGCGGGAGATGAAGACCTCAAGTACATTATTTGTAGGTAGGCTTACCTTCTTATAATCGCTGGAGCGTTCCTTCCCATTGAAGTTCTTAAGTCCTGTTCCGTAGCTTCCCAGGCCAAGCTCCTTGAGTTTCGTCTGCTTCGTGAGGTCAAGGTGATTAACCTCATGCCCAGCGAGCCAGAGGTAGGTGAGCTCAGGGGCATTGGTCAGGTCGATGGAGGAGACGGGCCGGGAACCATAACTCGTAGTTAGCAGGAGGAGGTGTTTAAGAGTCGACGAAGGCTTAGCAACCTTGAAGTCGGAGACTCCATCCGCAATGACCTCTAGGGCTGCGATAGAGCCCTCTACCCCGACGACCCCAGCTTCACCAGCGATATAGGTGTAGTCCTTGGAGCCAGACTGCGCCCCGATGAGGGTGATCGGAGTGAAGCCCTTTGCTCGGAGTGAGAACGTCGTACCCTTAGTGATATGGAAGTATACTGGTGCGGCCAGAGCCTTCTTGCCATCTGGATCCTTGTCATCGATCCTCTCGACTTTCTTATCTGGGGTAGGAGTTGGAGGTACAGGCTCCTTCCCTGACTTGCCGCAGGCAGATAGCACGAATGTGAGGGAGGCTAGAGCCACCCATGTAAGTCCTTTTCTCATCTGTCTTTCCTTTTTAAATGACTAATGATCGTAAATATCTCGAGGCAAAGATAGTAATTATGTCTCAGAGCCTTGTCTGTGGGATGCTTGCTTTATAGCTCAGAGACGGCTACAAGGCGATCTACCCGATCAGATGGTGATCGATGATAGACGAGTATCGTATAGTGGTTCTTGGTCTGGTAGTGATCTCCTACGGTGGGTTGGCTGAGGAGCCTATCCTGCCCATAGGCTCTGAAGAGAGGTAGGTATTCCTGATAGCCCATCTTCAGTAGGACTGTCCCCTCGTATCGCTGTCCCGACTCACTATAGCGAAGCGTACGTTGCTCCATCGGAAGATAGCGGAAGGCTTCGCCCTCTAGGACGACGTCCCCACCAGCTAGCCGTGGGCTTACGAACTGGATGAGCACCTCATGGTAGTCTGCCTCTGTCCCTGGGTGGCTACTGCCTGCCATACGTATGAGCTGTAGTCCCTGATGGCTCTCTTCCGCTTGATAAGCCTGCTGGCTACATTGAGTCACAGGGTAGAGCTGGAGCTGATAGACACTATCTAGTGAGATGATCCGCTCTACCCCCAGACCTGCAGTACGGTCTGAGAGATGCTCTAGGCGGAAGTAGCTATTCCCCCCAGGGAACCGAGCTCCATACTGCTGTGCATAGCATAGCTCTCTCCCCGTATAGGTGTAGGGGGTGGTGAGGATGACGGCATTATCCCATCGGGCATTCTGTAGGACGATGACCTTAGTCTCTCGATCGAGCCTAGGCTGCGTACTCGGAGCAGAGACGCGTAGGTCTATCTGCTGATGTTGTCCCTTGTTGTCCTGCCAAGCTTCGCTCGTGACCTGCGCTTGCACAGAGAACGACGGCTCCACGATGACTAGCGGTATGGAGAGCAACGTCTTCTCTGGCTCGTCCTCAGAGTAGATCTCGACCCGATAGTTCCCTGATCGCTTGAGCCCCGTCTGCTCGTTAGGGATGCTAAGCTGATAGTGGGCATAGGGTATCAGGGTGGATCTACTGGGCTCTGGAGCACCGATTAGATGAGTGTCGAAGCCCTCTATATACTCTATAGGTAGGAGGCTGGAGGGATGCCAGTCTACATCATAGCTACGGACTCTATAGGAGAGGAGTGGCTGCTCTCCTCCTAGGAGATCAAAGGAAATGTGTAGCTGATCCCGTCCGCCGAGCTGGAGTATGTTGAGGCGGGGGCTAACCTTCGCTGGTGTATCCCCGATCTGGGTGACTACAGCTCCTATTTGCGCCGAGAGAGTGTAGGGGAATAGTGCGAGTAGAGCTGCGCAGAGGATGGGGCGGAGCTTCATCGGTAGTGGGTATAGAGGTAGGGATCATCCCTCGTATTGCTGCATCTTGCAGAGGTACTTCCCGACGATGTCAAACTCAAGGTTCACTATACTCCCTACACGGATATGCTTGAAATTGGTATGCTCATGGGTGTAGGGGATAATAGCCACGCCAAAGGAGGTCTTCTCGGAGGCACAGACCGTGAGGCTCACTCCATTGACAGCTACAGACCCCTTCTCCACAGTGATATATCCCTGCTGAGCCAGAGCCTTGTCTGTCTGATGCTCGAAGCGGTAGAGCCAGCTTCCATTAGCTTCCTCGACCGAGGTGCACAGAGCCGTCATATCTACATGCCCCTGGACAATATGCCCGTCTAGGCGTCCTCCTAGGAGCATACTCCGCTCGAGGTTGACCTCATCTCCTACCTGGAGTCTCCCCAGATTTGATCGCTCTAGGGTCTCACGGATGGCTGTGACTGTGTAGGTGTCTCCCTGCTGGGCGACGACGGTGAGGCATACTCCATTATGGGCAATGCTCTGATCTATCTTGAGCTCGCGAGCAAAGGGACAAGAGAGTGTGAGGTCGAGGTTGTCACCATGTCGCTCTAATGCGACGACCTTACCACAGGCTTCTACTATTCCGGAAAACATATCTTCTTATTTTGTATCTAAGTATTGTTGATCTTTGGGCATCCTCCTATAGCTGAGGGGAAGGATGACCTATGCGCAAAGATAAAACATCTCGCTGTCACCCTAATGCCTCACCCAAGGTCAGCCCCTAGGGAGCTACCCCCGAGAAGGGGAAGCCCCCCTAGGGGAATATAGGGGGGGAGGGATATGGGCGACTAATTCATCTCAATGACGGTGATCCCTGCACCTCCGAAGCGGACATCCTCATCATGGAAGGCACTCACCCCAGGCACACCAGCCAAATAGTTGCGGATAGACTCACGTAGAGCACCTGTACCCGTTCCATGGAGCACTCGCACCTGACTGACTCCTAGCTGGAGAGCTTCGTCTACGAAGCGTGCGACCGTCTCCACGGCTTCGCTTGCTCGGACGCCTCGGATATCGATCTCTTGTCGGAAGGTAAGTCGCTTCTGGTGGATCTGATCTATGATTTGTGTCGAGCGTATGGCCTCCTGTGGGGTCATCTTTCTCTGATATTTACGAGCCTCGGCCTCTGTCGCTAGATGTAGTCGCTTGAGGGGAATGGTCGTCTTCAGAGCCCCAAGGCCGACAACGGCCTCACGCTGGGTCAGCGAGAGGATAGTCCCAAGTGCCTTCTGTCCCTCGATATGCACGACGCTACCTACCTCGAGGGTACCTTGGTGTCGTGGAGGCTCAGGTGTGGCTGTCTCATCCGAAGGCTTCGGCTGTAGCTCCCGCTCCTTGCTCTTACGCTCTGTCTGCCGCTTACGACGAGCTAGTAGGCGCTCTACCTCTCGTTGTGCCTTCTTAGCGGAGGCTAGTTGCTCTGCTTGCGCCTCTTCGGATAGCTCTTGGTCGAAGTCTGACAGTTGCTTCCTGATGAGGCGGGTCTGCTCTCGCTCGGCCTCAGCCTCTCGGATCTCACGTATGGTTCGTTCGATCCTCCCATTAGCCTCTTGGATGAGGCGTCGAGCCTCTTGGCGTGCCTCGTCTAGGATCTTCTTACGCTGAGCCCTCAGGGTATCGGTCTCCTCGGTATAGCGGTCTGTGGCCTCCTGCAGGAGTCGCTCATCTCGGCGTATACTCTGTCGCTTCCCCTCCCAGTACCGTTTGTCTCGTATGATGTCCTGTAGGTACTTGTCCATATCGATGTACTCCGAGCCGACTTCCTCGGTGACCTCCCTGAGAATCTCCTCTGGTAGTCCTATCTTACGGGCAATCTCTATGGCGAAGGAGCTCCCGGGTCTACCGATAGAGAGCCGGAAGAGAGGGCGCATCTCATGTCGATCATAGAGCATAGCACCGTTGATCAGTCCTGTATGCTCCTCTGCGTAGGTCTTGAGGTTCTGATAGTGTGTCGTGATGACCCCAAAGGCACCCTGATCATTGAAGCGGTGCAGGAGTGCCTGTGCGATGGCTCCGCCTATCGTCGGCTCTGTGCCCCCCCCAAACTCATCGATGAGTATAAGGCTCTGCTCGTCGCATCCTCGGACGAACTGCTTCATATTCCTCAGGTGAGAGCTGTAGGTACTCAAGTCATCCTCTATGGACTGCTCATCACCGATGTCGATATAGAGCTTGTCAAAGAGCCCCATCCGAGAATGCTCTAGCATAGGTACCGGTATACCACTCTGTACTAAGTACTGGAGTAACCCAACGGTCTTGAGGCAGACGGACTTCCCCCCCGCATTAGGCCCTGAGATCAAGAGAATGCGTGCCTCTGGTGTCTTTAGCTGGATGTCAAGGGGGACGATGCTATGCCCCTGTGCCTTGAGGCTACGTAATAGGAGGGGATGCTTTGCCCCGTACCACTCTACCTCTGCATGCCGAGCGAAATGAGGGCATATCCCTCCTAATTCACTTGCCCAACGAGCCTTGGCGTGGATGAAGTCTAGCTGAGCGAGGACTCCGTAGGATACTAGGAGATGGGATATATTGGGACGAAGACGATTGGTCACCTCCGTGAGGATACGGATGATCTCTCGCCGCTCCTCTCCCTCTAGCTCACGTATGCGGTTGTTGGCCTCTACGAGCTCTATGGGCTCTATGTAGACCGTCTTGCCGGTAGCAGACTCATCGTGTACGATACCACGTATCTTACGCTTGTGCATGGGAGCGACGGGGATCACGAGGCGTCCGTCTCGTAGAGCAGGCTGTACACCACTATCTATCCATCCCTCACGCTGAGCTCCCTGGAGGATACGCTGGAGCATCCCCGATAGACTTCGCTCGGTCTCACGGATTGACTGGCGTATCGCTAGGAGTTCTCTCGTAGCATTGTCTCTTAGCCGTCCCTCGTCGGTGAGTAGACTGCGTAGGTGTTGTGCTACCTTGGGGTAGGTCGAGCTCTTCTCGACCAGCTCGGTGAGGAAGGGGTAGTGGTAGGTGAGACTCTCGTCGGCTCGAGACCCCGTGCACTGCTCCTCGGTGAAGAAGCGGTGTACACCATGCAGCGTCTCTAGCATCCGTAGGAGCTCTGAGAGCTCCTCTTCCTCGACGAACGTCCCTAGGGGATGGACTCGCTGTAGCACCTCCCGGCAGTCTGTCAGAGCCAGTGAGGGCAGAGACACACTCCCCCCGAGTATCTTGATCATCTCAGCGGTCTCTCCCAGAGCCCTAGTGATCTCGTCGTAGTCAGCACTAGCCTCCAGTGCTAGTACTAGTTCTTTACCCAGAGGGGAAGCGCAGTACTCAGAGAGTAGCGTCTGTACCTCGGTGTAGCCAATCTTTTCAGTGAAGTTATGCGGATAGACCTCCAGTGTCTTACCCATATATCAGTATACCGTATATTAGTTTATAGTGCGTGAAGAGCCTCTACACGGAGTGGGGGCTATTGCCCCCTCCGCATCTATGTACCCTCTACTCACAGAGGTGTCTCCCACAGAGGAACCTCCCTACCTCGGTGAGGTAGAGGGCTCTCTGACGCTGGGGTATGGTGAGTCTAACGACGTTTGGTCTTATCCTTCTTACGCACCGACCATCCGAAGTGCCCGATGTAGTCTCCGAGACCGAAGTATCCCCCATGTGCGTAGACGAGTAGCTCTGCACGCTGCATGTCGAAGGCTCCTGTCTCTGGGTCGATATAGGCCTCATCGGCACGTACCCCGACGATATCGGCGAGGAACATATCGTGACTTCCAAGGCTCTTTATCTCTCGTATCTGGCACTCTAGGCTGATCGGAGACTCCTCGATGAGTGGTACCCCGAGCTTACTCCCAGGCTCCTTAGTAAAGCCACAGGTGGCGAACTTATCCTCCTTTCGTCCCGATACGACTCCACACCAGTCCGTCTCCTTAGCCATAGAGACCGTGGTAAGATTGATACCAAAGGCTCCCTGCTCCCTGATGATCCCATGCGAATGACGCTCAGGACGTATCCCTACGACACACATCGGAGGGTTCGTGCAGATGGTGCTGACCCAGGAGGCGGTGAGGAGATTGGCCTCTCCATCCTCCATCGTGCCACAGCTGATCAGGACAGCGGGTAGGGGATAGATTAGTGTCCCTGGCTTCCAGTCTATCCTCATAGTAGCTCAGCCTCCTCAGCTCTAGTCTTACGGCCACAGTAGTGGCACTCTAGTACACCTCGGCCATCAGCTGCTCTCGAAACATGGAAGTAGGTAGTCACTGGCTCTGCCGAAGTGATGCACTTAGGGTTGGGACAGCGGACGAAGCCCCGCACCTCTATCGGCAGGCTGACCTGGCGCTTCTCGATGACCTTGTAGTCTCGGATGACGTTGATGTGTACTTCAGGGGCAAGGAGGGCGATCTTATCGATCTCCTCGGGGGAGAAGAAGTGGTCTGCGAGCTTAATGATCCCCTTACGCTCGTGGCGTGTGCTCTGTAGGTTGTTCCCGATCGTGATCGGTGTCGTTAGTTCCTCCAGGTGTAGGAGGCTGACGATCTGGAAGAGTCGATCTGAGGGGATGTGATCCAGCACGCTCCCGTCACGTATTGCTTCGACGAGCATTTTCTCTTTGTTCATCGTTTGGTTGCTTATCTTCGGTCATTGCACCACCTCTATACCTAGTACCTCGCAGAGGATGGACTGGCGGGCATATAGTCCATTCTGAGCCTGCTGGACGTAGTAGGCTTGAGGGGTGTCATCTACGTCCTGAGCTATCTCCCCGACACGTGGTAGGGGATGGAGTACACGTAGGTTGTCCCTACAGCCTGAGAGCATCTCACGAGTGAGGATATAGACGTTCTTCACACGCTCATATTCCTCGAGATCGATGAAACGCTCCCGTTGTACCCTAGTCATATAGAGTATGTCTACGCTCTGGATCACCTCACTAGAGAAGTCTGTCGTCTCTACAAATGGGATCTCGTGCTGACGACAGAAGTCCTTGTACTCCTCGGGCATCCTTAGCTCCGGAGGAGAAACGAAGATGAAGCTGGGATGAAAGTGAGATAGTCCCACGATCAGGGAGTGTACCGTGCGTCCATACTTGAGGTCTCCGACCAGAGCGATGGTCTTCCCCTCCAGCGATCCCTGCGTCTTGCGTATCGAGTAGAGGTCGAGTAGGGTCTGTGAGGGGTGCTGGTTCGCTCCGTCCCCAGCATTGACGATCGGGGCTCGATCGAGCTCTGAGGCATAGAGGGCCGCACCCTCTAGGTAGTGGCGCATGACGATCGCATCGGCATAGTTGGCCACCATAGAGATGGTATCCTTGAGTGACTCACCCTTGGACGAGCTAGAGGTAGTAGCGTCAGAGAAGCCTATGACACGTCCACCGAGCCTGTTCACTGCAGTCTCGAAGCTCAGGCGGGTACGTGTCGAGGGCTCAAAGAAGAGTGTCGCGATGACACGTCCCTCTAGTAGCCTACGATTGGGGTTCTGCTCGAAGAGCTCTGCACGATCGAGCAGACGGATGATGTCCTCGGCGGAGAGCTGGTTAATCGATACTAAATGCTTCATATCCTTATCAAGTATGATGATCCGATAGGCCGAGCACAGAGGGCTTTGCCCGTACAAAGATAATGAGAATAGCCCTAGTAGATCTTATATTCTCTGACCTAAAGGGTAGGGCGGGCGTATCCCCCTTTTAGTATACCCTATACTCGAGCTCTCAGGGAAGCTTTTAGGGGGATGTGTAGCTGAGGGAGCCTTGTCCGTATCTCTGGAGAGCCTGAACGCTATCCCTGCAATACATACCTGCGAGAGAGCTCTATAGGGCTCCTACTTAGAGCTAGGCAGTGTACACGTGGGTACACTGTGGTGTATGCGTGAGTATACTATAGTGTACACACGTGTACACTCTTCCCTCCTAAATAGTAGGGTGATGCTTGGTAAGTCTCCCCCTAGAGTAGAGACGTCCCTACCTCGAGTCCATGCATATCGGCTTCCTCCTCCTTGACTACTTTGTCCTCGATAGCCATAGAGCTCGTGTATCAGCCTCAGTACCCTCTGTCCCGAGCATTGCATCCAAGACGGCGAGCTCGTCTAGGGCATTGAATCTGACTTGATGGTATAGAGAGGTTTCGTATCTTTGCCTCTACAACTATGACGCACATATTATATTCATGAACCCTACAGAGGATACCCCGATGAGATACAAGGTTGCTCTCTCCCTAGTCAAGGGTATGGGAGCTAAGGGTACACGATACTTTCTCAATCATATAGAGAGTCTGGAGGATGCCTTGCTCCACCCCCAGCAGCTTCGTCTCCACCTCCCCCGTCTCTCGGAGAGCATCCTTCAGCAGCTCAGTAGCACAGCACTCCTAGCCGAGGCTGATCGGATACTAGAGGCCTGCGAGCGAGAGCATATCGTCCCACACTTCTATCTCGATGACGACTACCCAGAGCTGCTCTATCAGTGTCCAGATGCGCCCATCATCCTCTATGTCCGTGGGTCACTACAGAGCTGGGAGCATCTGCGAGGTCTGAGTATCGTCGGTACGAGGAATGCGACCAGCTATGGGCGAACGACTGTCTCCTACCTCATCCCAGAGCTGGCGCAGCGTATCCCCTCCCTACTGATCACTAGTGGTCTAGCCTATGGGATAGATATCCAGGCGCACCGCTCAGCCCTAGAGGCTGGTATCTCCACGATAGCCGTCCTAGCTCACGGCCTAGATATGGTCTACCCTGCTGCCCACCGGAGGGAGGCACAGCAGATGCTAGAGCGGGGAGCTTGGGTCAGCGAATATGCCCCTGGGGTGAAGGCACACCCCTCGAGCTTCCTCGCTCGTAATAGGATCATAGCGGGGCTCACCAAGGGCACGATAGTAGTCGAGGCTGGGGGAAAGAGTGGAGCACTCTCTACAGCACATCTCGCTCTGGACTATGACCGGGAAGTCTTCGCCGTGCCTGGACGTGTGGGAGATTCGATGAGCCTTGGGTGCCACCAGCTCATAGAGGAGAGTCGGGCTCACCTGCTCTATGATATCGATGAGCTCATCACGGAGCTAGGGTGGAGTAGGGAAGAGAGTAGTCCCCGTAAAGAGCCCAGCCCAGCCCTAGCCCATAGAGCGTCAGCCTCCTACAGTCATCCTATCCTACGACTCCTAGACGAGCAGGGGACGATGACCCTCGATGAGCTCGCACGGAGGCTCACGACGACGGTAGCTGCGATGAGTGACCAGCTCTTTGAACTAGAGCTAGAGGGTCTTATCGAGGCTCAGCCAGGTGGAGCCTATCGTATCGCCTAGAGGATAGAGCATGTGGTAGACGTCACGCTCTCGCCCTCCACATAGATACGAAGCATATAGATATAAGTAGAGCCAGGCATCCTCATATGCCTGGCTCTACTTATATCTATGTGATGGGATAGCGGGGTGGGGCTATTCGAGCTCTTCTCCCTGCTCTAAGAGTTGCTTGTGGAAGGACTTGTCTGCGAGGATCTCTGCAAAGGCAGCCTCTGTCTCGGCCTTGAACGCTAGGAAGCTCTCCTGCTTGACAGCCTCCCTCAGGGCATCCTTGGCCTTCGCTAGGTTTGCTTGTCGGGCATAGCAGAGCGCCTTGAGATACTCTACCTTACCCGTTGGGTTGAGCTGGTTGAGGACGATCAGAGCGCGCTCATCGTCTCCGAGCCCTGCGAAGGCTACTGCAGCATTGTAGTCAGGATACTTGCGGAAGATCTCCAGCGCGCCATGGTAGTCACGGGCTGCCATACGCTCTAGCCCCAGCTTGTACTCCTCGGCGGACTCTACCTTGTCACTCCAGCGCTCGATGAGCGAGGCATCAACGAGGTCATTGATCCCCGAGATGACGAAGCTCAGGGTATCCAGCCCTCGCTGTGACCATGTACTCTTGTCTAGTGCGGTGACTCGAGTGTCTACAGCGACCCGGATCTTCTTCTGGATCTGTGGTGTCACCTCTATGTCTCGGCTGTAGAGATAGACAAAGTCCTGGCTAGGGGTGATCTCCTGATCCAGATGAGTGCTATCGATGAGGGGAAAGCTCACGAGGAGACGACGGTAGGTATCCTCGTTCTGTCGCTTCGTCTCATTGCGCGCAATAGCTCGGAAGTCATAGGTGTGGCGCGAGATCTTCAGAGAGTCGTGCTCGGTGAGAGACTTGTTCTCTAGCGAATCTAGGGTTAGACCACGTCTGAATAGGTCTCGGTAGGCCTGTGGTATGTTGCGCTCCGTGAGCCTACGCTCTGTGCGAGCCAGGTAGGACTCTCGGCGCTCTGCGGTGTAGAGTGAGTCAAAGCGTCGCCCGAAGCCTGTACTATCTCGTCCAGAGAGATCCTGGAGGTAGGACTTACGGAGCATATTCAGCGCCCGGTCATGGTAGGCTGCATCATAGTTCCCACGCATGCGAGCATTGTGGAGCAGGTATCGAGTCTCCACCTTCCTCCGCCAGTTCTCGTAGCTGAGTAGGAGACTCAGTTGCCTCTTGTAGGAGTCGAAGTAGTCTCCCTGAAGCCCTTTCATGACGGAGCGGAACCGCTTCTGATCAAAGAATACGCTATCGTACTTGCTTGAGTCGATGAGCCCCTGTCTGAAGATGCCAAAGGCCTTGAGCTCCTTCTCCTGGACCTTGGCGAATTCCTTCCCCTTGAGTACGACAGGTGGTAGAGCGAAGGTCGTATCGCCACTCATCACCGTAGGTGTGAGTACCATCTGATAGCGTGCGTCCATGAAGCTCCTAGGGACCTTGATGAGGAAGGTGAGGTTTACCTTTCCCTTGCGTAGAGTAGATACCTTCACCCGTGGTCGTTCTGCGGTGATGGTGACCTCGTCGAGCGCAAAGGTCTTGAGTCCGTCCTCCTTGGTAGCTGAGGCCTCGTCCTTCTTCTGTCGGCGGAGGGTATCGACCTTCTGCTGGTAGGAGACGATCTCGGAGAGCTGACCCGTACGACCTGCCTGCTCCTCCTTCTCCGTAGGTAGTAGGACTTGGGGGCGATGAGACTGGAAGAAGAGCCTCTGGGTCATTGGCTGGCTACAAGAGACGAGTGTTGCTAGCCCTACGAGGGCCACTACACGCTGTAGGCTGGATGTCGATTGCTTCATATCTGGGCTAGATCACGTAGACGATACTGAGAGAGACGCGCGTAGGTAGAGCCAGGATACGTGTCTTACCCTGCTGTAGGACGATATCCTGAGTATTTACCAGATCATACTTTGTGTAGACGAGGGAGGCTCCGAACTCAGCCTCGAGGTTCCAGTGAGGAGTGAGGACCCACGAATACCCTGCCGAGCAGCCTGCTCCGTAGAGGATCCCCTTGGAATAGTTGGGATCATACTTGTCGGATCCGTACTTATAGAGGGAAACGATACCATGCAGACCAAAGAAAGCCCCTTGGTTATAGGTTCCCTTCCCCCAGTAACGTAGGCTTGGAGTGAAGGTGATATTCTCCGTGTGAGCTACTTTACTCCACGAGAGACGATCTGTCGGAGCTAGTTGTACCTTCCCGTAAGCTGAATGGATCAGGCCCGTCGGCAAGGGGAGGTTGTACTTGAAAGGCTTGGCTTGGAGGGAAAGCTGTAGCGAGAGGTTGTAGTTGAGCCCGATAGAAGGCTCGATATTGAAGTTCCCCGTAAGTAAAGAGGGGATATTTGTACTGACACTGAAGTTCTGTGCCCAAGTCCTGGTCCCTACACAGAGTGAGGCAAGTATAGCACATAGGAATAAACGTCTCTTCATCTATAGATAACTTTTAGACTATTAAAACAATGATGCTGACCTCATCGGCTAACCTCATTGAGCTTGCAAATATACGAAAAGTATGTTATATAACACGTTGTTGTGTAAAGATATGTGTCACTTGTTCCGTCTCTTAAGCGCAAGAAAAGTCCCCACCGCAGAGTCCTCTGGGGAGAACTCTACGGTGGGGATATAGCACTACCGCAGGTAGCGAGGTGACTTGTCGAGACTAGAGGGAAAAGGCTCGACGAAGCTCTTCGACGTAGTCGAGCTTCTCCCAGGTGAAGAGCTCGACCTCCAGCTCTATACAGCCCCGCCCCCCAAGGGCGAAGGACTTCTTGGTAGTACGAGGTGTGCGACCGAAGTGTCCATAGCTGGCTGTCTCCTGATAGATCGGGGCTCGGAGCTTGAGACGCTGCTCGATCATGTAGGGACGTAGGTCGAAGACCTTCCTCACGACCTCGGCTATCTCCTCATCGGAGAGGGCGACATGTGCTGTACCCTTGGTCTCTACGAGGATGCTGATAGGCTCTGCGACACCGATAGCGTAGGCCAGCTGTACGAGCACTTCGTCTGCTAGCCCTGCAGCTACGAGGTTCTTAGCGATATGCCGAGCTGCATAGGCCGCTGATCGGTCTACCTTAGAAGGATCCTTGCCTGAGAAGGCACCACCACCATGAGCAGCCTTCCCCCCATAGGTATCTACGATGATCTTACGACCCGTGAGCCCGGTATCGCCATGCGGACCACCGATGACGAACTTACCTGTGGGATTGACTAGGAGCTTAATATCTCCACTAAAGAGTCCCTGCATATCCTCTGGGTATCGTGCGAAGACACGGGGGAGTAGGATCGTACGTAGATCCTCTGTGATACGCTCTTGCATAGCTCGGTCTGCCTGCTCCTGAGCCTTGTCGGAGGCGTCGCTTGGGCTGATAAAGTCATCGTGCTGCGTGCTGATGACGATCGTAGTGACACGCAGGGGCTTACCCTCGTGGCTGTACTCGACAGTGACCTGACTCTTAGCATCGGGACGTAGGTAGGGCATCAGGTGTAGCTCCTCCTTACGGATATAAGCTAGCTCCCCAAGCAGGGCGTGAGAGAGATCTATGGGTAGAGGCATCAGGGATGGGGTCTCACGGCAGGCATAGCCAAACATGATCCCTTGGTCACCCGCCCCCTGTTCCTCGGGTGCGGTGCGCTCTACACCACGATTGATGTCTGCACTCTGTCCGTGGATGGCAGAGAGTACCCCGCAGCTATCGGCATCGAAGCAGTAGGAGCTCTTGTTGTAGCCTATCTTGCGGATGACTCCACGTGCGATGTCCTGTAGCTCTACATAGGCATCGCTCTTGACTTCGCCAGCTAGGATGACTTGTCCCGTAGTGACTAGGGTCTCACAGGCCACCTTGGACTGAGGGTCAAGTGCCATGAAGTGGTCAAGGATAGCATCCGATATCTGATCGGCTACCTTGTCTGGGTGTCCCTCTGAGACGGACTCAGAGGTAAAGAGATAACTCATATATCTATTCTTACTATAACTAGGTTAGTTGATCTCCCCTAACATGAAAAGCCTCGACTGCTTATGGTTAGCAACCGAGGCGGACTAATGCTGTAGTGCTCGACCCATGTCCGTAAAGGAGCCTTGGGGAGCTCGTCACAGTAGGGGAGTGACGGGTTTAGCATTTTTTCGCGTGGTTGCAAGCATCTCAAATCTATCCACGTAGAGGTATTATTTACGGCTACAAAGATACGAAAGTTTACTCGTATACCAAGCTGAGGACTCTGTACCTTCAGGACTGGCGCATGATCTCTCTCGCATACTCCAGCCTTTGGATCTTCGGGGTATCGTTGCATATCCTAGAGACCCTTAGCCCATCCCTAGAGATCCTAGGCATTATCCCCCAGAAACAGACATGCAAGCAAGCCCTACAGAGGACATACTTAGAGCGAGGTAGTGTACACGCGTGTATACAGTAGTGTACACGTGGGTATACAGTTGTGTACACACGTGTATACTCATCCCTCCTAGGTAGGAGGTATTCGCGTGGCATATCTATACTAGGACATAGATACTTCTATCTTCAGCGTATGCTCCCCCACGACCTTGCCCTCGCACTATAGTGATTTCATGCGTCAGCCCTGCCAGTAGCTAAGCTATAAGGGTGTGTTAAAGGCAAGTAAGGTCACGCAAAGGATCATCCTTCTACATCTAGGATATATGGGCTCCCAGCTAAGTCGCTATCTTATCGTGATAGAGCAGTCGTGTCTAGTTTAGTAGCTGAGGCATCTCTAGCACAGAGGGCTGAATGGATTACCTTCATTCAGCCCTCTGCGCTAGTATGTGAGATGTGGGGCGAAATCCTTCAGAGCCTTGGGGGGATGCCCCCTTCCCAATGCCTAGATGTGGGAGTTAGCTACTCCAGTTCAATAGGATTGTAGGGGATTTGCCATTTCATTGCTTCCACTTCGGTCAAGAAGTCACCTTGTCTATTCCGCGGATATACCTTTTGACCGTTGCTTTTAAAGGTCTGCATTGGATGCTTGTGTAGTCGCTGGCAATAGTCCCGGAATTGTGGACGACTAACCTCCTTCACAAGGCGAATCTTCCACTCTACGATATCAGCGCTCCTCTTCTGTAGGGCATCGAGCGTGAAGTAGTGCTCTCCATCCGTACTGCGTAGCTCGAGGATCAGCCCCGGTAGCCCACCGAAGAGGTTCGGTCCCGCAGATATCGGGATACTAGGAGTAAACCAAGCCTCATAGCTACGCCCTCGGAAGAGGCAGGTCGCTAGCTGGGTCTCATAGCCTGATATGGTCTTCTTTTGTCCCGTGATGGACCATGTAAAGGTTGGTGTATCCATATATCTTAGGATAGGCCCTGCTAGAGGTGTTCTGTACCATACCTGAGTACGGCCACTCGTAAGATCTCGATAGTACCAGAATGGAGACAGACCCCCATCTGGTATTCTCAACGGGGCGGATTTATTGGCTGCATGGGTAAGAGCTGAGTCAGCCAGCCACAGTCGGTAGCTGTAGGACTTGACGATGGACGTCCCTAGCTCTAGTCGGATGATGTCTTCGTTGAAGTCTTTACCCTGAGGGGTAGGCTTGTACTTGTAGATATAGTCCACGAAGTACTCCGACTTCCCTAGGTTCTTCCCAGCCTGCAGTATGATCGGTATTGCAGGCTGCTGCGCCTGTAAGTTGAAGAGCCCGATGTTCCCAGCAACTAACAGGAGGGATAATAGTACTCGCGTGATATACCGACGCTCAGCAAGAGGATAGCCCTCTGCGATTCTCACGAGTAGCATGTCAATGGATACTTGTCGTTTCATAGTGCCTTTATCCTTAGGGTGAGGGAGCTTATGCGTAAGCCCCTCAGTTACTCTAATTCTATAGGATTATAGTAGAAGGTAGATACTCCATGGAATCTAGCCCGAGGGAAAGATGCCTTAAGTGTTCGTGCGAGATCGGCATGCATACGCTTACACAGTTCCCGGACTTTGCGCCTCTCCGTTCTTTTGTACTCCTCTTTATACTTAACGATGGGCAGTACTTTTTGAGGGCGTGAGATGCCCGTAGCCTCAAAGACATACTCCCTCTCGGTGTCATAAGCCTCCAAGATAAGCCCTGGTGCACCACCCAATAGCCACGGGCCATTAGAGATGGGAATAGCTGTAGCTACCCAGGCTGTATAGCTACGACCTCTGAAGGTTGTGGTTGCCTTCTGACAGGAATAGCCAAGTATCTCCTTATGTTCGCTGGTCAGTATCCAAGATTGGGGGTGTAGCTCATCTTGATAGATGAAGGTATTTACGGCTGAGTAGACGAACAGCCTAACAGTAAGTTCACTATAGGGCTTAGTACCGTTTAGATACTTGTAGACCTCTATACCTGCTAATCCTCGAGCATCTATACCACATCCTACCCCTCGGTTGTGTATTTCTATGATTTCCTTCTCGTCGTCAAGAACTGAAGAGTGCCCGAATTTCGACATCTTTCGCCCGATGAGCAGGTACATATCATTAGTAACCTTTTCTCCATTCTTGGGATCTAGGATGCAGGTGGTTTTGTAGTCGATGCGATAGCTTGCTGTATCTAGGACAGTGTACTCCCTAACGTCAAAAGGGAATATATTGCCGATAGGGCTCTGCGCCATGGACGTGAGGCAGAGGCTAAGCAAGGACAGATAGAATAATACTGGCTTCATCTGAGATAATCTTAGAGGGTTACTCCACCTCCAGCCAGAGCCAGAGAAAAGAGAAGTCTCGGTTCTTGTTATCCCCAACGTTCACTCTCTCCTTGAGCGCTTGCTCACAAAAGAGGATAGGTTGCTTATGCATGCGTTGGATGATTGTTCGTAGCTTTTCGCGAGTACTCTTGATATGTGGGTAGGTCCAGAAACGAATGGGCTGGGATTGGTTATTCTTGATGTCAATACAGGTGAAGACAAAGTACTTGTCCGTATCCTCCACGGCAAGAATCAGCCCAGGTAGACCACAGAACTTCCACGGCCCATCGGAGATAGGAATGCTCGGGGCAAACCAAGCGATATACTTCCGACCACGGAACACACCTTGTGCCTTCTGACACTTATATCCTAGTATCTCCTTGCTCTCAGATTGGATCTGCCACTTAAAGTTTGGCAATACCTCTGTATATTGACCATAGCCTGCACTAAGAAATAGACGATAGGAGGTTGTCAGTTCTCCTGCTCTGGGGTAGCCCTTAAAGACGTCCTCTGGGAACGTAATATCATAGAACCCTTCGACCGATTGAGCCCCTTTCCTCAGTTCTTCATCAGCTACCTCTCGTGCCTTCAGGATGTCTTGACTATAAGTAGCTGAGACATTTTTGCCAATAAGCAGAGTCAGCACATCCTCGTAGGCAACGAAGCTATATTTGGGATTAGGGTTGAGCTTGGCATTGATCTGATAGGTGATCTCATACCTAGCCGTGTCTACCACCTGGTACTTGTCCGATGGACCGTATGCTGTGGGGAATATGTACATCTGTGCGGATAGGGATAGCCCTTGCACAGATAAGCATAGCATTAGGGTTCTTATGAGTTTCATTGCTCTTGATGTTAATAGGGTGGTTACTTAGGATTATGTGGAAAGGTAAATATGGTCTTTTGCATCTATCCGTAATGGATTCGTCACGTTAGTCATGCCGTATATTGCAGCATAAGACCCGAGAGAAAGAAGATTTATTCTAGCTCAATAGGATTGTAGGGGAAAGAAACGGTATCTTCATCTCCATCTCGAAACATCACCATCCCGTTGGTAACTATGCGCATGTATGTTTTGGGTTTCTTGTGCATTCTCTCTACATACTTGCGTATATCCTTTCGATTATTCTCTTGATACTTCCAGTCCCATAGATGTATACCTTCTTTGACCGATCTGATACCTATAGCTCTGAAGATGTAATCTTGCTTTGCATCCTCTATTTTTAGGATTAATCCTGGAAGCCCTCCAAACTTCCACGGTCCGACTGGGAGTGGAACATTCATTGTAAAGAGTGCTCTATAGTCTCGCCCCCTGAAACTCATTCGTGCTTCTGTGCAAGGGTAGGTGAGTACAGTAGAGTCTCTAGCGGATGTGACCCAGTTAAACTTCGGAGTAGGTTCCTTATATTTCAGTGGTGGGCCAGGCTCAAAACTACGATAGACTGCTGTAATTTGTCCCGTCTTCAAGTCGCAATAGGTATCCTCAGGAAAGGTGAGGAAATATACGCTCGGAGCATCTTGGTTAAGATTAAACAAGCTATCTGTCTGTATCCTCATTCGTTTTAATCTGGGGTTATAGGTCTGGGTATACTTTTTCCCAATGAGTAGGCTGACTGTGTCTGTTATTATTCGTTTCCCCCAGCGCATTTGGACTTGGTATAGTACCTCATATGAAGCTGTATCCAAAACTTTTGAAGCCGATAAGGGCTGGTAGCAGGTCGCCCACTGTGCAGAGAGTTTTCCGATGCATAGTAGCAGGACAGACATTACAATCGCGATTCTTTTGATGGTCATAATAGTATCGATTTTTTAGTGAGAGAGATCAGACCGAGGTGTTGTTAGTAAAGCATAGTGCTCCTATATATTCTACTCCAGTTCTATCGGATTATATGGAACCGATATTACAGAGGCATTTGAGCCGACAACCTGAGGCCTAAAGCCCAAGATCATCTCATAAGCCTGAAGCAGATCTTTATGAATACGGCCTAAAGTCTCATTCACCTGCCTTCTTGATGTGGTTATATATCGACCTTTGATGGACTTGATCATTGTTGAGGACTTTGGCTTATTCTCAATGAGTGTTGCCTCAAACTCATATTCATGTTTTGAGTCCCATGCCTTAAGGATTAGCCCTGGTAAGCCTCTTAATTTCCATGGACCAGAAGAGACTGGTATCTCTGTCGTAAACCATGCCGTATATCTTCTCCCTAAGTATTGTGTTACGGCTTTCTGGCATGTATAGCCTAAAATGTTTTGAGTTTCGATCCCTATTTCCCATTTAGGCTGAGTTGCCGTCTCTATGTAGGACAATACAGATGGAGCTATCCCCTTGATAAATGCTTGTCTCCTCCCTGATGTGCGATCAAGGATAAAAACAGAAGCAGCTAGTCCATCTCCAGATATATTAAATCCACTCCCCTTAGGTGCCGAGTATGTGTTATCATACCCCTCGACATTAAGTCTAAATTGCTCATAGTGGTTACCAAGAAGTAGCTCTAGCTCTTGTGTGTTTTTATTATTAGCCCTTGTTATATCTGATACATATGTCAGCCTGTAGCCAACTCGAAAGACTACTGTATCCAATATGTTTTCAAAGGCATATGGAGCGATTGATAAGGGAGACTGCGCATGCGCTACACTAAAGAAAAGATATATAGCAAGCATGCAAGTTGTAAAGTTGACACCTTTCATATTATGAAACAGGTAAAGTAGGCTCTGCAAAGAGATTGTTATCGGACTTCAAGAGCTTGCTTTGATTCTTGCGATAGAGGGGTTAAGGATATGTTACTATTGTACTCCATATCCGAGTCGTTGTCTCCAGTTCTGGAGCATCCTACTCTAGATCCTAGGCGATAGTTAGCTGTCATATTGAACGTAAAGCTTCGGCTAGGGCAGTTAAACTCCTCTACATACGAGATAACCTCCTTAATAAAGGGGACATTCATAAGGGGCTCACCACCGTAGAAGCTAATGCATACATTCTGGCTATGTGATACATTGAACTCAGACCTCCACAGACTACCGAGGTAGTCCAGAAGAACTTTTGCCCGCTGAGGTGAAAGCCGAGTAGACTTGCGCTCATCGTAGTCAGAGTAGGACTTCCCATACCCAAAGTACTCGCACCTGAGGTTACAGGCATCTGTAATCTCGAATGTCAGCTGTGGACTATTGGATAGGCACCGCTTGACATCTTCTGATGTGATACCCATTGTTGTATGCGATTAAGTTGATTATACATAGAGGATACTTGACTGAGCCGATTTTACCAGTACTCCATATACTGTTGCCTCTCGTTGTTGTTGCGACTACAGATGGACCTCATTATTCCACCTCCAGCCATAGCCATTCAAAAGAGAAGTCTCGATTTTTATTCGTATTTCCTATATAGATTGGCGCCCCCGTTGCTTGCTCACAGAAGACGATAGGTTGCTTATGCATACGTAGAATAATGCGTCGCAGCTTATCACGTGTCGTCTCGATATGTGGGTAGGTCCAGTAGCGAATAGGAGTAGACTTCTTATTCTCTATCGCGGTACAGGTAAAGACAAACTCTTCCTTTGTATCTTGGACGGCTAGTATTAGCCCAGGAAGCCCACAGAATTTCCACGGCCCATCAGATCGCGGTATATCCAAACTAAACCAAGCAATATACTCACGGCCTCGAAACTTACCCTTAGCTTTCTGGCACTTATATCCAAGGATATTTTTCGTCTCGGGTAGGATTTCCCACCCGAAGTTGGGCTTAGGCTCGGTATATCGGCCATAACCTGCTCCTGCGAAAAGACGGTACGATGCCGTTAACTCCATTGAGTTAGGATACCCCTTGAAGATATCTTCAGGGAAGGTTATTCCGTCGCAGTTAGTGATGAGCTCGGCCCCTCGCTTTCTCTCTTCATCTGCTATCTCTCGGAGTCTTAGAATATCCTTGCTGTAGGTGGCGGATATCCGCTTACCGATAAGCAAAGTCTGCACATCCGTATATCCCAGATGACGATACTTGGGGTCGGTGTATAGTTTGGCTACAATTTTGTAGCTAACCTCATACATCGCAGTATCAACGACCTTGCACTTAGCTATTGCTCCATAGCGGCTAGGAAAGATCGGCGCCCCTGCTGACAGGGTCATTACTTGCACGAGCAAGTAGAGAGCTAGAACCATTCGTCTCATAATCCTATACTATTTAGTATTCCGAGCCCTCACTTTGTCGGAGGGCTACGATCGATATCTATCGGTTTGATTGCGTTGGGCTATTCGGATTAGAAGGTTAGAACAGCTTGAGTCGAGCCTTGAGCATGATGGCCGAGGGACGGATGTCATAGTAGCTGTATGAGGCAGTGAGGTCGCTGATCGAGGCTGTGCTGTAGAGACGAGCGGCTAGGATGTTCGTCCAGTCGAGGGATAGACGCACCTTCTTCCATGTATAGGATAGTCCGAGGTCAGCGAGCGTGAAGTGTCTCCCCTTGGTCACAGCATCGTTGTAGTAGTGTTCGGCAGTG
>NZ_CAJPPN010000030.1 GCF_905372525.1 uncultured Porphyromonas sp.
GGGCAAGAGAAGGCCCCCAACCCCTCTACAGCCCTTATAGCTAAAGGGGAAAAACGCTCATACCGAGAGCGTAGAGACGCTCTCGGTATGAACGCCTCCGTCACCTATGTAAGGTGACGGAGGCGTTCTTTATAGGAGCGTTTGAGCGCTCTCACTAAGGGCGGAGTGGCACCCTCGGGGAGAGCCTCCCGAGCCCCCTATAACGAGCTCGGGGGACTCGCCCTCGGTTTCCCCTATCTGCCTCCTAACTATTCGGCTGTTGCCCCTTACCTTGTCCTCACCTAATTCCCCCCTATTATTGTTATCTTTGCTAGAGTAACGACTACATTAGGGCGTGGTATCTGTCGTGGCGGATCACACACGCTCCCCAAACGCGCTAACGACACTACAGGTATGGCTGAGAATCGTGTATCTATCCTCCTGGTCTACACAGGCGGTACCATCGGTATGGTAGAGAACCCCTCTACGGGGGTGCTTGAGCCCTTTGACTTCAACTACCTCAAGGATAACGTCCCCGAGCTACGTCGCCTGGGGTGCGACATCTCCATCGTAGAGTTTAACCCTCCCCTAGACTCCTCTGCCATCACCCCCGAGGACTGGGTGCGACTGGCCTCGATCATCGAGGAGAACTATCACCGCTACGACGGCTTCGTGATCCTGCACGGCACCGACACGATGGCCTATACCGCCTCGGCACTCAGCTTCGTCTTCGAGGGGCTAGACAAGCCCATCGTCTTCACGGGCTCTCAGCTCCCTGTCGGGAGGCTCCGTACGGACGGCAAGGAGAACCTAATCACAGCCATCGAGATCGCAGCAGCACGGGATGAGCGGGGGCGGCCTCGGGTACCGGAGGTCTCCCTCTTCTTCGAGAACTACCTGATGCGGGGCAATCGAACGAGCAAGATCAGTGCTGACCAGTTCAGCGCCTTCGAGTCGTTCAACTATCCCCACCTCGCCTACGCTGGTATCGACATCCGTTACCACGAGAGATCGATCTCCCGCAGCGAAGGGATCCCCCTGGCAGTGAACAAAACCTTCGACCCACATGTAGCCATACTGAAGCTCTTCCCCGGTATCACCCGTGAGGTCGTAGAGGCCATACTCGGCATCCCGACGCTCAAGGGAGTCGTACTAGAGACCTTCGGCAGTGGGAATGCCCCGATGACCCCATGGTTCCTAGAGGCCCTGCGTAAGGCGGTCGCCCGGGACATCGTGATCGTCAATGTCACTCAGTGCGTCACGGGCTACGTGGAGATGCAACGCTACGAGACAGGACTCCTACTGCAGGAGATCGGGCTCATCAGCGGTCGGGACTGCACCACCGAGTCAGCGCTAACTAAGCTGATGTACCTCCTAGGCCGTGGCTACAGCACCGAGGAGGTCAAGCGGCAGATGGGGCACTCACTACGTGGGGAGCTGACCCTAGAGCCGAGCGACGAAGCTGGGAGTAGAGTACCCCTGATATATAGACATTAGTAAACGGATATAAGGAGAGAGAAGGCCGTGATAAGATTTATGAGCTTGGCCAGTGGGAGCAGTGGGAACTGCTACTACCTAGGCGACGAGGAAGGGGGACTACTGATAGACGCAGGTATCCCCATCCGCACCATCACCAAGACGCTCAAGGCCGAGGGCATCACCCTCGACAGTGGACACATCCAGGGTACAATAGTGACTCATGACCATGCCGATCATATACGTACGATCGGTGTCATCGGTGGGGTCTACCACCTCCCCGTCTATGCCACGGCTCCTGTCCATCGCAGTATCAGCACCAGTCGCTTCGTCCTAGACCCGATAGGCGCATCACGTAGGGACATCGAGACGTTCACCCCCTTTGAGGTAGCGGGCTTCACCATCGAGGCCTTCCCCGTACCGCATGATAGTGCGGAGAATGTCGGGTATCATATCACCAAGGGGGACTTCGCCTTCACCCTAGCGACAGATGTCGGACACCCGACCGAGCACATCGAGGAGTATATCAGCCGTGCCACCCACGTCGTGCTGGAGGCGAACTACGACCGAGAGATGCTCCGCACGGGGAGCTACCCCGACTTCCTGAAGGAGCGGGTCTCCAGCCCCCTCGGCCACCTCTCCAACGACGAGGCTGCCGAGCTCCTCGCCCGTACCTACCACCCGGGGATGAAGAACGTATGGCTCTGCCACCTCAGCAAGGACAATAACCACCCCGACCTGTGCTGGAAGAGCATCGAGGCTCGCCTCTTCGCCGAGGGTATCCGTGTGGGGAAGGACCTCAGCCTGACCGCCCTCCGACGTACCACCGCCTCCCCCATGTACCTCCTAGAGCCCTAGGAGCGCCCCACTCACCTACCAACAGCAACGATCACTATGGATACAGAGAAGTCCAAACTCTACACCAAGGGAGGCGACAAGGGTCGCACCTCTCTGGTCGGGGGACAGCGTGTCCCCAAGTACGACATCCGCCTAGAGTGCTACGGCACGGTGGATGAGCTCAACTCATTCGTCGGTGTCCTGCTGGCTCATCAGCTGGAGGAGCCCGATGAGCAGTTCCTCTACTGGCTCCAGCACAAGCTCTTCTCCGTCGGGGGCTACCTCGCCACCGATACGACCCAGGACGAGCTCCATGCCGTCACTGCCGTCACAGAGCGCGCCGTGGCCAAGATAGAGCGGGAGATAGACCGCCTGGATGGGATGGTGCCACCGCTGAAGGCCTTCATCCTCCCCTCGGGCGGTGCGATCACAGCAGCAGCGCACGTCTGTCGTACTGTCTGTCGTAGAGCCGAGCGAGTCATCTACCGGCTCAACAGTGAGACTCCACTAGAGCCCAATGTCCTACGCTTCATGAACCGCCTCAGCGACTACTTCTTCGCCCTAGCCCGCAAGGAAGTCCTGCGCATACACGGTCAGGAGGTCGTCTGGACATACGACCACAACGACGACTAGCCCCATCCCCGAGACAGACGCCCCGAGATAGACGACTAGATGAGCAAGCTCACACAGCAGCAGAAGACCGAGCAGAGCTTCTCCCTCACCCCCGCACAGATCCAAGCTATCAAGATGCTGGAGCTCACGGGGCTCGAGCTAGAGGCTCGTATAGAGCACGAACTAGAGGAGAACCCCGCCCTAGAGGAGAACTACGACGAGGCCTCCACCAGCGAAGATTCCCCCGAGGAGCACGAGGACGGCTCGAGCGACCAAGACTGGGAGCTAGGAGAGTATGCCAGCGAGGACGACATCCCCGACTACAAGCTCCGGGAGCTACAGGAGCGTCAGTCCTTCCGTGAGGAGATCCCCTTCGCCGCCGGTGCGCCTTCGCTTGACGAACTCCTACTGAGCCAGCTCGAGCTAGCTACCCCACTGACCGATCGGACGCGTGAGGTAGCACGCTACATCATAGGCAATATCAGCGAGGATGGCTACCTCACCCGTACGGTGGAGGAGATACAGGATGACTTGCTCTTCAAGGCGGGTCTTGACGTCACCGCCACGGAGCTCACCCACTTGATCGAGCTGATCAAGACCCTTGACCCCGCAGGCGTCGGAGCACGAGACCTACAGGAGGCTCTCCTACTGCAGATCAAGCGACTCCCAGCTGGAGAGCTACGCCAGCGGGCAGAGCTCGTCCTAGGGCAGCACTACGAGGACTTCGTGAACAAGCGCTTCGACAAGCTCCGCTCCGCCCTATCCATTGACGAGACCCAGCTCGCCGAGCTCTACGACTATATCAGCCACCTCAACCCCAAGCCTGGCAATGGGCTCAGCGACGGAGCAGAGGGACGTCTAGCACACTTCACCCCCGACTTCATCGTCACCGAGCGTGGGGGTGAACTCCTCATCTTCCTGACCGAGGAGCGTGAGATACCCGCCCTGCGCCTTAGCCCTACCTACCTCAGGATGCTGGAGGAGAACAAGGTTCGGGCTAAGGAGAGCCGTCAGAGTCGTGAGGCTATGACCTTCCTCAAGCACAAGGTCGAGCAGGCACGGTGGTTCATCGATGCCCTCCAGCAGCGCCAGCATACCCTCCGCACGACCATGGCAGCCATTGTCGCCCATCAGCGAGCCTTCTTCCTCTCGGGGGAGGTCTCGGATCTGCGCCCGATGATCCTCCGGGATATAGCCGAGGCGACAGGGCTCGACATCAGTACCATCTCCCGAGTGAGCAACAGCAAGTCTGTACAGACAGACTTCGGGGTCTATATGCTCAAGTACTTCTTCGGCGAAGGGATGCTCAACGACGAGGGGGAGAGCATCTCCACTCGAGAGATCAAGAAGGTACTCACCGAGCTCATCGAGGGCGAGGACAAGCGTGCCCCCTACTCCGATGAGCGACTGACCGAGCTCCTCAGTGAGCGGGGCTACCCGATCGCCCGCCGTACAGTAGCCAAGTATCGGGAGCAGCTCCACCTACCTGTGGCTCGTCTGCGCAGAGCGCTCCCCAGCCAGACGAAGGGTTAGGCGAGCGAGTACTGCCACCCCAGCATCTTATCCTCCCCTCGTATGCCCCGAACGCACGCCCACATGCCCCTCATACATGACCGATACACATTAGTCGCACTCACATCACGAAGCATCCCTCTCCCACCCTCCTCATCAGAGGTGGACACAGAGCGGGACGCTCCCTAATCATCCCTATACTTAATCCACTCCCTATCATTATGAAGCAAGCTTGGCTACGCATTCCCCTGCTCCTGCTCACCCTGCTCCTCCCATCCGTGGGGCTAAGAGCACAGGACAATAGCGACGTCCCCATCAACCCCAAGCCCTTTGTCATCCCAGAGCTCACCTCCTGGACAGGAGGGCGGGGTACCTATCGCCCTACCCGTATCGTCCTCGGCTCCTCCAGCCGTGAGGTGAAGGCTGTAGCCGAAGAGCTGGCGAAGGACTACGCAGAGATGTTTGGGCGCAAGATCCAGATCGGCAAGGAGCCTCGCAACAAAGGTGACCTCCTCCTACGCCTCGTCAAGTCCTCGGAGGATAAGCACAACCTAGGTAAGGAGGGCTATCGCCTAATGGTCGGCGAGGACGCTGTCCTAGAGGCCACTCATACCCAAGGCCTCTACTGGGGTACACGTACCCTCCTCCAGCTCTCCGAGCAGGATGAAGACCAGATGATCCCCTGCGGGACGACCATCGACAAGCCTCAGTATGCCCTACGTGGACTGATGCTGGACGTAGGTCGTAAGTACATCCCGATGGACTACCTACAGCGACTCATCCGAGTACTCGCATACTACAAGATGAACACCCTGCAGCTTCACCTGAATGACAATGGCTTCAAGGTCTACTTCGGCAACGACTGGGCGAAGACCTCCGCGGCCTTCCGCCTAGAGAGCACCACCTTCCCTGGCCTTGCCCCTAAGGGTGCTTCGTACTCCAAGGCTGAGTTCATCGACCTACAGAAGCAGGCCGAGCGTATCTTCGTGGACATCATCCCCGAGATCGACATCCCAGCCCATACACTTGCCTTCACCCACTATCGTCCTGAGCTGGCAAGCAAGGAGCATGGTGCCGATCACCTCGACATCTTCAAGGAAGAGACCTACACCTTCATCGATGCCCTACTCAAGGAGTACCTAGGAGGGAAGAACCCCGTCTTCCGTAGCAAGCATATCAACATCGGTACGGACGAGTACAGCAATGCCACAGAAGAGCTCCGTGAGAAGTTCCGCTACTTCACCGACCGCTATATCCGCTATGTAGAGAGCTTCGGCAAGCAGGCCTATCTATGGGGAGCACTCCGCCATGCCTATGGCAAGACCCCTGTCAAGCTCGACCAAGCTGTCGTACTCACTTGGTCACGAGACTTCGTAGACCCCATCGCCACTAAGGAGGCAGGGGCAAAGCTCGTCAGCACACCCGACTCCTACACCTACATCGTACCTGCTGCAGGCTACTATCAGGACTACCTCGACACCCGCTACCTACACGCCAAGTGGACGCCTGCTGTCGTGAGCTCCGCTGTCACTCTGCCCGAGGGCGATCCTGCACTGCTCGGTGGGATGTTCTCCGTATGGAACGACCACTACGGCAACGGGATCTCTGTCAAGGATATTCACCATCGCATCATGCCTGCCCTACACTACATGGCACTCAAGATGTGGACGGGCTCTGGCACGAGCATCCCCTACGAGGAGATGGAGCAGCGCCGTCTGGTGCTTAGCGAAGCCCCAGGTGTGAACGAGCTCGCCCGATGGCAAGGTGGCCAGCGAGAGGTACTGCACCGCTCCAGCCTACCCTCGGGCAGTGGACACCTCGGTGAGGCTGTCCCCGAGATCGGCTATGACTACAGCGTCACCTTCACCATCGACGCACGTGAGGAAGCTCGGGGGACGGTACTCCTTCGCTCACGCAACGCTACCTTCTACCTCGCCGACCCTCGTCACGGACGACTAGGCTTCGCTCGTGATGGCTACCTCGACACCTTCGACTACACCCTCCCCAAGGAGGGCAAGGTCACCATCTCCATCGAGGGCGACAATAACAGCCTCACCCTCTACGTGGATGGCAAGCGTCGGGAGCACCTCAGCCGAATGCTCCTCTATGCCGAGACTCCTGATGCTGATGCCCTTCGCCTAGACAAGCTGTACGAGTCCCCCGATCGCTTCGAGCCCATTGTCTATCGCTCACGCACTAGGGGGCGTATGTTCTACATGCGTACGCTGGTCTTCCCTCTTGACGAGGTAGGTACCTTCCGCAGTAGTATCACCGATCTAAGGGTGCACAACTACAAGCTACATAAGTAGCACGGGGCATCGACACCCCGCCTATTTCGCCAAGCCCCATTCCTCACCCCCCAGAGACGCTCAGCGTCTTGGGAAGATGAGGGATGGGGCTTGCCTACTTTCGTCCCCCCCGAGGTGGGTAGTAGTGGGGGGATGAGTAGAAGATCTCGCTGTGGGAGGGCTATTTGGATAATTCTTTCGATCTTTGTGCTAGGTAACGACTAGTACATACCTCCTACACTATATATTACGACACACATGAGTATACCTAGGTACACCGCCACCTGGCTCATAGGGCTTGCCTTAGCTGCCCTATCCGTACAGTACGTAGCAGCTCAGACTCCCCTTACGCTCCGCATCCTATCTCCCTCGGGCAAGGCATTGGACTCCATTGCTCTCCGCATTGCCTTCGCCGATACACTCGTCGTCACGGGCTACACCGACCGAGAGGGACTCTTCACGACGAAGGCTCCTCAGGGTTGCACCCAGGCACACCTATGGGCTTGGGGCAAGGGCTATGCTACCCTAGAGGCCAATATCTCTACCGAGGAGACGAAGGAGCAGAGCCATACCCTAAGGCTTCCCCTACGCACCCTCCCCGGTGTGGAGGTACTCCGTGACCAGCGGGGGAGCAGTAGCCCCACCTCGGAGAGCTATCGGGTCTCTCCCACCAGCCTACCCCAGGGGGCTAAGGCAGACCAAGCCCTGAGACGTCTACCAGGGCTCCTCCTCACAGACGAGGGCGTCTGTCTCATCGGAGCGACGAGTCTAGCCCCGATCTACGTCAACGAAGTCCCGGCCAGCATGGGCTTCATCCGTAGCCTAGCTGCCTCCGACCTAGACCAAGTAGAGGTACGCTATCGGGACACACAGACCGAGGGAGAGGGGGGAGCCGTCTATATCACCCTCCGACGAGAGACGACGACTACCCTGCGGGGGGATCTCTTAGCCTCTGCTGGGGTACTACGTCCCGAGTATCGGCTACACCCGAGTCTATCACTCTACACACAGCGCTTTGACCTAAGGCTCTTCTCCGCAGTCAGCTATAGCCACCTCTACCCCGAGACACATCTGTACCAAGGTGAGCGGGAAGTCCTCCGCCAGAGCAACGAGGATCGCTCTCTAAGCCTCGCCCTAGGGGGGCTGGTCAATATCTACCTGAGCCCAGAGCTACAGGGTACGGGCTCCCTACGCCTTGGGGGAAGGCAACTACGCTCCCAGAGCAGGCTCATCCAGCCCATGAGCGCCCGTGAGGGGAATCTCTCTGAGCAGGAGGGGTCGCTGGAGCTTAACCTCCTCCTAGCCTATCGCCCCACCCCTACCCAGCGACTCCTCGTGAAGACTCGGGGCTGGGTGCAGGGGAATACCTTCGCCGACCTGAGCGATCATAGGTACAGCCTCGGGGACCTCTCCATCGCTACCGACCTCGTCTATGAGCAGCGGGGTGTGGAGCTCCTCAGTAGACTGCACGACCTGACCTTCACCCTCAGCCAGCAGGAGCAGAGGAGTCGTCTGCATGGGCTGGGGGGACGCTATCAGAGCACACAGCTCCGTCTCCTAGCCGAGGATCAGCTCCAGCTATCGACAGACCTATCTGCCACACTCACGCTAGGGGTGCAGTGGGGACACTACGGACTAGGAGCTCAGAGGCAGTACGTGACCCCGCTCCCATCGCTTGCCCTACGCTACACCCGCTGGGGCTACACGGGGCGCCTAGGCTATACACGCTATGTGGAGCATCCCTCCGCCGAGCTCCTCTCCCCGAGTCCCTACTACCTACATGAGCTGGAGCAGGTGATGGGACAGCCTAACCTATGTCCGCAGAGCACCGACCTCGTACAGCTTAGTCTAGCCAAGGCCTTCGGGGGACATGCCCTCAGCCTATCGGCCTCCTATCGCCATCAGGCACAGCTCATCGCGGCCCAGCTCATGGAGCCATCTACCGACCTCCTCGCCTTCGCCAACGTCGGGAGCGGACATCTCTCCGACCTGACCCTGAGCTATCGTAGCCGCTTCCTCAGTGATCGGCTCGGGGTCAAGCTCTACGCTGGACTCACCTACGCTGCCTATCTGCTAGATCCCACCTTCCGCCCACAGACGCGGGGACGAAGTAGTATGGGCTGGGAGGTAAGGGGCGGTGGAGAGCTCTCCTACAGCCTACGGGAGGGGTGGCTCTTCGACCTCAGTGCCTCCTACCACAGCCCCCGCTTCCTCTTCGGGAGACGTAGGACGAGTGATCCCCTTATCCAGCTCGGGGTGCAAAAGCAGTTCCTAGAAGGACAGCTAGCGGTCAGCCTAAGGGCAAAGGCTCCCTTTGGTCTCGGTGAACGGGTACAAGAGTACTACCGCCAGCGTCTACACCAGCAGACCAAGGAGCTACACTACTCCCTATGGAATATCAGCCTCGGGGTCTCCTACCACTTTGACCGGGGGAGTGAGAAGCCCAAGCCTCAGCTCCCCACCCTCTATCCCGACCACAGCCTTAGGCGTCAGGACATGCACCTGCGCTAGCCCTTGCCCGCAGATCCCACCCCAACCACACCGCAGAGGAGGGTACCTTTATAAGAGTGAGGGGCAGGACGAAGTAGATAACTTCGTCCTGCCCCTCACTTCACTTGTGGGCTCTCCCTCGGCTCTAGGAGGATACCTCCCGAGGGCGATAGGCGATTAAGCGCCGTGGAAGAGATATTCCTCCTGGATATCCTCCGTGAGGCGGGTAAAGAGGGTCTCGATCAGCTCATCCGTTACCTGCAGTGCCTTGAGCAGGATCTGATCCGAGAAGCTCTGTAGGAGCTCTGCCGCATAGTAGGGCTGGCTCTCATAGACGGCTAGGTAGCGCTGCTCCATCTCCCGCTGGCGGGCATCGGTCTCTGCCTCGAAGCGGGCATAGGTCTCCTGGATCAGGGGGGCATAGCGGTTGTAGTTCACCATCCCTAGAGCCTGTACCTTGCGGAACTTCCAGTAGGCCGAGTCGTGGCTGGAGTGGTTCGTCCCCTTGGTGTAGGCCTCGGGATAAGATGTGATCCCCTGATAGAGAGGTAGGAAGACCCCAAGGTCGGCCATCCCAAGGGCGACATAGTTTATACGTCCGATGGCCTGCGGTAGCTCGGGGCGAACCTGCAGGATATGCGTCTGCGTTGTGCGGAAGATGGAGACAGGGCGGTAAGGCTCCCGAGGGTTGGCATGCAGATAGGGATCATGCTCCGTACCCTGATAGTGGAAGCGGAAGACTCGGCGCAGGTCATCCATCTCCAGAGGATGCTCTGCTCGGGCAAAGACGGGGAAGGTATTGCGGGTGACGTCATTGTGGATCGAGGGGCTCAGCATCGCCTGGAGTCCCCAGACCCGAGGATAGTTGTACGTCGTGTCCAGCGCCACATCACGGATATAGGCCTCGTGGAAGTCAAAGTCTCCCTTAGCTGGGTCATACAGCCCGTGCTGTATAGCGTGCTCGATGAGGTCTGCACTGGCTAAGTAGTGCTCGGGATCCTTCGGGTCGTAGCGTCTGAAGCGACTCTGATTCCCCGTGACGAAGTACTGATCCTCGGGGATACGACAGGCGAGCCAGCGGTGTCCCGAGGCAGTCTCTAGGTACCAGGTCTCGTGGCTGTCCACGAAGCCCACCCCGAAGCCCTCGGCGATGCCATGCTCCTCGATCAGTGCCCCTAGGCGAAGCACCCCTTCGCGGGCAGAGCGGATGTAGGGTAGGACGATGTTGAAGACAGAGTTCTCTGCTACCCCATTCTCGACGAGGGGGTCAGCCTCTAGTGCTCGGTCGCTACTGAAGATGCTCTCTGTGGCGCTCATCCCGACCCCAGCGGTATTGAAGCCCGCACTGCCCCAGTGGCCACGCAGGTGATAGGGGGCGAGGGCGGAGTAGCCCAAGGCCTCTCGTGGGAGTTCGCAACGGAAGGGGCTATCCAGAGCGACAAAGCGCTCGGCACCCATAGCGGTATCGGGGTAGAGCTCGAGGTTCTTAGCGAGCATGGCATTCCAGTCTTCGCTACGAGCTACGATCCTCGAGCCATCGGCCATCATCTCGGGGCCAACGATGATGGTGGTACATTCGGAGGGGAGAGAGGACGTCCTCTCTGGGGTCTTTTGGTTCTGTTCCATGATGAGTTAATGATGTATTAAGAGTCTGCCCGATGCAGACATGCAATATTACACCATTCCCTCCTCATTGTCAATACCCAATCCTAGGTATTCTCCTCGTTAAGTCTCTATATAGGAGGGGGAAGCCCCCCCCTCCTATCGGACTGAGACTAGAGGTCTCCTGCGCTCTCCGCTCTCTGAGCTTGGCTCAGCGCTCGATCGGCATAACCAATCGTCCCATCCTTAAATACCTGATGACTCTTGGTGCTGTAATTCTTGATTATCCATAGCCCCGTATGAGCATCTTGTATTTGCTTCATCGTGACGATGGGGGAGGCATCTTGGCTTTTCCCCATCACCCCATACTTACCCACCAATAGACGCTCTATACGATTGAGCTCCTGCTGCTCCACAATGGTCAAGGAGACAAATACCAACTGCCCTCTGTAGAACTGAAACAAGACCCTCCGTGTAGCACTACCCTCATACATAAGCCCCGTAGCTATGTAGCTCACGGTGTATCGTGCAGGCTGAGGGGAATAGTAGTTTTGGATGATCTCTCCACCTAGTTTTTGGACAATCTCCACCACTTGTTTAGGGGTAGATACCCCGAGGGTGCAGCCGAGGATCGTACGCTCGATGGGAACCTTACTCTGCTTTATTTGGGCTTGGATATTAGGAGCAAGGAAGAGACCTAGGGCTAGGCTCAGGGCTAGGACGATCCTTGGGCCTAGCGAGGAGAAGAGGTTTTGATAGCGTCTCTTATTCATTGCTGTATCTCACTATAGAGTCTCATCCCCTGCGGGCTCTAATCTTGTAGAGAGGGAGGTGGGAAGGAATGGGGATACACAGCACACCACTTGGCACACGGACACGATGCGCCCCTCCTCTATCGCAAAAGGTAGGGAGACACCTACGAAGGGTGCGCTCCCCTCCCTCTCGACAAAGGTAGCCTTTTCCACCTACTCCTATCCGAGATCGTCTGCGTACAAGAAAGGCGATGGGGCGCATGTAGACACGGAGCAATGCCCCACCTATCTAGCTCTTCCCCTCTCGACTCCAACATCCGACCTAATGGGCGAAAGGCTACAGCCCCTCACGGGAGGGCTGGAGCGGGCAAAAGTCCCACTCCAAGTCTACTAGATCTCACTCTCTTTCTCTGCCAAACGAGCTAGACCAAGTTCCACATCTGTATAGGCAATATAAGCATCCTTGAACATACTATGTCCCTCATATTCAAAGTTGCGAACTACCTCTAAAGTGGTAAAGGCATCAAAAACGACTTTACTTTTCATTTTGGACGTTCCCACACCCTCTGTTATCGTTCCATATTTATCCTCTAATTCGGACTCTATCTGTTCTAGTACATCCAAATCACTGAAGATAAAGAATATACTCCGCAGATGCCCCTTATAGAAAAACATATAGACAGTCTGTGTGGGGCGCCTTGCATAGTTAAGTCCCGTGACAATATAGCTTGCATCTTTACTTCCAGCGTGAGTGCCGTCTTCTAGAATTATCTTTCCGCCCTGTCGTTGGATGATTGCCCGTGCCTCTGCAGGCGTTGTAACCCCAAGGGTGAAGCCACTGATGGTACGGTTGATTGGCACCTTGCTGCGCCCGTCTTGTGCGTGGGAGGGGAGGGAGAGGAGGAGAGCCAGCAGGAGTCCGAGCGTGAGGGCAAGCCTACGACTCATAGGGTGAGAGGAAGGTGAGTAGATGTTCATCATATTCCTGGTTGTTTCTTTGGTGAGCCTTCGCCCCCAGTTGGCTCGGGATGTATGGTACTTGTAGTGGAGGGCTGGGGACGCACTGCGTACGGCTGGGATAGGAGTACGTGGGGTGATACCCTCCTTGGATACTTTGGCGAGTTCAGTGATGTGTCATGTACTGCCCTCGATGGACATATGCAATATTATACCTTTTCCACCTCATTGTCAATACCTAGTCTTAGGCATCCCCCCTTTTATACAGCCTAATCGGCGAGGGGGCAGGTAGATGGGTACAAGTCGCATCCCATCTTACTAGATCTCATTCTCATTCTCTGCCGAATAAGCCCGATCAAGTTCCCGATCTGTATATGAAATATAAGCGTACGCGAATCCAACATGCCCGTCGTCCTCGAAGCTATGAACTACCACCTCTAAAGAAGTAAAGGCATCAGCAAGACCTTTCACTCTCATTTTGGACGTTGCCTTACCCTCCGCCATCGTTCCATATTTATTCTCTAATCCTGACTCTATCTGCTCGAATATCTTTAGATCACCAAAGACAAATGATATACTCCGCAGATGCCCCTTATAGAAATATAGGCGGACTGAGAGCGTGGGGCGCCTCGCATATTTAAGTCCCGTAATGGCATAGACCACCTCATCACTCCATGCTTGAGTTTCTTCTATCTCTCCGCCCTGTCGTTGGATGATTGCACGTGCCTCTGCAGGCGTTGTAACCCCAAGGGTAAAGCCACTGATGGTACGGTCGATTGGCTCCTTGCTTTGCCCATCTTGTGCGTAGGAGGGGAGGGAGAGGAGGAGAGCCAGCAGGAGACCGAGCGTGAGGGCAAGTCTACGACTCATAGAGCGAGAGGAAGGTGAGTAGATGTTCATCATATTTATGGTTGTTTCTTTGGTGAGCCTTCGTCCCCTACGGGCTCTGTGTATTACTGAATTGTGGACGAGGAGAGGGACGAATAGTGCATACCGAACTGGATGGTCACGATATGACACCCTCCTCTTTATTGGCAAAGCGGAGAAGCCCGCATCAAGGAGCGAGTCTCTCTCTCGACAAAGGTAGCCTTTTCCACCTACTCCTATCCGAGATCGTCTGCGTACAAGGAGGAGGATGGCTAGCATATAATAGATACGGAGCGATAGCCTACGTATCTAGCTCTACCCCTCTCGACTCCACCATCTGACCTAATGGGCGAAGGGCTCCAGCCCCTCACGGGAGGGCTGGAGCGGGCAAAAGTTCCACTCCAAGCCTACTAGTTCTCACTCTCTTTCTCTGCCGAACGAGCTCGATCAAGTTCCTTATCTGTATAGGCAATATAAGCATGATCGATTCTAACATGTCCCTCATATTCAAAGGTGCGAACTACCTCTAAAGAGGTAAAGGGATCAACAATACCTTTCTTTTTGAACATCCCCTCAGACTCTATCATCTTTCCATATTTATCTTCTAGTTCTGACTCTATCTGCTCTAGTACATCCCAACCATCGAAGCCAAAGTATATACTACGCAGATGCCCCTTATAAAAAAACATATCGACAGTCTGCGTGGGGCGCCTTGCATAGTTAAGTCCCGAGACAATATAGCTTGCATCTTTACTTCCAGCGTGAACGCCGACTTCTAGAATTATCTTTCCGCCCTGCCGTTGGATGATTGCCCGTGCCTCTGCAGGCGTTGTAACCCCGAGGGTAAAGCCACTGATGGTACGATTGATTGGCACCTTGCTTCGCCCGTCTTGTGCGTGGGAGGGGAGGGAGAGGAGGAGAGCGAGCAGGAGGCCGAGCGTGAGGGCAAGCCTACGACTCATAGGGTGAGAGGAAGGTGAGTAAATGTTCACCATATTTATGGTTGTTTCTTTTGGTGAGCCTTCGTCCCCAGTTGGCTCGGGATGTATGGTGCTTGTGGTGGAGGGCTGGGGACGCACCGCGTACAGCTGGGATAGGAGTACGTGGGGTGATACCCTCCTTCGGCATAGGGGAGAGATGTACACTTGTTGGGAGTCCCCTCGCTTACACCGCAAAGGTAGCACTTTCCCTATATACAGAGCCCCTTAGAGCGGGCGAATGGCTACACCCTGCATATCCCACGCTTTGGCTCTCTGAGAGTATCACATCAGCTCCCAGAGACTCCTCTGTTTCAGCCTACTTGGACTCCTAGACATCAGCCTCGGGGAGGTGTATACGAGTGGCCTACGGCGGACATACCGAGAGCGAGGTTGTGTACACGTGGGTATACAGTTGTGTACACGTGGGTACACCATAGTGTACACGTGGGTACACCATAGTGTACACGCGTGTACACATTCCCCTCCTAGGCAAGAAGTCTATACTGGGGAACCAGAGGCCTCGGGGAAGGAGGTTTCTATCTCGAGGCTCTACCCCGCACACACTCTGTCCGTAGCCCCCACCTTGAGCCTCTACCCTGCACACCCTCTGTCCGTGGTCTCTCGGCTCTCTCTCCCCTAGCGATCCTCTGCGTCTGTGCGGACGTTTGCGAGGGGGCGGAGGATGATATGCAGGAAGCTTTGTACCTTTGCGGACGCACACGACACCGAGGTGCCCTCAGGGACTCCCCACCCTTCTGACCAAAGAGGAGCCCCCCAACACACGCCCAGGTAGTAGCTCCCCACCCCCAAAGATGACTCGAGGGAGGGCGAAGCCTACCCCACGCTCCCCGTCTGTATCGGAGGGAGAGCCACTCCGGAGCAGAGTATCCTCCGCTCCGCACGACACCAACCCCAATAGATTCGTTATCCACATTTAATCCACACAATGATGACTCAGCGAAAAGCCCCCTACGAACGTCCACAGATTGAGCTCTTCACCCTCCCGAGCTATCTCCACTCGATCCTTATCTCCTTCTCTACCGAGGCTAAGCTCTAGCCCCCTCCCACATCCTCCCCCAGGGCGCGTCAGGGGGAGGGTGGGGTCTCCTTTTTCCCCCCAACTTCTCCACCAGCATATCCACCACCCCGACTCGGTAGGGAGGTGGCCTATCCACACCTAGCACCTCAGGAGCCCATATACAGAGACCGCCCCCAGAGTTCCTGCCGGGGCAGGTACTCTGGGGGCGGTCTTATCGGGGTGCTAGTCCCTTAGGCGTCTGAGGGATGAGCGTCCCTCGGGGACGGGGCTAGCGAACTACTTAGCTCGGGAGGCGGAGTCAGGCTTGGCCTCGGTGGCCTTGCCTGCGGTGTAGTGCTCGTTGAGGTACTTGATGAAGTCATCGGTGATGTCTAGTGCCTCATCTGCGTAGAGGACGTTGTCACCGACCTGAGTGAGGATGAGCTTGTAGCGACCATCCTTGTTGTACTCCTTGAGCTGTGCACGTATCTCCTTCATCATATCCTCCAGCATGAGCTGCTGCTTCATCCCGAGCTGCTGGGTGAGCTGAGCGCTGAGGGCCTCACCCTCCTGCTGCATACGGATGATCTTCTGCTGCTCAGCCTGCTGAGCCTCTGCCGAGACGAAGGCATTGATACGCATACGGCGCTCGAAGTCGGCAGCAGCCTTCTGGATCGCAGCGCCCTTGCTCTGCAGTCGGGTCTGATGCTCGAGGGCATCCTTCTCGAGGGCGGCCTTGACCTCCTGAGCGTACTTGTACTGCGAGGAGACCGAGTCCATACGTACGAGGGCTATGGGGAGCCCCGTAGCCTGCACCTCGGCAGCCGTGGTGGGAGAGGCCTTCTTGTCGGCATCCTTGCAGGAGGCGAGTGAGAGGGAGGTAGTCAAGGCTAGAGCAGCGAGCCCTAGGCCTACGAGACTATTCTTTGTCATAAGTAGAATGTATGAGTTGTATTTTATTGAGTCTGGTCTAAGCCTCGTGACTGGCGACGCGCTCAGCGAGGTTCTGGTGGCTCTGAGCCTCCTTGTGCTGCGAGGTGTGGCAGGAGATCCCCCGCTCACGCATGGCCCGGTTGCCCCCGACGTGGGTGTTGGGGAAGCGCCCGTTCTTCTTGAATATAATCCCGACGGCCAGCAGCAGGACAGCGAGTCCGACAGCCAGTAGGGAGACGATGAATAGTGGCATGCTTACTTTTTATCTTTATATTTGTCGTGGACAAAGGTACGAGTTTTCTTGGTACATAGAGCTTTATACATGCTATCTACCCTCCTGTCCACGGAGCTCACACGGCGTCCACGAGAGGGTGCCCCGGAGGGTGCCCGAGCACAATAAACATTCAGGAACAATGGAAATTACCGAACTGAACCCCAAGATCGTCTGGAAGTACTTCCATGAGATCACCCAGGTCCCCCGCCCCTCTAAGAAGGAAGGGAAGATCATCGCCTACCTCGAAAAGTTTGCCAAGGAACACGGGATCTCCTACAAGAAAGACCACGTCGGCAACATCGTCATGAGCAAGCCAGCCACCCCCGGCTATGAGGATCGCGTGAAGGTGATCCTACAGAGCCACGTGGATATGGTGTGCGAGAAGAACGCTGGTACCCAGCACGACTTCGACAACGACCCCATCCGCACGATCGTCGATGGCGAGTGGCTCCATGCCGACGGTACGACCCTCGGCGCAGACAATGGGATCGGCTGCGCTGCCCAGCTAGCTATCCTCGCCTCTAACGACATCCCCCACGGCCCCCTAGAGGCCCTCTTCACGATCGACGAAGAGACGGGGATGACAGGTGCCATGGAGCTCAAGCCTGGCTTCCTAGAGGGTAAGATACTCATCAACCTCGACAGTGAGGACGAGGGCGAGCTCTTCATCGGCTGCGCTGGTGGGATGGGGCTCATCGCAGAGTTCGAGTACACAGCCGAGCCTGCCCCCGAGGGCCTCGTCTGGCTACGTATCGCCGTCTCCGGACTCAAGGGCGGTCACTCGGGTGGAGAGATCCACTGCGGGCTGGGGAACGCTAACAAGGTGCTCACCCGCTGCCTCTATGCCCTAGAGAAGCACGTCAGCTGGCGTCTAGCCGAGATCGGTGGGGGTAACCTGCACAATGCGATCCCCCGTGAGGCACATGCCCTCATCGGAGTCAAGGCCAGCGACCGTGCCGAGGTAGAAGCACTCATCAAGAAGATCGACGCCGATGTCCGCAACGAGCAGAAGGCCGTAGACCCCAACGTACGTGTCGCTCTAGAGGAAGGCACAGCCCCAGCCAAGGTCATCGACGAGAAGACCAAGCATGCCCTAGTACGTGCCCTCTACGCTTGCCCCCACGGGGTACTCGGCATGAGCCACGAGCTGGAGGGTCTGGTAGAGACGTCCAACAACCTAGCCTCGATCAAGCAGCGTGATGGCGTCATCCTCGTCGAGACGAGTCAGCGTAGCTCCACCACCTCGCTACGTGACAGCGCTGCCGAGATGGTCACGAGCGCCTTCGAGCTCGCAGGAGCCAAGGTCAGCGTACGTGACCCCTACCCAGGATGGAAGCCCAACCCCAACTCAGCGATCCTCAAGGCCTCGGCAGATGCCTATCGCAAGCTCTTCGGCAAGGAACCAGCCGTCAAGGCTATCCACGCAGGTCTCGAGTGTGGTCTGATCCTAGAGGTCTACCCCGAGCTCGACATGGTCTCCTTCGGTCCTACGCTCCGTGACGTACACTCTCCTGCAGAGCGTATCGAGATCAAGACCGTAGACCTCTGGTGGCGTCACCTCCTAGAGGTACTCAAGGAAATCCCTTCGGCTAAGTAAGCCCACACGACTTACCCCACGAGCAAGCCCCCCTCTTCCGCTTTCGGAGGAGGGGGGCTTCCGTATTCCATAGGTGCTACCCCGAGGAAAAGGAGTGAAGGGAAACCCTATATACCAGCACCTTATCCATCGAACACGACGATCCCAAGAGAGGGATATTTCCATATTCACTTTTTAGTTTAACTTTGCAGTTAAACAAAGTAACTAACTCAATCATTGGTTCCCCCTAGTAGTACAGCGTATGAAGAAAGAGGAAAAGACGGAGGAGGAGATCCTCCTAGCAGCCGAGGAGCTCTTCCTCGAGCAGGGGTTCGCCCAGACGACGACCACCCAGATTGCCCAGCGTGCCGGGTGCAATAGCGCGCTGGTGCATTACTATTACCGTACGAAGGAGAACCTCTTCGCCCGGATCTTCGGGAGTAAGGTGGAGCTCATGCTCCAGAACATATTCAGCTTCGACCGTCGGGATGAGACCTTCGAGGAGCGTATCACGAGGCTCATCTCTGCCCACCTCTCCTTCCTGAGGGAGAACCCTCGCCTCGTCCCCTTCGTCCTCAAGGAAATCCTCTTCAGCCCAGAGCGTGCGATCCCCTATGCACAGGAGCTTGCTCGGGCTCGAGGTGAGTTCCTACGCCACCTAGAGGAAGACCTGCAGGCCGAGCGCAGGGCGGGACGGATCAGCGATGTCCGTGCCGAGGCACTACTCAACCTCGTCGTCACGCAGAATATCTCCTTCTTCATCCTCGCCTCCTTTAGGCGTGCAGCCACCGGTCATATCCCCGAGGATGCCGACTACGAGGCGCACCGCACAGAGCTCATCACCACCGTCCTAGCTCGCCTAAGACCCTAAGCCCCGACCTATGATACATATCTCGACCAAGGCGCTCCAGCTCGCCCTCCTCATGCTCCTCATGCCTCGGGGAGCCTTCGCCCAGGAGCTCTCCCTAGAGACCTGCTGGGAGCGAGCCAAGGCACACTACCCCCTGAGCCAGCAGTATGCCCTCATCGAGGCGACGAGAGACTACAGCCTCTCCAATGCCAGCAAGCGTTACCTCCCACAGCTGAGTCTCAACGTCAAGGCCTCCTATCAGTCCGAGGTCACCAAGCTCCCCCTAGACCCCGCCGCCCTAGGACTCCCCATGAGCATCCCCGAGGTGCACCGTGATCAGTATGGGGCGACACTCGACGTCAGCCAGCTCCTATGGGATGGGGGGAGGACAGGAGCCTCCCGTGAGCTCATTCGCTCCGAGGCCGAGGTCAGCCGTGCCCAGACGGATGTCTCGCTATATAGCCTGAGGCGGCGGGTAAATGAAATCTACTTCGCCCTACTCCTCCTCTCGGAGCAGACACGCTACAATGACCTCTTTCACGAGGAGATCCTGCGCACGAAGCACAAGGTGGAGACCCTTATCCAGGGGGGAGTGGCGACCCCTACCGACCTAGACGCTGTGGAGGCAGACCGCCTTCGCTCGGAGCGTACCCAGAGTGAGTACCTAGCCCTACGTCGTAGCTACCTCGGGGCACTTGGCCTCCTCATGGGAGATACGCTCCCCGATAGTACACGTCTGAGCTTCCCCGAGGCTGAGGCTCGGGTAGCGGGGGACAAAGCCCGTCCCGAGCTAGAGGTGCTGGCACTGCAGACCCAGACCCTAGGGGCTCGGCGCAGGGAGCTCTCGGCCTCCCTACTCCCCACCCTTGGGCTCTTTGCCCAGGGGGGATATGCTCGTCCCGGACTCAACGTCCTAGAGCGAGACTTCTCCTCCTACTACATCATCGGGGCACGTCTCTCCTGGTCTCTCGGGAGCCTCTATACACACCGTGATAGCCAGCGCCTACTCTCCACACAGGAGCGTAGCCTCGGGCTACAGCGTGAGGCCTTCGTCACCAACCAGCAGATCGAGGCTACGAGACAGAGGGGGGCACTAGACAAGGTACAGGCTCAGCTCCACTATGATGATGAGCTCATCGCCCTGCGCCGACGTATCTACAGCAGTTCGACGGCCAAGATGGAGCATGGTACCCTCACCGGGGTAGACCTCATGCGTGACCTCACCAACGTGCGCCTAGCCGAGCAGGAAAAGATCCTACACCGAGTACAGTACCTACAGCTCCTATACGACCTCCGCTGGATCGCAGGAGAGTAACCATCCCAATCCATCCTCCGCCCCTATGCTCACCCCGCCTCACCTGGTGGAGAGGCACCCTTCGTATCCACATCACGGGGAGAGAAGCTCCACTACAAGCCTCACAAGCCCCACCCCAATCCAAGCATTCAACTACAATCTACGATGATGAATAGACTCCGCCCACTCGCCCTACCCCTGATACTGATGAGCCTCACGGCCTGCGGGGGGAAGGATCAAGAGTACGATGCCACAGGGACCTTCGAGGCCACCGAGGTCACCGTCTCAGCCAACGCTCAGGGAGAGCTCCTCAGCCTCCGCCTACAGGAGGGCGACACCCTACGTGCTGGGGAGCCCATAGGGCTCATAGACACCACCCAGCTACACCTGAGGAAGATGCAGCTCTACTCCTCCATCCATGCCCTCGGAGGCAGACGCTCCAACGTACCCGTACAGATCGCTTCCCTGCGGGAGCAGATAGCCGTACAGCGACGGGAGCTCGCCCGCTTCACCGAGCTACAGCGTGCAGGCGCATCGACCACCAAGCAGGTGGATGACCTCACCGCTCAGCTCGCCGTACTCGAGCGCCAGCTCTCCGCCCAGACCGATGCCCTCGGGCGAGGGAACCAAGGCCTGAGCGACGAAGCCGCCACCCTCAGCATACAAGTCCTACAGGTCGAGGACGAGATCAAGAAGTCCATCCTCACGAGCCCCATCGACGGTATTGTCCTCGCTAAGTATGCCGAGGCAGGGGAGCTAGCCGTACGGGGGCGAGCCCTCTTTCGGGTAGCTGACCTCCGGCAGATGTACCTACGCGCCTACGTAGATGCGAGCCTATTGGCTCAGCTCCGACTAGGGCAGGAGGTCACCGTCTCGGCCGACGCAGGCAAGGGCGAGCGTAGGCAGTACAAGGGACGTCTCTGCTGGATCTCTGACAAGGCAGAGTTCACCCCGAAGACCATCCAGACACGTGACGAGCGTGCCAACCTCGTCTATGCCATCAAGGTCGCCGTCGCCAATGATGGACTGCTCAAGCTAGGGATGTATGCCGAGGTACGCTTCTGACGGCTCTGAGCCTAGTATCGTCATCGAGGGGCTAGCGAAGAGCTTTGGCGCTCTGGAGGCCGTGCACCCGCTTACGCTGTCGATCGGTCAGGGTGAGCTCTTTGGACTCATCGGCCCCGATGGTGCAGGCAAGACGACGCTCCTACGTATGCTCACTACCCTCCTACTGCCCACGGCAGGCGGAGCGAGGGTAGAGGGGCTAGACGTCGTACGTGACTACCGTGCCCTCCGCCGTATCCTCGGCTATATGCCGGGGCGCTTCTCCCTCTATCAAGATCTGACCGTACGGGAGAACCTCGAGTTCTTCGCCTCTGTCTTCGCCACGACCGTGGAGGAGGGCTATGGCCTCATCCGAGACATCTATGGGCAGATCGAGCGCTTCGAGGGGCGTCGTGCAGGCAAGCTCTCGGGAGGGATGAAGCAGAAGCTAGCCCTATCGTGTGCCCTGATCCACCGCCCACGGGTACTCTTTCTCGATGAGCCGACGACGGGGGTAGACCCCGTGTCCCGTAGGGAATTCTGGGAGATGCTCCAGAGGCTCCGTGCGCAGGGGCTCACGATCATGGTCTCTACGCCCTATATGGACGAGGCCGCCCGCTGTGGACGCATTGCCCTGATGCAGTCTGGGCAGATCCTACAGGTGGATAGTCCCGAGGGGATCAGGGTAAGCTACCCATACACCCTCTGGGCTGTACGTAGTGAGCGTATGATCCCCCTACTCACAGACCTCAGGCAGAGTCCCGAGGTGGAGACTGCCTACTCCTTCGGGGAGAGCTACCACGTCACCCTCAGAGCGGGTAGCCGAGGCGTCGAGGCTCTACGTACCTCGCTGCTGCAGGCAGGGCATACGAGCGTGTCTATTGTAGAGATCAGTCCTTCGGTCGAGGACTGCTTCATGGCTTTACTCCCAGGTGTATCATGAGCGAAGATAAATATACGACGGGCGAAGAGGTGATCCTCGCTCGGGAGCTGCGCAAGGACTTCGGGGACTTCCACGCTGTCGATGGGATTAGCTTCGAGGTCAAGCGAGGGGAGATCTTTGGCTTCCTCGGGGCTAATGGTGCGGGCAAGACGACGGCTATGCGTATGCTCACGGGGCTAAGCAAGCCGACCTCTGGCCAGGGGCGTGTGGCAGGCTACGACATCACCCGAGAGGCCGAGCAAGTGAAGAAGCACATTGGCTACATGAGCCAGCGCTTCTCCCTCTACGAGGACCTCCGTGTGTGGGAGAACCTCCGCCTCTATGGAGGCATCTACGGCATGTCTCCACAGCTCATACGAGAGCGGACAGAGCAGCTCCTGAGGAACCTCGACTTCGAGGCTCGGCGGGATACCTTCGTACGAGACCTCCCCTTGGGCTGGCGACAGAAGCTTGCCTTCTCCGTAGCAGTCTTCCACGAGCCCGAGGTGGTCTTCCTCGATGAGCCTACGGGGGGTGTCGATCCGGTGACCCGCAGACAGTTCTGGGAGCTCATCTATGCCGCTAGTCAGCGGGGGATCACGGTCTTCGTGACCACGCACTATATGGACGAGGCTGAGTACTGTGATCGGGTCTCGATCATGGTCGATGGACGTATCCAGGCTCTCGACAGTCCACGGGGACTCAGGGAGGCCTATGGGGTCTCCTCGATGGAAGAAGTCTTCCAGCGTCTAGCCCGTGGTGCGACCCGCTCCGATAGCTAATCGTCACCCTACCCTATCCAGATAAGACCAGACAATGAAGCAGTTCCTAGCTTTTGTCCTCAAGGAGTTCAAGCACATCGCCCGAGACCGCTGGACGCTCCTCATCCTACTCGGTATCCCCGTCGCTCAGATCCTCCTCTTTGGGTTTGCGATCACCACAGAGGTGCGTAGTACCCCGACGGCCGTCTATGCTCCCAGAGGGCAGGCTGCACGGGAGATCACTGCCGAGCTAGAGGCGAGTCCCTACTTCTCGGTCGCCTACGAGGTGACGAGCCCACAGGAGCTCGATAGCCTCTTCCGTGGGGGGCATATACGCCTTGCCGTTGCCTTCGACCCGCAGTTTGATAGCGACCTCCATCAGAGGGGGGAGGCCAAGATCCAGCTCATCGCTGACGGCTCTGATCCCAACCAAGCCCGTACCCTCGTCGGCTACGCTACCGCTCTGATCGCCTCCTACCAGGAGCGTCTCCTCGGGGAGCACCGAGCCCCCGTACTCCTAGAGACAGAGACCCGCATGCTCTACAATCCTCAGGCGAAGAGTGCCTACAACTTCGTCCCCGGGGTGATGGGGATCATCCTCACGCTCATCTGTGCGATGATGACGGCTATCGCTATCGTGCGAGAGCGGGAGCTGGGGACGATGGAGGTCCTACTCGTCTCTCCGATCCGTCCCCTCTATATCATCCTCGCCAAGGCTGTACCCTACTTCACCCTCTCGCTGGTGAACCTCATCACCATCCTATTGCTCTCAGCCTTCGTCCTCGGGGTACCGATCCAGGGGAGTCTCCTACTGCTCTGTGGCATATCGATGCTCTATATCCTCCTTGCCCTATCCCTAGGGCTCATGATCTCGACCCTCGTGGAGAGTCAGGTGGCAGCGATACTGACCTCAGGGATGGTCCTCATGTCGCCAGCGATGATCTTCTCGGGGCTGATGTTCCCCATCGAGAGCATGCCAGTCGTCCTGCAGTGGGTATCGACACTCATGCCAGCACGCTGGTACATCGCTGCTATGCGAAAGATCATGATCCAAGGGGCAGGCCTCGTGCATGTCGAGACGGAGATCCTCGTACTCACGCTGATGACGAGTGTACTCATCCTCGTGAGTCTATACAAGTTTAAGACCCGACTAGAATAAAGCGCTATGCTACGCTACCTACTGGAGAAGGAGTTCAAGCAGATCCTACGTCATCGCTTCCTTCCACGTGTCATCCTCTTCATGCCGCTCATGATGCTCGGGATCCTGCCCTTCGCTGCCAACCAAGAGGTCAAGGAGGTGCGTGTGGCAGTCCTAGACAACGACCACAGTACGACCAGCCGAAGGCTCATCGAGAAGATCGAAGGCTCAGGATACTTCCAGCTCGTCGCCCTCCCCAAGAGCTACCAAGAGGCACTACAAGGGGTAGAGGCAGGAGAGACGGACATCATACTAGAGCTCCCACACGACCTGGAGAAAGCAATCGTACAAGGTGAGGGGAGCCAAGTCTTACTCGCTGCCAATGCCGTCAATGGCACTCGTGGTATCCTCGGCTCTACCTATCTCTCCAGCGTACTGCATGACTATGCCTCTGAGCTGAGGCAGGCAGGTGTAGGGAACGGAGAAAGGGGAGCGTACACTGCCCTCCCTACGTTCACCCTACAGAGCCAGTACCAGTTCAATCCCCATCTAGACTACAAAGCCTTTATGGTACCGGGCTTGATGGTGATGCTTCTGACGATGCTCACGGGTTTCCTCCCTGCACTAAATATCGTCGGGGAGAAGGAGACGGGGACGATCGAACAGATGAATGTTAGTCCCGTTCGTCCCTGGACGCTGATCCTCAGCAAACTCATCCCCTACTGGACTCTGGGGCTCTTCGTCCTCATGCTGGCTATGGGTTTGGCTGCAACACTCTTTGGGCTTACCCCTGCAGGAGGGGTGGGCAATATCCTTGTCTTCACTCTGCTCTACCTGCTGGTGATGTCGGGGCTTGGGATATGTGTGTCAAACATTGCGGGGACGATGCAGCAGGCGATGTTCGTCATGTACTTCTTCATGATGATCTTCTTCCTGATGAGTGGACTCTTCACCCCCATCACAAGTATGCCTCAGTGGGCGCAGATGCTGACCTACCTCAACCCTCTACGCTACTTCGTCCAAGCGATGCGAAGCATTTACCTCAAGGGCAGTGGGCTCACGGATCTACTACCACAGCTCAGCTCACTCGTCGCCTATGCCCTAGCCTCCTGCTCCCTAGCCCTCCTCTCCTACCGCAAGAGGAGCTAGACAAATGCCTCTGCTCACCTAGATCGGATAGGAAAGCACTCCCCTCTCCCCCAGCAAGGACTAAAAACGACATAGCCCTCGGAGACTGCTCTCCGAGGGCTATGCTCTATAATGGTTCGTAGGCCTAGAGCTCTACCGTGTAGGTGACGACATCACCCGACTGGGGATAGAAGCCCCGTAGGATGAGGATCGAGCCAGAGCGTCGTCCCGTCGTCTTGCCCTTGGCGGGGGAAATGGACTTGTTGAGGTCGGCGACGCTACGTAGGGGATTGTCGTTAGCCGTGAGGAGGATGAAGCCTTCGCGTATCCCCGCATTCTTCAGTGCTCCCGAGCGGAGTGACTCGACGACGAGCCCATAGGAGAGCCCATAGGAGCGACGTGCATCAGCCTCCAGCGGACGAAGGGTAGCGCCGAGACGTGCGTCCAGTGCCGAGGACTGCTTGAGAATGGAGGCACCGCCCTCCATGTTGCGGAGCGTTACCTTGAAGGTCTTCTCTGCCCCCTTGCGGTTCACCTGCACATCGATCTTGTCGCCAGGGCGGAAGCGAGAGAGCTGCTCCTGTAGCTGCCCGAAGCTCGTAATCTTGTGCCCAGCGATCGCCGTGATGACATCACCCTTCTCAATACCCGCAGCCAGAGCAGCACTGATCTCTGCAAAGTCAGCGACGTAGAAGCCCTCATTGACCTTGAGCCCTTCCTTCTGCACGAGCTCCGAGGTGACTTCGCTCCCTACGACCCCGAGGACACCACGCTGTACTGAACCGTACTTCTTGATGTCGGAGACGACCTTAGCAGCGATATTGATGGGCACGGCGAAGGAGTAGCCGGCATAGTTGCCCGTCTGCGAGTAGATCATCGTATTGATCCCGATGAGCTCCCCAGCGGCATTGACGAGCGCACCACCACTATTGCCAGGATTGACCGCCGCATCGGTCTGGATGAAGGCACTTACCTCCAGCTGGTCACCAGCCGAAGCCGTAGAACGAGACTTCGCACTCACGATTCCAGCCGTGACGGTGCTGGTGAGGTTGAAGGGGTTCCCTACAGCCAGTACCCATTCCCCGAGGCGGAGGTTATCCGAGTTGCCGAAGGGGATCGTAGGGAAGTCCTTCCCCTCGATCTTCAGTAGGGCAATATCTGATCCTGCGTCGGCACCGACGAGCTTGGCCGTGAAGGTGCGATTGTCATTCAGCGTCACCTTGATATCCTCCCCACCCTCTACGACGTGGTTATTGGTCATGATGTAGCCATCATCGCTGATGATCACGCCCGAGCCATAGCCTACTACGGGCTGACTACGGCGTCCGCTATTGCGTGGGTCTCCGCCGAAGAAGAACTCGAAGGGATCCATCATCTGCTGCTGCTCCACACGCTGCTCCTTCTGCACCTTGATGTGCACCACAGCCTTGACCGAAGACTCCGCCGCTGGGGTAAGGTCAGGAGCTGACCCCACGGGGCGCTGTCCGAGGGAGAGGGCTGTATTGTGGAAGCCGTATTCCTCGGCCGAGAGCCCAACCTCCGACCCAGCTATCTCCGAGGTAGTCCTACCCGAGGCTCTACCACCTGCTATCACATGTACCGTCGTAGCGGACGCTACGACACTCACAGCCACCAGTCCGAGGGTGGCTGCCACATTCTTCCATACTTTGCTCATTACGATACGAGTTATATGTCTGTTATCATCTTGCTACAGGAGGGATGTAAGGTCAGTCCTCACAAGCAATCATGTCTGTATAACGTCCCTCTCTACAGCTAGTGTATATATAATCACTACACTTACACTCATAGAGAGGCAAAGAATGTGCCAAAGTCAGGGCATTGGACACTTTTTCTGCCTTTTCCCCTCTTTATGACACGATCGTGAGCCTAGAGTAAGGAAAAGGGAATGGAAAAGGGAACGAAGGGAAGGGGGAGGAGAATAAAAGATAATCAGCGAGTAAGGGGGGAGCCCTACCCGCTGATCTACTAACATACTATACCTAAATAAGCTTAGGAAGTGGAGAATAACGGATTCGAACCGTTGACCCCCTGCGTGCAAAGCAGGTGCTCTAGCCAGCTGAGCTAATCCCCCAAGATAAGTCACTGAAGTAGTCCCAGGCAGATTTGAACTGCCGACCTCTACATTATCAGTGTAGCGCTCTAACCAACTGAGCTATAGGACTGTCTTAGGACTAATAATTAACGAGAATATTGATATGACAGCAGAAGCGAGTAGCATTCGCTCGAGGGATAAAGCCTAACTCA
>NZ_CAJPPN010000031.1 GCF_905372525.1 uncultured Porphyromonas sp.
GCTGAGTCCCCAGTGTGCTCTACCCGCCTCTCAGTAAGGGCGCTGGGTAAGGAGCTCCCCTCGGGACAAGGCTCTAGCGGGACGGAGCAAAGGGCGAGACCACGGGACTTGGGAACGAGGAGAAATTCACTATCTTTGCAGGCAACTAGCGGGGATGCCCTCCCCAGAAGGCTAGGTACGGGCCCTCGTAGTTCAACGGATAGAACAAGAATTTCCTAAATTTTAGATAGCAGTTCGATTCTGCTCGGGGGTACACAGAGGACAGCACGCACGGGAGCTTAGGACTCCGTGCGTGCTGTCGTCATAGGGAGAGGGGGCTCTCTAGGGCGAAGCTCCCCTACCCTCTAGGAAAGGAATGGGATAAAGCTCCACCTATGGAGCCTCCAGCCCGAAGGAAAGCAAAAGACCCGAGCAAAGGGAGTACCTCATGGGGTACCCCCTTCGCTCGGGTCTAATCTATCTCCTCGGGTAGGGAGGGACTACTTCTCCTCCTTGTGCTCGCTCTCCCTGGCGGCTGCGAGCTCACGCTGACGAGCTACAGCCTCCTCGTAGCTCATCGGGCGTGTAGGCCGTGGAGCTGGGGTCTGGGTGGGCTGGCTCTGAGGCTGAGCGGACTGAGGTACCTGCTGAGCTGCCTGGGTGCTCTGCGTGGTAGGCTGAGTGCTCTGCTGCGTCTGAGCGGGGCGCCCCTCCTGGGAAGGCGTACGCTCAGTAGACGTAGGAGTGGCCTCCGCAGACGAAGGATGAGCCTCGGGGCGAGGACGGCGTACCTGCCCCTCTTGCTGTCCCTGAGGTGTGGGGGTAGCCATCGCCGTGGGGCGGGGCTGTGCGGCCTGAGCCTGCTCGTTGGGCTCTACCGAAGAGGGACGATGAGACTGCTCCGAAGAGGAGGCCTGCGAGCTCGTCTGCTGAGCGGGGCGATGCTCCCTTGGCTCGGTAGGACGCTCGGGGCGAGGACGGCGCTCGCCTTGCTCCCGCTGAGCCGTAGGGGCAGACGTCTGAGTCGCTCCTTCAGCTGTGCGTGAGGAGCTATCCCCACCGCCGTTACGCTCGGGACGGGGGCGACGGTCACCCTGCTCCCGAGTCCCAGCCTGAGCAGAGGTAGCAGGATTGGGTTGATTGCCCTGGGGACGCTGCTGTCCTTGTCCCTGACGCTGCTGTCCTCCGCGGGGGGTATCTTGTGCCCCTCGGCTCTCCTGAGCTCCACGGGAGCTGTCCTGTGCGCCACGGTTAGCCTCGCGGGCATCGTCTCGGCGAGGGCGATCCTTGCCGTCCTGTGAGACTCGGGGAGAGGTGACGGGGAGGGGGAGGTTGCTCGAGGACTGCGTCTGCTGTCGCTGAGTAGCCTGAGGGACTGTAGGGGTAGCGGGAGACTCTTGCCCCTTGTCTCGGTTCTTATCCTTATTCTTTTTCTTGCTCTTGCCCTTGGACTTCTCCCGTTGTAGGGTCTCGTCATCGGGACGACGGCGCAGGGAGGGAGTCATCTCCTTCTTGAGGGAGCGAAGGTTGAGGTTCAGCGCCTCGACCGAGATCTGGATCTCCCAGATGCAAAGGCAGAGCGAGAGGGCGAGCAGGACCATACCTAGCCCAAAGACCCAGCCGCCGAGGAGGTTCCACTCTAGGTAATAGAAGAACATCGCAGCTAGGCAGACCAGCAGGCTCCCAGCCCCTAGGATCTGCATAGCGCGGATGAGGTTGAGGCGACGGTAGAGGTTGTCGATCTGGGCAAGCGAGGTCGTCTCAGCCTCGGGGTCATTCTCGTACTTCTCCTTGAGGTGTCGTACGATAGAGGCGTAGGATAGGAAGCGGTTCGTATAGGCCAGCAGGATCAGCGAGATGGCCGAGAAGAGAAGGGAAGGTGTCGTGAGATTAAGCTCGTTCATATGGTGAATGAGTAAGCGTGATGGTGAATGTACTTAGAAGCGTGGGGCAAGACGCTCGCGCAGTCTACGATGCAGGATCGAGACCAGCATATGCTTGACCACGGTGAGGTCTACTTCTTGCCCGACCTCTTGGGCGATCGATGCGACCTTGCCCTGCTTGAAGCCACAGGGGTTGATGAGCTGGAAGGGGGATAGGTCGTTATTGACATTGAGGGCAAAGCCATGCATGGTGACGAAGCGACTACTCTTGACACCGATAGCACAGATCTTGCGCTCACGGGCGGGGTCGCCGACGTCAAGCCATACCCCTGTAGCCCCCTCTTTGGGGCCAGCATCGATACGGAAGAAGCGTAGGAGCTCGATGACCGACTGCTCCAGGAGCTCAATGTAAGCCTTGAGTCCTAGATGGAAGCGCTCAAGGTCTAGGATGGGATACCCAGTGAGCTGCCCCGGTCCATGGTAGGTCACGTCCCCACCTCGCTCGACCTCGTAGAAGTCGTAGCCGTGCTCCCGCAGGAAGTCTGGGCTCATCAGGACATTGGCCGAGTCGGCGTGCTTGCCCATCGTGAAGACGGGATTATGCTCGCAGAAGAGTAGGAAGCTCTCGGTGGGGCGCTGCTCGTGCTTGGCCTGGAGCTGTGCCTCGAAGAGCGAGCGCTGGAGCTCCCAAGCCTCGGCATAGGCGATACGTCCGAGGTCTCGGTAGACAAAGGGCTCTTCGTAGGGTGGGAGCGAGTACTCCTCGACTCTCCCCTGCGCGATCTCGAGGCACTGACCATCGTAGGCAGGCTGGAGGTCTGTGGGCAGGAGGGCCTGGAGCTGTCGGTGTAGAGGTGCGTGGTGCGAGAGGTGCGTCAGCAGGGTCAGCTGTGGGCGACGAGGGAGGTGGGAGAGGTGCTCCTGGACATCGAGGACAGACTGATGGCTCGGGTGAGGACGCTGGTAGCGCAGGGCATTGATGACGAGGAGCTGAGTGCCCTCGACCTTTGCCCACTCCTCGGGAGAGATCGCCTTCATATCTGTGATGTAGGTAAGCCCTCCGATTCGATAGCCTACGATAGGGAGTGTGCCGTGATCTAGGAAGATCGGAGTCACTCGCTCCCCGAAGAGCTCAAAGGTCGCATCCCGTCCCTCCTTGATCGGACAGAGCACAAGGCGTGGGGTGCCAGGATAAGGATGAGGGCCGAAAGCATAGTGCATACGGCTACGCACAGACTCTAGGACACGCTCCTGTCCATAGATCGGCAGCTCCTGGCGCCAAGCGATCGTACGGACATCATCTAGCCCGAAGGTGTGATCGTAGTGCTCATGAGTCAGTAAGATAGCATCTATACGATCTAGTCTCAGGGATACCGCTTGCTCATGGAAGTCTGGGCCGCAGTCTATGAGGATACGCTGCCCAGAGTCCGTGATCACGAGGGCAGAGGAGCGCAGGCGACGGTCACGAGGATCGTCACTATGACAGGCCGGGCAACCACATCCCACCTCGGGGATACCAGTGCTCGTGCCTGTACCTAGGAGTATAACCTTCATCGCTTAGGGGGGTAGGAGCCTGTAGTTTGTTGGGCTTAGGCCACTACTCGAGGGGACCTACACATAGAGGGGATTTGATGGATTAACTAGATGAGGAGCTTCTGCCGAGACACTCGGAGCTCCCCGTAGGGCTACACGATATAGCGGACCTCAGGCTCTAGGTGTATCCCGAAGCGGGCCTGCACCTGCTGCTGGATGTACTCCGCCAGACGAGCGATCTCCTGCCCTGTGGCTTGGCCGTCCGCATTGATGAGTACGAGGGCTTGGCGCTCATAGACTCCAGCGTGACCTAGGCGATAACCTTTGAGCCCACAGGTATCGATGAGCCAGCCCGCCGGCACCTTTACCCGACCATCGGGCAGAGGATAGTGAGGGGCATGGGGATACTGTTCTCGGAGAGCTTCGTAGACCGAAGCCTCCACGACGGGGTTCATAAAGAAGCTCCCCGCACTACCTATTACCTTGGGGTCTGGGAGCTTGGACTCTCGGATGGCGATGACCTCCCGACGTACGTCCGCAGGGGTCGGAGCACTATGGCGCTGTGTGATCCGCTCTCTCAGATCGGCATAGTCCAGCTGTAGGCTAGGGTGCTTGTCTAGCCTGAGGTGTACATGGGTGATGATGTAGTCTTCGTAGTCAGGCTCCTTGAAGAGGCTATGGCGATAGGCATAGGCGCACTCATCACGGGTAAATATCCGCTCCTGAGCGGTACGGCGGTGGAAGGTATGCACAGCTTGTATCCTCTGGTAGATCTCCACTCCGTAGGCACCGATATTCTGTATCGCTGCTGCGCCGACTTGTCCCGGGATTAGGGAGAGGTTCTCAATGCCTCCTAACCCTTGGTCGGTCATCTGCTGTACGAAGTCATCCCAATGTACGCCCGATCCGACGAGGTAGTCTACGTGCTGATCATCCTCTCCTAGGAGCTCGATAGAGCGGAGCTCCGAGAAGAGGATGATCCCATGAAAGTTGGTAAGGAAGAGCAGATTGCTCCCCTCTCCGATAGGGACACAGCGACACTCCTGGAAGTACTCGTCCCGTGCTAGGAGGTGCAGATCCTCTAGGCTCCGATAGGTGATGAACCAATCAGCCTGGGCATCGATACCCAAGGTGTTGTGTGCTCGGAGCGAATAGTTCTGCCTTATCTCCATAGATAGTAGTGGGTCAAGCGAAGGCTAGAGATCGTTCTCTAGGAGCCAAGCGTCCTTGAAGTCTGGGGCAAAGCGAGAGCGGATGGCATCACGGCTCGCGATAGCCTCGTCACGTGTGTCGAAGCTGGCGACGATGACACGGAGCATCCCCGCATCGTTGGTAGCTAGGACGGCATTGTAGCCCTGTCCCTCCATACGTTCCTTGAGGCTACGTGCGTTCGTGGGGTTCTGAAAGCTCCCGACGACGACACTGAAGCGCTTGAGGCGGGTAGCGTCCTCGCCGGAGTAGGTAGAGACGCGTTCCTTGCGTACAGTGACTGGAGCTGCAGGTGTGCTTGCGGCTGGTGCTTCGTACTGAGCGGCAGGCTTAGTGTCTTGCGTAGCGACCTCACGCTGCTTAGCCTGCTCGTAGGCCTTTCTATAGGCACTCTGCTTGGCCTTACAAGAGCTCAGGGAGACGAGCGAGATAAGAGCCAAGGAGGCAAAGATGATTTTCTTCATAATTCAAACTTCGATTATGTGGTGACACAATATGCAAAAGTATCGATATACAAAGGTAACAAATAAATAAAACTATACCTTCGGCTATCCTTTCTTCCTCTTAAGTAGGTGCTCCTGCAAGAGCTCCCACACATAGAAGAGGTCCTGACGGGCGAAGAGGAACATCAGCGCTAGATAGCTCCCGGCCATGACACAGCCACCGATCGCCAGCCTCAGGAAGTCGGGGAGCCCAGAGGTAAGATAGGTATCTACTCCCCACACGCCCAGCCCCGAGACACCACTCATCAGGAAGAAGGGGAGAAGCTCTGCGAGCTGCTGCCAGATCGTATAGTTGATGAAGCGCCCCGAGTAGTAGCTATTGATGAAGAGGAAGATGACCTGGCTAATCACGGTACTCCACAGCAGGCCATAAACTCCCCAATAGCTACTAAAGGATAGGGCTATCACCATGGCAGCTACACCCACAATGCGTCTAGCAATATCGATCTTCAAGAAGAGGTCTCCACGCCCCTTGACCATGAGCACATTCGCATTATAGTCAATTAGCGGAGATAAAAGGCCTGCGAAACAGAGTATCTGAAAGAAGCCTGCTGCCTCCATCCACTTTGTCCCAAATAGGAAGTGATAGAGCGGATGAGCAAGTACTAGGAGGGTAACCAATATAGGTGCTGAGAGCTGCACCAATAGACGCATAGCCTTGCGATAGCCAGCCCTTAGTAATTCTGGTTCGTTTTGTACTCGTACGAGCACAGGAAGCGAGACTTTGTTAATCGGATCTGCGAGAACAGCGACTGGGACTACATAGAAGGTATTGGCCTGGCCATACAAGCCCAACGTACGCATAGAGAAGTAGCGACCGATAAAGATCGTAGCGACATTATCATACACTGCCTTAGTCACATTGGTCAAAGCTATACGCCAACCAAAGTCGAAATGCACCTTAAATCGCTCCTTGTCGAATACACGCTTGGGTCTCCAAGGGGAATAGTACCAGACCAGAATAACGTTCGTTATAGCCTGAGCAAAGGCCATTCCCACCAGCGACCAAACACCAAAGCCGAGTGCCGCCATTGTAATCCCTGTCACGCCTGAGGCAAGGCCATTAAAGAGTTGTACATACATCTGCTTCTTAAACTCCATACGCCGCCACAGCAACACCCTCTGCACAGAGGCTAGTGCGTAGATAACATTTGGAATCCCATACACTCTAAGGATAAGGTTGAGCCTAGGATCATGAAAATAATCAGCAACCCATGGGGCTATCAGGAAGAGAAGGAGATAGAAGAACAAACTTGCCCCCAAATTATAGTAGAAGACCGTAGACAAATCTCTCTCATCCAAAGTCTCATGTCTCGTAAGGGAGCTACTAAAGCCTGCTTCAGATAGGGTTTGAGTAATCGCAAGGAAAATCGCAAGGACGGCAACTACACCGAAGTCTTCAGGTGTCAGTAATCGAGCCAAGGCCAACTGCACAAGAAAGGTCGTTATGCGTCCCACGGCTTGCTGTGCCGTAGCCCAGCCAAAGCCTGATACCGACTTTTTCTTCAGCTCTTGGATATCACCTGTGAGATTTCCTAGGGTTTCATCTACCTTTGCCTTCTCGGCCTCTGTGAGCTCGTTCTCTTGTTGCATTGTTACCTAATTATTCGTCTTTGACTCGTCCTCATTAGCACACGAGGGGGATAGGGCTTGCAGCCCTACCCTCTCTCGGTGCGTATATCGATGATAAAGTGGTGGTCTAGGGGCTAGCATGGAGCCCCACTCGCACTAAGCGTCCTCGCTCTAGAGACCCAGCGTCCCAGAGTATCCCTCCAGGGCTCTGCGAGTCTCGTCCAAGCGTCCACGTAGCTCTTGGCTCACGCAGACGAGAGGTAGACGTAGACGCTCTGTATCGATGAGCCCCATCAGGTGTAGCAGAGCCTTGATCCCGGCGGGGTTACCCTCCTGGAAGAGCTGGGTATTTAGCTGGCGCATAGCCGTCTGGATCATATCGGCCTCGTTGTATCGCCCATCCATCGCTAGGTGGATCAGGCGAGAGGTGAGGCGCGGGTAAGCATTCCCCACGACAGAGATCACCCCCCGAGCCCCATTCTGCACAAAGGCTACACTCAGCGCATCATCCCCCGAAAGGACGACGAAGTCCTCGGGGATCTCTGCGGAGGAGATCTGCTCAGCCTGCTGGGGGAAGCCCGAGGCCTCCTTCACCCCTACAATATTATTATGCGTGCGCGCGAGACGCACGACGGTGTCAGGGGCCATATTGACCCCGACTCGTCCGGGGACATTGTAGAGGACAAGCGGGAGTTCACTGCGCTGGGCTAGGTAGGAGAAGTGCTGAAAGATCCCCTCCTGCGAAGGCTTGTTGTAGTAGGGGACTACGGAGAGGATGCCACTGACGCCATGCGTATCCATCGCTTGGATGCGCTCCCCCGTCTCGACGGTGTCGTTCCCTCCGAGACCGACCATGATCGGACAACGCCCTGCGACCTGATCGACCACTCGCCGAGTGACGGCCTCCCGCTCCGGGCGGGTGAGACAGGGCGACTCGCCCGTCGTACCATGTACCACGAGGAAGTCCATTGCTTGGTCACGTAGTAGGTGCTCGAGCAGTCGCTCCAGACTCTTATAGTCTATCTTATTATCGTCCGTAAAAGGCGTAACGAGGGCAACACCTAGCCCCGTAAAGGGATGTTTGCTCATAAGTCTTCTCTCAGCTATACCCTCTCCCTGGCGGGGGAGACAGTGAAGATATTTATTAGCAAAGGTAGTGATTTTCACCGCTTCCTCATTATCTCCGTAGCCCGAGGGGCATCCCCATTCTCCCCCTAGTGAGCTCCCCTCTTGGGCTCTTTTCATAGGCTCCTCGGGGGTAGCCTCTCCTACTGCAGGGTATCTTGATCGCTGTCTCGGGAGTGCCTAGGCTTTAGCCCTGAGGAGGGCTACTACGAAGGGGGCTACAGGGGTGATACTTAGAGCGGGGTAGTGTACACGTGGGTACACAACAGTGTACACACTGGTATACTGAGGTGTACACACGTGTACACTTACCCGACCTAGATTGGCTAGCTACAGATAAAGTCGTATCTTTGCGCATCATATACTCAGTAGACTAGATACAAACAATAAACTAAGAACATCTCGTATGTCACTTCAAGAGCACCGTGGTCAGGACACCTTGGACGTCATTGACGAAAAGGTAATGCAAGGGGAACAGTTCTTCGAGCGCCACGGCAAGAAGATTATTATCGCCGTAGTGGTCGTCGTCCTCGCCGTCATCGCTATCTTCGCCTACATCAAGTTCGTCAAGGAGCCTAACAATGCTAAGGCCTCTAGCCAAATGTTCGTCGCCGAGGATAACTTCATCATGGGACAGGACAGCCTCGCACTGAAGGGTGCCACAGCGAGCCCCGGCTTCGAGGGGATCGCCAAGAACTTCTCTGGCACCGACGCCGCCAACCTTGCCCACGCCTATGCCGGGATCTGCCTCTATGACATGGGGCGATATCAGGAAGCCCTCGGGGAGCTCCAGAAGTTCTCATCCGAGGAGAAGCTCGTCGCACCCTCCATCCAGCGTATGATCGGAGACTGCTATGTACAGCTCGGCAAGCTCGAGGATGCCCTCAAGAGCTACGAGTCAGCAGCCAAGCTCGCCGATAGCGAAGCGATCTCCCCCAGCTGTCTCATCAAGGCCGGCCACGTCTACGAGAAGCTCGGCAAGTACGATCAGGCAGTAGCCGCCTACCAGCAGATCAAGGACAAGTACTACACCTCCCCCGAGGCGGAGAGCGTAGAGGCTGACCTCATCCGGGCACGTGCTGCTGGAGGTAAGTAAGGCTCACGCTACACCTTATATATAAGATGTCCACGATCAATCATATCTCCACCCCACACCATAGCGAAGTACCCACAGCCGAAGGACTGCACATCGGAATCGCCGTATCCGAGTGGAACAGCAACATCACAGAGCCCCTACTCGAGGGGGCGAAGTCCGTCCTACGTGCCCGAGGAGCCGAGGAGATCACGATCTTCCGTGTCCCTGGAGCCTTTGAGCTCGTGAATGCCTCGGCTCGCCTACGTGCTCAGGGGGTAGATGCTGTAATCGCTATCGGATGTGTCGTGCGGGGGGACACCGCTCACTTCGACTACATCTGCCAAGGGGTGACCTCCGGTATCTCTTCTCTGAACGCCCAGCTGGTCAGTGTAGAGGGAAAAGAGGATCGCTACGTACCCGTAATCTTCGGTGTCCTCACCACAGAGAATATGGCTCAGGCAGAGGAACGTGCAGGGGGTAGACTAGGCAATAAGGGGGCCGAAGCAGCAGAGACTGCACTGAAGATGTGTCGCCCTATTTGCATAATTGAAAAATAGTATCTACCTTTGCAACGCTAAACCAAAAAAGGATGGGCAGTTACCAGAGTGGCCAAATGGGGCTGACTGTAACTCAGCTGGCTTACGCCTTCGGTGGTTCGAATCCATCACTGCCCACTCTCTAAGGATTGCGGAAGTAGCTCAGTTGATAGAGCATTAGCCTTCCAAGCTAAGGGTCGCGGGTTTGAGCCCCGTCTTCCGCTCATAGGTTGGTAGAGCTACTACCCAAGAAAACAAAGCGAGGATTTCGGTTGAGATCCTCGCTTTTCTTTTACTCCCCTCTCTATCCCCCACATACTGCCAGACCAAGGCTAACGAGACTCTCTCCCCAGGAGCTATGACTCTCCACACCCAGCATCACACCGATACGACTACCGGAGGACGCAAAATGCTTTAATTTTATATAATTACAGCATTTTATACCTTTGCACTAGAACAGAAACAAATTACGGCACATCGATTATGAGTAGTCCCATCGAATCTCCACCAAGGGTACCCCTGATCGAGCTCGCCCGTATGCTCTCCTCAGAGAAAGAGGCTGTGCTCCGGGAGCTCATAGACCAGGCCAATACGGAGTATCTCTATTGGTCTAAGATCAAGTACACCCCCATCCAGCCCCCGCTCACACCTCACCTCCTATGGGGATATATTCGAGAGACCCGGCGAGCTGCTAGCATCTCTATTTGGAGACGATATGGCATCACGCTCTATACGACACCCTATATGCAGGGGGTGCTCTATGAGCTCGAGCAAACCCTACGCAGCGAAAAGCTCCTCTCCGATCTTATTCCTGCGACCTCGAAGAAGCAGTATCTGCTCCGATCGATCGAGGAAGAAGCGATCCGATCGAGCCAGATGGAGGGTGCCTCCACGACCCGTAGGGTGGCCAAGGAGATGCTCCAGCAGGGAGTCAAGCCCCGCAATAGGTCTGAGCGCATGATATCGAATAACTATCGTGCCCTACAGTTCATCAAGGAGCACCAGGATAGCCCGATGACCGAGGAGCTGTTACTAGAGCTCCACCGCACCGTCGTACGGGATACCCTAGAGCGCAAAGAGGATGAGGGACGACTCCGGACAAGTGAAGACGATGTCGTTGTAGAGGATGGGATCACCAAAGAGGTGGTACATACTCCACCCCCAGCTGAGGAGCTAGCAGAGTTCGTCGGGGATCTGTGTAAGTTCTGCAACGACACTCCCCCCCCGACCTTCATCCACCCGATCCTGCGAGCGGTCATTATTCACTTCATGATCGCCTACATGCACCCCTTTGTAGATGGGAATGGCCGGACAGCGAGGGCTTTATTCTACTGGTCACTCATCCGCTCTGGATACAGCCTCATTGAGTACATCTCCATCTCGGAGCGTATCTATAAGAGTAAGGGACAATATGAAGAGGCCTTCCTGCAGGTGGAGGCTGATGAGCTCGACCTAGGCTACTTTGCCCAGTATCATCTGCGTATACTTCTTGGTGCGATTGAGAGCTTCCGAGCGTACGCTACACGCAAGGTAGAAGAGATGACGCAGGGCACGGCGATGCTTCGCCTCGGGGGACTGAATGAGCGCCAGGCAAGCATACTACAGCTCTACCAGCAGGAGGCCGACCTAGCTCTGACGGGCAGAGAGGTCGAGCGGCGCTTTGGGGTGACCCTGGCAACAGCCAAGTCCGACCTCAAGGGACTCGTGGAGCGAGGCTTCCTGCAGGAGATTGCACTCAACAAGATCAAGAGGGCTTATCTGCGAAGTAATGACTTCGATAGGCTCGTGGCGGAGGCTTCACCATCGAGCTAACGACACATCCCACACAAAATACGTAAATTTGCATCCTACAATTAGGTAGCATGCCTACCTCATAAGGCACAGACATAATAAAGAATTCATATAGGTTTATATCACACGCTATGGAGTTAGCTACGAAGTATAGCCCCGAGGCTGTAGAGAGCCGCTGGTACGAGTACTGGATGAAGCACCGCCTCTTCCACTCAGAGCCTGACCATCGCCCTGCTTACACTGTCGTCATCCCCCCACCCAACGTAACGGGTGTCCTGCACATGGGACACATGCTAAATAACAGCATCCAAGATATCCTCGTGCGCCGTGCTCGTATGCGGGGCTTCAATGCCTGCTGGGTACCTGGGACAGACCATGCCTCCATCGCTACGGAGGCTAAGGTCGTAGGCCGGCTCGCCGCACAGGGTATACAGAAGCAAGACCTAACCCGCGAGCAGTTCCTAGAGCATGCCTGGGAATGGACTCGAGAGCACGGAGGGATCATCCTCGAGCAGCTCAAGAGACTAGGCGCCTCCTGCGACTGGGAGCACACGGCCTTCACGATGGACGAAGAGCGTAGCCAGAGCGTCATCGACGTCTTCGTAGAGCTCTATCGCCAGGGGCTGATCTATCGTGGTGTGCGTGTGGTGAACTGGGATCCCAAGGCTCGCACAGCCCTAAGTGACGAAGAGGTCGTCTATCAGGAGCAGCAGGGCAAGCTCTATTACCTGCGCTACTACGTCGAGGGAGAGGATCGCTATGTCGTCGTGGCTACGACTCGTCCCGAGACCATCATGGGGGATACCGCTGTGTGTATCAACCCCGAGGATGAGCGCTATCACTTCCTCCGAGGCAAGCGCCTCATCATCCCCCTCGTAGGGCGTGCTGTCCCCGTGATCGAGGACGAGTATGTAGATATAGAGTTCGGTACAGGGTGCCTCAAGGTCACCCCTGCTCACGACGTCAATGACTATATGCTCGGCGAGAAGCACCAGCTCGAGACGATCGACATCTTCCACGATGATGGTTCGCTCAACGAGCATGGTGGTGTCTATGCTGGGATGGATCGCTTCGAGGTCAGAGAGAAGATCGAGGGAGACCTAGCCGCCGCAGGACTGCTGGAGAAGGTCGAGGCCTACACCAACAAGGTCGGGCACTCCGAGCGCACCTTCGTCCCCATCGAGCCTAAGCTCTCGATGCAGTGGTTCCTCCGTATGGAGCACCTCGCTGCCCCAGCCCTCGATGCTGTGATGAAGGATGAGATCCGCCTGCACCCTGCCAAGTTCAAGAATACCTACCGCTACTGGATGGAGAACATCAAGGACTGGTGTATCAGTCGCCAGCTCTGGTGGGGGCACCGCATACCCGCCTACTACCTCCCCGATGGGAGCTTCGTCGTAGCGAGCTCGGACGAGGAAGCACTCCGCCTAGCACAGCAGAAGACGCCTAGCCTCAAGGCCGAAGACCTGCGCCGTGAGAGTGACTGCCTAGATACTTGGTTCTCCTCTTGGCTCTGGCCTATCACGGTCTTTGCCCCAGCGATGAGCCGGGACGACAAGGAGCTGAACTACTATTATCCCACCTCAGACCTCGTCACAGGGCCCGATATCCTCTTCTTCTGGGTAGCACGTATGATCATGGCGGGCTATGCCTTCCAGGGGAAGAAGCCCTTCGAGAATGTCTACCTCACGGGGATCGTGCGTGACAACCAGGGGCGCAAGATGTCCAAGACCCTCGGGAACTCCCCCGACCCGCTTGACCTAATAGATAAGTACGGTGCTGATGGCGTCCGTATGGGGCTCATCATGAGTGCCCCTGCAGGGAACGACATTCTCTTCGATGAGTCTCTCTGTGAGCAAGGGCGCAACTTCTGCAACAAGATCTGGAATGCCTTCCGCCTCGTCAAAGGTTGGACGGCTGATGCCTCCGAGGCTCCCCAGCCCGAGGCCTCCCGCCTCGCCTCCTACTGGATGCGTCAGGTGCTCAGCAAGGCTGCGACCGAGCTCGAGGATCTCTTCGCCAAGTACCGCATCAGCGAAGCCCTTACCCTCGTCTATAAGCTCATCCGTGACGACTTCTCCTCCTACTATCTGGAGCTCATCAAGCCAGCCTATGGCACCCCGATCGATCGTGTGACGTGTGATGAGGCACTTGGCTTCTTTGACGAAGTCCTGCGCATCCTGCACCCCTTCATGCCGTTCATCACGGAGGAGCTGTGGCAGAGCCTAGCTGAGCGCAAGGAGGGTGAGAGCATCATGAATGCTCAGCAGCGCCCCGCAGAGCCCTACGATGAAGCCTTCCTCGCCCGCTTCGCTGCTGTGCAGGAGCTCATCACCTCGATCCGTAGCCTGCGCACGAGCAAGAACCTCTCCCCCCGTGAGGCACTCACCCTAGAGGCCTCCGAGAGCTACCCCTGCGAACTAGACGAAGTCCTCATCAAGATGGCTGGACTCTCCGAGATCGACCGTAGTGGCAAGCGTAGCGAGGGTGCCGTAAGCTTCGTCATCGGCACCGACGAATTCGCAGTACCTATGGCTGCCTACATCAACGTAGAGGAGGAGCTCGCCAAGCTCCGTGCTGACCTCGAGTATCAGCAGAAGTTCCTCGCAGGTGTAGAGAAGAAGCTCAGCAACGAGAGCTTCGTCTCCAAGGCTCCAGAGGCGGTCATCGCCCTAGAGCAAAAGAAGAAGGCCGATGCCGAGAGCCGTATCGCCAGCATCGAGCAGAGTATCCGTCAGCTATCCGGCAAGTAGTGAGCCAGACGCACCTCCCCCCCTTCGACAAGGCCGCCTACACTCCTCAGGATCACCCCTACGCCATACACGTAGGTGAGGTGATCGAGGAGAAGGTGCATCGTCGCCTCCCTACGCCTATCCTGCGCACGCTGGAGCGTGTCATACACCAGCGGGAGATCAACGATATCCTCTATCGGTACAGTCACCTAGAGGGTATGGACTTCCTAGAGGCACTCGTAGGAGAGTTTCGCCTAGACCTTGACTGGGTACACCCGGAGCGTCTGCCCGAGCATGGACGGTGCATCTTCGCCAGCAACCACCCCCTAGGAGGGATGGATGGTATAGCTATATCCTATATGCTGGGGCATCGCTATGGAGATGTACGCTATATGGTCAATGACATGCTCTACCACCTGAAGCCCCTACAGCCTGTCTTCCTGCCCCTCAATAAGCACGGGGCGCAGGGCAAGGAGGCCGTAGCCCTGCTCCAGGAGGCTATGCAGAGTGAGGTACCCATCGGCACCTTCCCCGCAGGCTTCTGCTCACGGGTCTACGACGGCAAGATCCAGGACCAGATATGGCGCAAGACCTTCGTGACGCAGGCTATCCACCACGAGCGTGACATCGTCCCCCTACACTTCGTGGGGCAGAACTCCCGACACTTCTACTGGATATGGCACCTCAAGAATGCCCTGCGGATGAAGTTTGACATCGGGACAGCCCTCCTACCCGACGAACTCTTCCGGGCAGCGGGGAAGAGCTTCCGCATCATCGTGGGCGAACCGATCCCCTGGCAGAGCCTGCGTGACAGCGCCCTCCGTCCCGAGGAAGAAGCCGCCCGCATACGAAGTATCTGCTACACCCTCAGAGATGAGTACGAGCGCAGGAAGAAGTAACACATGTACACCACCCCCATCATCCCCCCTGTCCCCAAGGAGCTGATCCTCGGGGAGCTCACCCCCGATAAGCGTCTACGTCTGACCAACAAGGGGGGCAACGAGATCTATGTCTTCCATGCCTCCTCGGCACCGAATACGATGCGTGAGATCGGGCGCCTTCGTGAGGAGGCCTTTCGCTTCTACGGCGGGGGGACGGGCAAGGACTGCGATATCGACGAGTTCGACACCGACCCAGAGGGCTATGGACAGCTGATCGTCTGGGATCCGAACGAGCAGGCTATCCTTGGGGGCTATCGCTTCATCTTCGGCGATGAGGTACGGCTAGACCCCAGCACGGGTAAACCCCACCTAGCTACGGCGGATATGTTTGAGTTCAGCCCGCAGTTCCTCTCCGAGTACCTCCCCTATACCATCGAGCTCGGTCGCTCCTTCGTCTCCCTCCCCTACCAATCGACACGTATGGGATCGAAGAGCCTCTTTGCCCTAGACAACCTCTGGGACGGCCTCGGCGCCCTCACGGTGCTCTACCCGAAGATGAAGTACTTCTACGGGAAGGTCACCATGTACAAGGACTACGACCGTCACGCCCGCAACCTCATCCTATACTTCCTCCGCTTACACTTCTCCGACCCCGAGGGCTTAGTCACCCCTACCGAACCACTCCCTATAGAGGTGGACGAGGAGGAGATCCGCTCCCTCTTCCCCACGAAGGACTTCTCGGCCAACTACCGTGCACTGAACACCGCCGTGCGTGCCCTCGGCTACAACATCCCCCCGCTGGTGAATGCCTACATGGCGCTCTCTCCGAAGATGAGAGTCTTCGGCACAGCGATCAACCATGACTTCGGGCTCGTCGAGGAGACCGGTATCCTGATAGCTATCGACACCATCATCCCCAACAAGCGACTCCGCCACATCGAGACCTTCGAGCTCGAGGAGGGACAAAGTGACCTCTTATGGACGAACATCTCAAGACGGGTGCGACTGGTGAAGAACTAGCCTGTCGCTACCTAGAGAGCCTAGGCTACACCATCCACGAGCGCAACTGGCGCTATGGACACCTCGAGATTGACATCATCGCCCAGTGGGGCGGCACTCTAGTCATCGCCGAGGTCAAGACACGCTCCTCGGGGAGCTACCTCAGGGCACGTGACAGCGTCACCTCGGACAAGGAGCGCTTCCTCATACGCACTGCCGACCACTACATCCGCCAGCGAGCGCTAGAGCTGGAGGTGCGCTACGACCTCCTAGCGATCGACATCGCCCCCGATCGCACCTACACCATCGAGCATATCCCCAACGCCTTCTACCCCAACCTCCGCCGAGGCTCCACACCTCGTCGCAGACGTACCACCCCTCACAAGTAAGGGTCTCCCACAGATACGAGCCCCCCCCTCTGATGACGGCACTCTCCACCCCCATTACACTGCCCCCCGCACCGCCTAGCCTATCCTTCGGTGACCTCATCCTTAGCCTAGGCTCTTGCTTCAGCGAGCATATCCCCAGCTACCTCCAAGCTGGGGGGATGGAGGCCTTGATCAACCCCTTCGGGACGCAGTACAATCCCCTCTCCATTGCCCGTACCCTGTCCCGAATCCTTGAGGGGAAGCCCTTCGAGAGCGAAGAGCTGATCCAGCACGGAGGGCTCTACCACTCCCTGCTGCATCATGGTGCCTTCTCTCGTGTGACGAGTGGAGAGACCTTAGAGGCGATCAATGCCTCGCTCTGCGCTGCTCACACCCAGCTCCCGAGACTTCGCTACCTACTACTCACATGGGGGACAAGCTACGTCTATCACCTACGGGAGACAGGCGAGGTCGTGAGCAACTGCCACAAGCTCCCGGAGAAGCTCTTCACCCGAGAGCGTGTCGATGTCCCCTCCCTCCTCCATATATGGACACCCCTCCTGCGGGAGCTCCTAGAGCTACAGCCTAATCTACAGCTCATCCTCACGGTGAGCCCGGTGCGCCACCTACGTGACGGAGCCCATGCCAATACGCTGAGCAAGGCGACACTCCATCTCTTCACCGAAGAGCTACAGCGACTCTTCCCCGACCACGTCCACTACTTCCCCGCCTACGAACTGGTGCTCGACGAGCTACGGGACTACCGCTTCTATGCCGAGGATATGGCTCACCCCTCTACACTGACGCAGCGACTCGTCGCCGAGCGGTTCGCAGGGTGGGCACTGGATGAGCCTACCCTGCGAGCCTTCGCCGAGGCACAGCGCATCACCTCGGAGCTTCGCCACCGCCCACTACATGCCTCGACCGAGGCACATACGCAGCGGCTGGAGCGTCTCTCGGCACGGGTCAGGGACTTCCTCAGTCGCTACCCCCTAGCCAAGCTCCCTTCGCCCGAATCTCACATCTAGTTCCACATCTAGCTCCTCATCTAGCTATTCGCCCCCATAGCGTGGGTAGCTCTCCCATCCCAAACGACTTATCCCCCATACAGACGCTCGGAGCGTGCTGTATGGGGGATATTCCTTTGAGCTAAGCTAGCTCTCTACCGAGAGGGGCTTAGGGCGCGGGGACGAAGCCCTCGGCTGGGCGAACGGGCTTACCTAGGAGGGTCGCTGCTGTCGCATCCTCGACGAGCACCTCGACGTACTGTCCGACACGATAGCCCTGCTTGTCGAAGACCACGACCTTGTTCTGCTGGGTACGGCCAAAGAGCTGCTCACGGCTACGCTTGCTGAAGCCCTCGATGAGCACCTCGACGACCTTGCCCACATCCCTCTTATTGCTCTCTAGGGAGAGCTGGTTCTGTAGGTCGATCATCTCCTGCAGGCGGCGGATCTTCACCTCCTCGGGGATATTATCCTCTAGGTACTTCGCAGCATACGTCCCTGGACGCTCGGAGTACTTGAACATGAACGACGCATCATACCCGACCTCTCTCATCAGACTGAGCGTGTCCTGGAAGTCCTCCTCCGTCTCATCGTGGAAGCCACAGAAGAGGTCGGACGTGATCGCACAGTCCGGCATCACAGCTCGGATAGCAGCTACACGCTCTAGGTACCACGCTCGGGTATAGTTGCGCTTCATCAGCTTGAGGATACGGTCGTTGCCCGACTGGGCGGGCAGGTGGATATGCTTGCAGATATTGGGGTGCTTGGCCATCGCTTGGATCGCTCGATCGTCCATATCCTTGGGGTGGGGCGAGGTGAAGCGTATGCGCATCTCGGGGACAGCTAGGGCGACTGCCTCCAGCAGGTCGGCGAAGTCATAGACACGGTCCCCGTCGACGAAGCGGTAGGAGTTCACGTTCTGCCCGAGCAGGGTCACCTCACGATAGTTCTTGCTCGCTAGATCCTTGACCTCACGTATGATACTCTCCAGCTCTCGGCTACGCTCCCTACCTCGGGTATAGGGGACGATGCAGTAGGAGCAGAAGTTGTTACAGCCACGCATGATGGAGACGAAGCCCGAGATATGCACCCCACCGATCTTCAGCGGGAGGACATCCTTGTAGGTCTCGCTGGTGGAGAGCTCGACGTTGATCGCCTTCTCGCCACGCTCTACGGCACCGACGAGGTTCGGTAGGTCGAGGTAGCTATCTGGGCCGACGACGAGATCGACATGATGCTTCTCGATCAACTCGCCCTTGGCACGCTCAGCCATACAGCCTAGGACACCGATGGTGACCTTGCGCCTACGCTTCTTGCGGATGTAGTGGTAGTACTCTAGGCGGTTGAGTACCTTCTGCTCGGCATTGTCACGTACCGAGCAGGTATTGAGCAGGATGGCATCAGCCAGCTCGGGGTCCTCCGTGAGGTGGAAGCCGTCCATCTGCATGATAGAGGCGACGACCTCGCTATCGGCGACGTTCATCTGACAGCCATAGGTCTCGATGTAGACGCGCTTGACCACTGGGGACGCTGCGGATTTAGAGTCCGCTGTCTCAGCTTTTGTCATAGTGTATTCTAGTAATATCCGTTAGTAAATGATCCGTGAAATGGGGAGAGAAGACTTGATACTTTCTCTATGAACTTGTTGGTTCAAATATTATGCTTATATTTGCAGTGAAAATGTAAGATTTTTCATAGTTAAGGTTTTGGTTAATAGGTTGGAGTCAGCTGGGAAGCTGGCTCCGCTTTCTTTATAGGGGGTGCTGTCGTAGGAGCACTCATCCACACCTAACTGAGTGTACACGGATAACCCATGAGCCCTCGGAAGCCTTAACTGAGCCCGATCTCCCACACTATCTATATATGCACTGCTCGTCATCTGATCTGGATGATGGATTGGTTCTATTTCCCTATTTCCTATACGCCCTGTCTGGGTAATGCCGCTCTCCCCTACGTGGGATGGTAGCGATTGGCAACACGTATGTATAGCGATGCTCCCTACGGAGCGCTCGCCCCTAGGGGGCGTCGCCTATACGTAGGAAGTGGTAGCCCTCACTCTGTAGCCAGCGTACGGCGGCGGGCATAGCCTGTCGCATATTACGCTCCGCCTTGAGCGAGTCGTGGAAGACGATGATCGACCCGTTACGTGCATACCGCTGCACGTAGCCCAGGATCGTCTCGGGACTAAGCTTGGGGTTGTAGTCTCGGGTGACGACATCCCACATGATGAGCTCGAAGCTGTGGCTAAGCTCGATATTCTGCGAGATGCGTAGATGCCCATGTGGCGGACGGAAGTAGCGGGAGCGGATCAGCTCATGCGCTGCATGCACGTCCTTCATATAGGACTTGGTGGAGTGGAAGAGGCCTTGGATATGGTGGTAGGTATGGTTCCCCACCTGATGTCCTCGGCGCTGGATCTCGGCGAAGAGCTCGGGGTAGCGACGGACATTGTCCGCTACGCAGAAGAAGGTAGCCTTCACCCCCAGCTCATCGAGCTGATCCAATACCCAAGGGGTTACCTCGGGTATCGGACCATCATCGAACGTAAGATAGATACTCTTCCCCGTGATCGCAGGTATACGCCACCGCGCACCTGGGATGAGCATGCGGTACCACATCGGTACACGACACAGAAGTCTCTCGACCATCTAGTATATATTATATCGGCTAAGGCGAACTACTGTCCGCCACCTAGAGCTCGGACGAGCTGCTCGATCTGAGCCTCGTAGCTCTTGAGTGCTGTGGAGCCAAACTCCTTGGCGATGTCGAGCGAGTAGGAGATACCCATATAGGCCTCCTGCAGCTCGCCATGACGGCTGATCTGATCCAGCTGCTCGGGGGAGAGGCGAGTCATCCATGCCAGCAGACCGAGGGACTTACGAGCCACGACCTGCAGGACGTGATCAGCCTCCTTCGTCAGACCCGCACGATAGAGCGTACGTGCGAAGTACACCGAGTTCACCTCGTAGGGGACGTTCTCCTCGAGGATGACACGGAGGCACTTCTGTAGGATCTCCACAGCACGAGCCTTATCCCCTCGGTCGAGGTAACCCTCAGCTAGAGGCGTAAAGACCTGATTGCGCAGGGTAGCGACGATCCCGCGAGCGTTCTCGTCGAAGTAGGTGCCGGGCTTGTCCGCTCCGCCCCAGCGGAACTTCGTCATCACCGTCTCATACATCCGATCGAGGTTGCCGATGCCGTAGCTCAGGGCTCGTCCCATGCTATCGGCTGCTGCCCTCAGCGGTAAGAGCTGGTAGGTAAGCCCCGTCTGCACCATGTGCTGATCCATCCCTGCGAAGGCATTGCGTGGCGAGGTGACCGCCCAGTAGATAGGACGCTCCCACTTGTTGCCCTCTAGCAGGTCAAATATCGTGAGGTTCCCTATATCGAGATAGCCCTTACCAGCGAGCGACAGCTCCATCTGTGGGGTGATGTGCTGGACGAGGTCGGGATATTCGCTAGCGAAGCGTCTCGCAGCAGCTGCGCTATCCACAGGCAGCATGAGGCTAGAGACGTCTAGGCGAGCAGGGCTGTACCTAGGTGCACCAGCGAGCGAGCCGAGGAGCTGAGGGATCGTCTGGCTGCCCTTAGCCTGAGGAGCTAGGTAAGCATAGAGGTTGTAATAGTAGTAGGAAGTGGGTAGGAGACCGATCGGCAGAGGACGTCCCTCATAGGCCTGCTTCTTCATCTGATCGATGTACCAGTCACCGCCGAGATAGGAGAGATTCACCGTACGGACGTCGGTACGTACCCCCTCGACCTCCTGGGCATACCAGAGGGGGAAGGTATCGTTGTCCCCGTAGCAGAAGAGCACGGCATCGGGCGCACAGCTCTCTAGGTAGTTGCGTCCCATATCACCAGCCACGGTACGTCCTGAGCGGTCGTGGTCGTCCCAGTTCTGCCCAGCCATCTGGATGGGGATGAGGATCCCCACCAGCGATACGATGAGTGCCGTAGTAGCGGTGATCGCTACTGGCCGAGTGCCCTTGGAGCTTGTACTGGTACTGGACTTCTTCGCTGCCTTGCCCTCGAGTAGGCGACTAGCGAAGACCCCTAGGGCAGTCACACCGAAGCCCACCCAGATAGAGAAGGCATAGAATGAACCAACGAAAGAATAGTCTCGCTCACGGGGCTGCCCTGGATACTGATTGATATAGAGTACAATGGCAAGCCCCGTCATGAAGAAGAGCATGAACGTCGTCCAGAAGCTCTCCGTACCCCTACGTCCATAGCCTATCTGGAAGAAGAGCCCTAGGAGCCCCAGCAGGAGAGGAAGCGCATAGTAGACGTTGTGCCCCTTATTATCGGTCATCTGCTCAGGCAGTGCATCGGTATCTCCGTAGAAGATCGAGTCGATGAAGGGAATACCCGTCATCACGCCCCCACGGAGCAGTCCACCGTCTCCCTGTAGGTCGTTTTGTCGTCCCACAAAGTTCCAGAGGAAGTAACGCCAATACATGTAATTCACCTGATAGTTGATGAAGTAGGTGAGGTTATCGCCAAAGGTCGGTATCGTCGTATCATCCTCCGCACGACCGATCCATGAGTTGTACATCGCTGCATGGCCACGGTCATAGACACGGGGGAAGAGCATCATCCCTCCGTCCTCGTACTCAGGCTCTTCCTTGAGACTGCGGACGACGTACTCATCGGCAGCCTTGGGGTTAGCCTTGTCGATACGACCATAGGTAGGCTCCTCCTCCTTCATCATAGGACGTCCGTCTGGGCCATACTTGACCTGAGAGGCGAAGGTAGGACCATAGATCAGAGGGGCTGACCCATACTGCTCGCGGGCTAGGTAGTAGCGGAGCGTGAAGGCATCGGCTGGCGAATTCTCATTCATCGGAGGATCAGCCACGGCACGTACGAGGATCACCCCGTAGGTGGAGAAGCCGAAGGCGATCGCTACGAGGCACATCTGGATGAGGTGTGCCGTGCGGGAGGTGATCGCCTTGTAGTAGTAGAGGAAGCCTAGGATAGCCAGCGAGAGCAGGACGGCGATCCAGCCCCCACCGATCAACGGTAGCCCCATCAGGATGAGGGAGCAGGCTAGCGAGAGACGCAGGCGCAGGTTGCCCGAGGCACTACGCCCCGCGAGAGCCTGCTGCGTCTCATATACCCCCCATACGAGGACCAGCGCCAGGACGATGAGGTAGACATACAGACCACTATTGTAGCTCATGCCGAGTCCATTGACGAAGAGCATATCCCACTTCCCCGCCAGCTTGGGGACCCCCTGAATGACCCCATACATCATCAGCCCCACGAGGGCAAAGGAGGCGAGGAGGGCGATCGCCCCCCCCTTGAGGGTCGCCTGCTTGGTCGTGCGGTAGTAGTAGACCAGAGCCATAGCAGGTAGGCAGAGGAGGTTCAGCAGGTGTACCCCGATGCTGAGCCCCATGAGGTAGGCAATGAGGACGAGCCAGCGATCGGCTCGTACATTCTCGCTACGCTCCTCCCACTTGAACATCAGCCAGAAGACCACGGCCGTAAAGAGCGAGCTGAAGGCATACACCTCCGCCTCTACGGCACTGAACCAGAAGGAGTCCGAGAACGTATAGACCAAGCTCCCCACGAGCCCCGAGGCTAGGATCAGGATCCCCTGCCCCCGACTCATCACCTCACCCTCGGGAGCGATGCCCCCGGGCTGTAGGCGCACCGTAGGGGTCAGCACCCGACGCACCATGTGCGTGATCGTCCAGTAGAGGAAGAGGATGGTGAAGCCACTCAGTAGGGCACTCGTCGCATTGGCCAGTAGAGCCACATGCGCTAGCCCCCCACCGAGGTGGGTAATGACGTTGTAGACGAGCATGAAGAAGGGGGCACCGGGCGGGTGACCTATCTCCAGCTTGAAGACGCATGCGATGAACTCTGCGCAGTCCCAGAGGCTCGCAGAGGGGCCGATCGTGAGCAGATAGCTCAGGGTAGCCACTGCGAAGACCAGCCACCCGAGGAGGTTATTTGCTCGGTTAAATTGTTTCCAATTCATGTATTTCTTATTTATGCCCCACCGGGTAGAGTAGGGCTCTATACGCCATGAAAATATGCACAAAGATAGTCAATATGAGCAACATCCCGATACCTCTCCCCCCGTATCCTCCTCGCTCCATCATCCCACCCCATCACCTACCCCATCACCTACTCTATCGCCCCACGAGCTGAGGTCTACTCATCACCTGCCCCACAGAGCGACAGACGGAGCCCACCCGAGAGTCCTCCCGCCCCCTCCTCGAGCCCCTTTCTACCGCCTAGGCAAAGGGTTCGTGACGCCCCTCCCCGAGAGTCCTTTCGTCGCCTAGGTAAGGGGGTCGTGACGCTCTTACCGAGAGCCCTTCCATCACCTATGTAAGGTGATTGGGACGCTCTTACCGAGAGCCCTTCCGTCACCTATGTAAGGTGATCGAGACGCTCTTACCGAGAGCGTCACAGCACTTCGATCACCTTCGGTCTCAGACCGCTAGGATACGGGGAAAAGTCACTCCCTCTCACTCGGCCCACTCGACCAGTGTGAGAGGGGGGTACGCCCCACCAATCAGAGAATAATCACGTGAACACTTGTTGTTTAACGAACTATTCTCTAACTTTGAGGCAGGATTAGACCAATAGGTCACCATATCAGTAATAGGAATAGACATTATGATCGCACTGGCAGTAGCTTACACGCCTACAGCGGGCTGTAGAGGCACTCGGTGATCCTCGTCACCTGCGGGAAGCTGGGCCGGCCCCCCATCCCGTACTATAGAGCCTCGGAAGCCCTACTCACTTCCACAAATTAGACGCTCCCCTCTCGGCCACTTGACCATCTGTATACGAGCCCTCTCCACCGAGAGAGGTGCACATGACACCACGACCCGCTAGGGCTGGATACATCAACCCCGATGCTTCGCACAGAGCTGGGGGACTGTCCTAGTGCCACACATTTTCCCTTCCCTACCCTTTCCTGCCGGGACTCCACGAGTACCCATGGGTAGCGCATACTTACTATACACTCAGGGTACCTATCATGTACCCTCCTTACCCCCTATTTCACATACACCTCTACACCTATGAGACGTAACATCAAGTACCTGCTCGGCTGCCTAGCCCTCCTGCTTGCTCTGCCCGCCTGTAAGACGCAGAACGAGATCGAGGAGCCTAGCCTAGACCTCTCCGTCCAGACCCTAACCTTCGCCAAGGAAGGAGCCGAGCAGACGGTCACCGTCACCACCAACAAGGAGAACTGGTCCGCCTTCTCGACCAACGAAGCCTGGCTCTCCGTCGAACAAGCTGGCAACACCCTCAAGGTCAAGGCCACTCGCAACGAGAATGGACAGCTACGTAAGGCCTCGGTCGTCGTCAACGCCGGGGGGCTACAGAAGCGTGTAGCCGTCACACAGAGCTCCGCCGATGTCATCTTCGAGACAGAGACCCCCTCGATCTCCTTCTCCGAGCAGGGCGAAGCACGGACGATCAAGTTCGATAGCAACAGCGGTACTGCCCCCAAGGTCGAGCTCGCGACGACCGTAGACTGGCTCACCATCAGCGACGTCACAGCCCGGAGCTTCAAGCTGACAGCCAAGCCTAGCACCGAGCAGTATGAACGCAAGGCTAAAGTCCTCCTAACCTTCGGCACCACGACCAAGGAGATCGAAGTACGCCAGCAGGGCACAGTACAGTACGTACTGCCTATCATCAAGTTCCCCGCCGGCCTCGGCGAGGTGATGAGCGAAGAAGCCAGACGTGGCCACGCCCTGATCCAGCTCCCCGACGGACTCTTCAACTCTACCTCCTACCGTGTCGCCACCCGTAGCAAGACGATGACCTACATCCAGTACGAGTTCTCCAGCAAGGATGCTCTCGGCTTCACCTCCGCTACCAGCACGAGCAACGAAGTCTCGCTCTTCGTCAATAACGAACACTTCAACACCTTCCTCCAGGATAACGGCTTCAAGCTCCAAGAAAGCTCCAAGGATGGGGAGACCTTCATCTACAAGGGCGTCAGCGTCCCACTGCAGATCAAGGTACAGGTCAAGAACAAGAGCAGCATCATCATGACCACGACCTACGATCCACGTCAGGACAAGGAGTGCAAGACCTTCGACAAGCTCCCCATGCAGGAGCAGATCAAGCACCTCGGGAATAGAGACCTGAAGAAGATGGGTAAGAAGCGTGACGAGATCCGCAAGATCGAGACCGACCTAGGTAGCAAGAGAAAGGAAGACCTCCCCTACAAGTACTATGACCGCTTCCTAGTAACGAAGAGCTTCGAGACCGAGATCGTCCGTGGCTACTTCTACGTACAGGAAGACAAGAAGAAGGGGATCGGGCCCGATGACGAGTACTACGATGTCACGATGAGTGTACAGGCTATCTTCTACAATACTGAGTTCGCCTTCTGGAAGGACCTCACTGGCACCTTCCACCTCTCGAAGGAAGTACGTGAGCTCCTCGAAAAGAATGGCTTCAAGTACTTCGGAGTGCTCAGCAACGGCGGTACAGCCTTCCTCAACAAGGAGACGAAGCTCGCCTACGTCCTCAGTGTCCCCAAGACACTATATGAGGGCCGCTACATCCTAGAGATCCAGGCGCTCTACAGCAACGTCGAGGGTAAGAACAACTTCTCTGTCCAGACCCTCAACGACTACAAGAGCTACCTGAGAGCTATGCAGGCTCACCAGGCCGAGCTAGCTAAGATCGAGGCCGCACTGGCTAAGGTTCCTCTCCGCTAGAGCTCCTAGCCCAAAGAGATCGCCCCACGGAGAGACCCCGGCGTCTCCCGAGGGAGCGCCCCAACGACTCACGCTGAGAGGGATCTACCCCCAAGGTGAGTAGATACAACGAGAGAGCCCCGACGAGCGATATGCTCGTCGGGGCTCTCTCGTCAAAGGGCTTACCTTAGGGCTCAGTGCCCCTCCAGAGAGGGAGCAAAAGCCACCCTAGCTACTCACGAAGTAGGACTGTGCACATCTCAGAAAAGGCCCTAGCCACCCCCACAGGAGGAAGTCCAGCTACACCCTAGGAATGTGAATCCAGCTCGAGCCACCCCTTGCCCATATAGGCGATCGCAAAGGCTGCCCCAGCCGCATTGAGAGCGGAGTAGTCGAAGACCACCTTAGGACCTACAGAGGTCGCCATCGCCAGCGCAAAGATCAGGATCAAAGACCCCGTCAGTAGAGCGAAGAGGCGCAGGCGCAAGCCGAGCAGTAACGCTAGGCCAAAGAGGAGCTCACACACTGTACTGCCCCAGACAGCCACCGGCAGGAGCAGGTCTGGCTTCGGTAGCCACGGCATCAAGCTATGGGTATAGTCTGAGAAGGTCTGCATATCCCCCCAGACACTCATCGCCCTAGGGTATAGCCCCAGACGATCAGCTACAGCAGAGAGGAGGGAGGAGGCTACGGCGAAGCGTAGCAGGAGCTTCACTGCTCGCTGTCCCCAGCGAGCAGTGGTCTTTGTACTCATATCAATCAGTATGCAAATTAAAGCCCTATGGGCTAGAGGTCATCAGGAAAGCCCTCCTCGGGCGAGGAGGCTCTAGGAAAGTGCCGCCCCAATGGAGAGGCGACACAAGAGTAGAGGGACAGCTCGTCGGGCCTCTCGATCCAGGAAGAGTCCCCAATGGAAAGGAGACGCAAGAGGGCGGGCTTGCAAGAGTGGAAGGTCGCATGAGCCCCGGCTCGGTAGGACTCGGCACATCACAGATGCTGGGCTCGGTGACTCGCAGGGCACGGGCTCGACACATCGCAGGGCTCCGAACTCGGTGACTCGCAGGGCACCCGGCTCGGTGACTCGCAGAGTGCTGTGCTCGGCA
>NZ_CAJPPN010000032.1 GCF_905372525.1 uncultured Porphyromonas sp.
GCCCTCCCCCTACGAGCCCGAGCCCTCCGCCCCGTCGGTCTATGCACCGACAGAGCCCGAGACAGCCACGCAGACGTCAGTGGCGCAGGTGGTGGATGAGGGGAGTATCGAGCCCTTTGAGCGGGAGCTGATGCAGCTCCTCCTCCTCTATAGTGATCGGATCATCTATGTCCCAGCAGCTATGGGGACGCCCGATGAGGGGGGAGCTCCCTATCCCCCCGAGGGGGCGCGCTTCTATCTAAGGGACTTCGTCCGCAGAGAGCTGGAGGTGGACGGGGTCGAGGAGTGGTATTCGCCTCTCTTTGGTCGCTTCCTGAGCGAGCTAGAGGGACTCTGTCGGGAGCAAGGGATTGCCCCGATCCCTCACTTTACCAACCACGAGGATACTCACCTTCGCCTCCTCTCGACGGAGCTTGTCGGGGAGAGTGGACTCCTGGAGTTTCGCCCCGACAAGGCCGATCTACCTCAGGCCCTACTCGATGCTGTCAAGAGCAGTACGGGGGGTAGCCCTTCGGAGGATGAGGCCAGCGAAGAGCGTCTGCAGGAGGAGCGTTACCTCGGCTCGATGACCCTACGTGCCTGCAATAGCTACAAGATGGCTCTACTTGTGCGCTATATCGACCAGCTCCACGGCGAGCTCAAGCAGGCACAGCGTGCCTCCGATAGTGAGCGAATCATGGAGATCCTAGCAGAGCTCTCGGAGCTCAATAGGGAGAAGCAGCGCTTCTCTAACCTCCTCGGTGACCGCACGATCGTAGGCTAAGGCCTTCGTGGGGAGGAGCGTGGGGCTACTTAGCGAGGGAAATAGTATCTTTGTGCTTCTTTTGAAAGAATAAGCTAATAAGCATCATTACTATAGACATAGGTGTATGAGAGAAGTAGTATTACACGGTCGTACCTTCGAGCTCTATCTCGAGGCAGAGGTGGTCAATCAGGCAGTACGCCAGCTGGCCCTCCGTCTAAAGGAGGACTTCAAGGGGCGTGACCCGCTCTTCGTGTGCATCATGAACGGCTCCTTTATGTTCGCTTCGGAGCTGATGTACGCCATCGATGAGGACTTCGAGGTAGCCTTCGCTCGCTACAGCAGCTACGAGGGAACCAGCAGCACAGGGCAGCTCCGTGAGGTCATGCCCGTGACCCAGTCCCTAGAGGGACGTGTGGTGGTCATCGTGGAGGATCTGATCGATACAGGCTTCACCATGCACTGCCTACAGAAGCGATTCTATGAGCTAGGAGCCAAGGAGGTGCATATCGCCTCCATGCTCTCCAAGCCCGCAGCCCTAAAGTGTGACGTCAAGACCGACTACATCGCCCTAGAGATCGAGAATAAGTTCATCCTCGGGCACGGCCTAGACTATGACAACTATGGGCGTATGTTCAAGGATATTTATCAACTCAAAGACGAAGCATAAGAACCATGTTGAATTTAGTGATCTTCGGAGCTCCAGGCTCTGGCAAGGGTACACAGAGTGAGATCCTGATCGAGCAGTATGGTCTCGACCACATCTCCACGGGCGATATCCTCCGTGGTGAGATCAAGGCTGGCAGTGAGCTAGGAAAGGCTGCCAAGGGATATATAGACGCTGGGCAACTCGTACCCGACGGACTGATCATAGATATGATCGAGAAGGTACTCGGGGAGCGTAAGCCCAAGAAGGGTATTATCCTCGATGGTTTCCCCCGTACGGTAGCTCAGGCAGAGGCCCTAGATGCACTCTTCGCCAAGCTCGGTACCCGTGTACACGCAGTCCTAGACCTACAGGTCGAGGAGGCCGAACTCATCGACCGTCTCCTCAAGCGCGGTCAGGAGAGTGGGCGTAGTGATGACAACCTCGAGACCATCCAGAAGCGTCTCGGTGTCTACCACGCTCAGACTGCCCCCATCGCAGCGCACTACGCCCAGCAGGGTGTGCACCACGCTATCCAGGGTAGTGGCGCTATCTCCGATATCACCGCTCGTATCGCCCGCGTGCTCGACACGCTAGCCTAGTAGAGCTAGAGGCGATACCAGAGCCCCCATAACGGTCGGAGGAACAAGGCATAGCGGCTGAAGTGTCACACTTACCCCCACGTCTGGGTAGGGCACTTCAGCCACATGCCTTTCCTTGTATATTCACTTTCTCCCATCTTCACTTAGCGCCACTATGGCTGAATCAAACTTTGTAGACTACGTCAAGATCTACTGCCGCTCGGGTAAGGGTGGCCGTGGCTCGACACACTTCCGTAGAGAGAAGTATATCCCTAAGGGCGGGCCTGATGGCGGTGATGGCGGACGTGGAGGAGATATCTACGTCCGAGCCAACGAGAACTATTGGACGCTACTCCACCTACGCTACCAGCGTCACGTCATCGCTACGAATGGGGGCAATGGGAGTGGTAAACGTTCCTCTGGAGCTGACGGGCAGGACCAGATCATCGAGGTGCCAGTCGGCACAGTGATCTACGATGCCGAGACAGGGGAGTTCATCATGGACCTGAGCCGGGATGGACAGCAAGAGCTCCTACTCAAGGGTGGACGAGGAGGCAAGGGCAATACCTTCTTCAAGACCTCCACAAACCAAGCTCCTCGCTATGCCCAGCCTGGCGAACCCGCACGTGAGCGCACGGTCATTCTACAGCTGAAGATGCTCGCAGACGTAGGGCTCGTAGGACTCCCCAACGCTGGGAAGTCCACACTGCTCTCCGTCCTCACTGCCGCTAAGCCCAAGATCGCCAACTACCCCTTCACGACGCTAGAGCCTAACCTCGGGATGGTACGCTATCGTGATGATCGCTCCTTCGTGATGGCGGATATACCGGGTATCATAGAGGGGGCAGCAGAGGGGCGAGGCTTAGGGCTACGCTTCCTTAGGCACATCGAGCGCAATGCCCTCCTACTCTTCATGATCCCAGCGGATACCGAGCGCATAGCCGACGAATATCGCCTACTGCTCGGGGAGCTCACGAAGTACAATGCTGAGCTTCTGGAGAAGAGAAAGGTGCTGGCCATCACCAAGTGTGACCTCATCGATGAGGAAATACAGGGGTGGATACGTGAGGAGCTACAGAACGAACTCCCCGAGCACCTCCCCCTGATCTTCATCTCAGCAGCGGCGCATCAAGGACTCTCGGAGCTCAAGGACCTCCTCTGGCACGAACTCAATAGAGAGACCAAGCACCGAGCAGAGAGCATCATCCAGCAGGCGATCGATGTGACGAGTCTCACGTGGGATGACGATGAGGAGCCCCTCCCGCCCCTTGACGAGGACGACGAGCCTTGGGATGAGGAAGAGGATGGAGACCTAGAGCTTGACTGGGATGACCTCGAGCCCTCCTCCCCCGAAGACCTCGAGTAAAGGACTACACCCTCCCGACATACACAGCACGATCTAACGTCACGAGGCGATACCTACACATCGGTAGGTATCGCCTCGTGACGTTTAAGCCCCTCTAGGGGACAGCAAGGAGTCGCTAGACCTGTGGGTACTCGCTAGCTCTGGGGCTTAGCTGTACATAGTAGTAGCTGTCCATGAGGAGGCCATTCTTAATAACGGATAGCCTCTGTATCCCCTCTAGCTGATAGCCTGCCCTCTCTAGGACGCGTTGAGACCCCTTGTTGTAGGGATAGACCATTGCGAAGACTCTCACGAGTCCCAGCTCACCGAAGGCATAGTCCGTCATCTGCCGTACGGCCTCGGTGGCGATCCCTCGCCCCCAGTGGGGCTCACCGAGCCAATAGCCTATCTCGGCCGATAGACGTTGGACATCGGTGCCCATAACGAGTCCAACGACTCCTACGAGTGCGCCCTCAGCTTCGATAGCTAGGCTCAGGTGGGGCTGCTCCTGCTGTGTCATCTGGATGAAGGCCTTGGCGTCGTCGAGGCTGTAGGGATTTGGGAAGTAGTCTCGTATGTTATCCCAAATGCGCTTGTTGTCCGCTAGGCGAGCTAGGCACGGGGCATCCTTAGGGGTAAGAGGACGTAGCCTTACGCTCTCGGCCTTCCTTTGCTCTCGGAAGGTCTTGAGCTTCTTCTCGATGAAGCTAAGGTCGTTGATGGCCTTGTCCTTGTCCTTATTCCTACCGTATCTATCGAGCCAAGCCAGGATCCCAAAGGAATAGAAGCAGAAGCCCTCGGGAGTGAGGTCTCCCACACGGATCGCCATCTCGTCGGTCACTCGCTCCCCTTCGGCTAAGATCCTCCTCATCGTGAGCCCATTGTCCTGTAGGAAGCGTACGATGTGCTCATAGAGGCGACGACTACGCTCTTGTTCCTCGGGTGTGCGAGAGTAGGGCGCAGCTAAGCTAGGCTGGGTAAGCCAGCCACACTGAGAGATCACCAGATCCTGCTCGAGCTCGAGATATTGGTTGGTTAGGGAGGCACGTGTTGGTTTCATACGAAGTCCTTGTGTCGGTGTGTGGAGGGTGAAGTATCTGCTATATAGAGAGATACCCCACAGAGGGACTGCCTAGGGGCGAGTCCCCCAGTGGGGTATCCGAGATGGGAGCTAAGTAGCTTAGAGGCGACGAGAGCCGTCGGAGATGACTACGTCGTAGAACTTCGGTTCGTGCCCGAACTTAGCCGTGTAGCGACGACGTACCTCCTCGACGAAGTGGTCGTGGAGATCTTCCTTCAGGAGGTTAATCGTGCAGCCTCCGAAGCCACCGCCCATCACACGTGAGCCCGTGACGCCGTACTCCTTAGCCAGATCATTGAGGAAGTCTAGTTCCTCACAGCTGACCTCGTAGAGCTTGCTCATGCCATGGTGCGTCTCGTACATCTTCTGCCCTACAGTAGCGTAGTCGCCATGGCCTAGGGCTTCGCAGACAGCGAGCACACGGTCTACCTCACCGATGACGTAGTCGGCACGCTTGTAGTCCTCTTCGCTGATCTCGCTGCGTACCTCGTGGAGCATCTCGTGGGTGGCATCACGTAGGAACTTGACCTCGGGGTGACGCTTCGCGATAGCAGCTACTGCACGCTCGCAGCTCTCACGGCGCTTGTTGTAGGCCGAGGAGGCTAGCTCGTGCTTGACCACGCTGTCTACGAGCAGGAGGCGGTAGCCCTTGGACTTGGGGTCGAAGGGGAAGTACTCGTATTCGAGGCTCTTGCAGTCGAGGCGGATGAGGTGCCCTGCCTTACCGAAGACGGAGGCAAACTGGTCCATGATTCCACACTTCACCCCGATATAGTTGTGCTCGGTAGCTTGACCGATCTTGGCTAGCTCGAACTTGTCGATGCCGAGGGAGAGTAGGTCATTGAGGGCGAAGGCAAAGGTGCTCTCTAGGGCAGCCGAAGAGGACATACCAGCTCCGAGGGGTACATCCCCTGCGAAGACCGTGTCGAAGCCCTCGACCTTCTTGCCCCGCTTCTGGATCTCACGGCATACACCGAAGATATAGCGTGCCCAAGACTCCTTGGGGGCATCCTCTTCGTTGAGGCCGAACTCTGCGCTCTCGCCTAGGTCTAGTGCATAGGCACGGACACGGTCGGTACCGTTGAGGCGGATCTCGGCGACCATAGCCTTATCTACGGCTCCTGGGAAGACGAAGGCGCCGTTGTAGTCGGTGTGCTCACCGATCAGGTTGATACGTCCTGGAGAGGTGTAGAGTGTGCCTTCGGCTCCGTAGAGCTCTTGGAATTTGCTACGAATACTAGCTGTGTTCATCTTGTGTACTTGTATATGATGTGTATAGAGAGAATTATCCCCTCACGAGGGAAGGCCTCGTGAGGGGATAGAGCTTGATGACTAGGGGAGCTGCTTGACCTTGTGGCCAATGAGGGCATAGTAGAGCAGGTAGGCTTCGCCGATAGCGACGATAGCCCAGGTCCACTGCCAGCCGTGGAAGCTGTCAGCGAGGAAGCCCTGCAGTAGGGGGAGGACAGCTCCACCCACGATACCCATCATCAGGGCACCAGAGCCAGCAGCAGTGTACTTGCCGAGCTTGTCGATCGCTAGGGCGAAGATAGCCCCCCACATGATGGAGTGGAAGAGACCAGCACCGATCAGGAAGTAGGGGTTGTCAAGTACCATAGCGATGAGGACAAGGATACCAGCCAGAGCCGAGGTGAAGGCCAGCTGCTTGCTCGCACTGATGCTGCTGAGGAAGCTACCACAGAGACGACCTACGAGCATGAGTCCCCAGTAGAGGGTAGCCAGCAGGGCGGGGTTGGAGAGACCCTTGTTCTCTGCATAGAGGTTGATGTTGTTCCCTACGCAGACCTCGACACCTACGTACATGAAGATAGCGACGACACCGAGCGCTAGGTGGCTGAAACTCCATACGCTCTTCTCGAGCACTTCGCCTTCCTTCTTCTCTGCACTCGCGATAGTAGGTAGGTGGATCTGTGTCAGGGCGACGATCAGACCACCGACGAGTACGATCAGTACGAGGAAGGGGATGTAGAGCGAGCTGATCTGGATGTCTAGCCCAGTCTTGCCAGCGAAGATCACGTGAGCCACGAGCAGGGGAGCGATGGTAGCCATAGAGGAGTTACCCGTCCCTGCGATGGACTGACGTGTGACACCCGTCGTCCCCTTGACGCTACAAGCTACGATGTAGGGGTTGAGTACCGCCTGTAGGAAGGTCAGTGCAGATCCTGCTACAAAGGCTGCTACGAGGAAGATGTAGTAGGCCGTGGGGATCACGACTGCACCCTCATACTTGTAGCCTGCGCCAGCAGCACGTGCTGCGTCAATCGTGGGCTGGAAGTTCGCTAGGTCCATCGTCTCGAAGACGTAGGCAGAGAGCTCATAGAGCCCGAAGGCGACGATCAGACCGAAGAGCCCGAGGATAAGGGTCTGCTTGTACCCCTTCCGCTCGATGTACTTGGCGCTGGGGACACCCATCGCTAGGTAGCCGAAGAAGAAGGCGAAGGTCAGCAGCGTCGTCAGCGTGTTCGTCTGGGCGCCTGCCATCAGCAGGAAGGCTGCCTTCATGGGTGCCTGGAACTGTCCGTTGAGGTTCGTGATAAGCCCTACGAGGGACATCAGCACCACCATGATGATGAAGGGCACTAGATAGCTCTGCGCCTGTTTCTGTTGTGTCATCTGTGAGTTGTTGAGTTATGTGAGTTGTTAGTAGGAGTTACTCGAGAGATTAGTCCGCTAGGGTGAAGCGGAAGGCCGTCACCGACTGGAAGGTCTCTCCGGGATCGAGACGTGTCGTGGGGTACTCGGGGCGGTTGGGGCTGTCGGGGTAGTGCTGCGTCTCCAGACAGAGGGCGGCACGTGCTGGATAGCGGTGCCCGTGCTTGCCACGCATATTACCGCTCATCCAGTTGCCCGTGTAGAGCTGTACCCCGGGTTGGTCGGTGTAGACCTCCATCGTGACCCCCGTCTTGGGGGAGGTGCAGCGTGCGGCGAAGCCGAGCTTGCCTAGGGGTTTGTCTAGGATGTAGGTGTGGTCATAGCCACGAGCCCAGACGAGCTGGTCGGTGGGAGTGTCGATACGGGCACCGACCTCGGTGGGCTTGGTGAAGTCCATGGGTGTCCCTGCCACAGCCTCGGGAGCCCCATAGGGGATAGCTGTATCGTCTGTGGGGAGGTAGGTGCTGGCCTGGATCTCTAGGAGGTGGTCATGCACGCTGGGATCACCGTCACCGGAGAGATTGAAGTAGCTATGGTTCGTGAGGTTGAGGACGGTCGGGCGGGTCGTCGTCGCCGTGTACTCGATCGTCAGCTCGTTCTCCTCGGTGAGGGTATAGACGACGCGTACGTGTAGCTCCCCGGGGTATCCCTCTTCGCCGTCCTTGGAGACGTAGCTGAGGGCTAGCTGGTTGCCTGCGAGCTGCTCGGCGTCCCAGATGACGGAGTTGAAGCCCTTGAGACCACCATGCAGAGCGTTGGGGCCATTATTAATAGGTAGGGTGTACTCGACCCCGTCGAGGGTGAACTTGCCCCGGGCGATACGGTTGGCATAGCGTCCGCAGATTGCCCCGAAGTAGGCCTCCTCGCTATCTAGGTACTCCTGTAGGCTGTCGTGCCCGATGACTACGTCTACCCATCCCGTACGGCTCGGGACGATGAGGGAGACGAGCTTGGCACCTTGGTTGATGATGTGTGCCTCAGCACCTTGGCTGTTGTGTAGGGAGTAGAGGTGGACGGGCTTGCCATCCACTAGACCCTCGAAGGCGCGAGGGTCAAGGTTTGCTTTGTTCTGTGCCATAAAGCGGGCGGTATAGTGCGATGTACTTAATAAAGTATTTTATTTTGACCTCAAATATACGAAAACTTCGTACATCCCGCTACGTCTCTCCCTGACCTCTGTGGCTGGTCACACCCGGATCGTCTCCACCCCTCCTCGGACGTCCCGAGGGGACATACGAGGGACGCCCACCTAAGCCTCCGAGATGCGTGTGGCAGCCCCCTCAGAAAGCCCTCTCTTGGGCTCTCGATAGGGACTAAAGAGTGTACACGCGTGTACACACTTGTATACCCACGTGTACACAACTGTGTACACGTGGGTACACTACCTCGCTCTCGGTATCTTCGCTACGGAGGTGTGGGAGAGCCCCTAGGACGGCTCGTACCGCACTCTCCGGTAGACCCTTAGCGTGTGCGTTGGGGCGTCCTAATGCATCCCGCCGATAGCTCTAGAGGAAGAGTATCGGGACGTCCTCGCTCGTCTCCCCCCTCCGTAGGACTGGGGTGGGGGAGTCTCCGCCCACACACACTGCCCCTCGGGGGACGGGCGAGGGCCTTGGTGAGCTATCGGAAGGGGAGCTGTGGGGGGATGACTTGGTACGAAGTAGCTCAAGGGCGAGAGAGGCTTTACCTTTCTTTATACTATGGAGACTCTGGCCTAGGGGCGGAGGATGCCCGCCAGATAGCCTAGGGGCGGAGGATGAGAGGAGGAGAGGGTCTTAGGGGTCTTTACATATGTTTAATGTGTCTGATAGATAGAGTGTTAGGTGTATCCGAGTCTAGCGTAGATTTAGTACCTTTGTGTGGAAGGTGAGATGGTGAAGAAACGTCCACCCCCACTCTCTCGCCTGGAATACACAATACAAAAGATTGAGAACCAAATATGATAGATGTACTACGACGCTTCAGAGGATATATGGGTAGTCGGAGCTACCTACTCCCCCTCTCGCTCATCTTCTCTGCGATGAGTGGCCTGCTGTCGCTCCTACCCTATGTCTTCATCTGGCTAATCGCCCGTGTGCTCTTCTCCTTCAAGGTAGAGATCGACTACCAGCTCGTCGTCCGCTATTCCCTCTGGGCGGTGGGTACGACCCTCGGCAGTCTCCTCTGCTACTTCATCTCGGGTATGCTGGCGCATCTGGCTGCCTTCCGTGTGGAGGTCAATATGCGGCATCGTGCTATGCGCTCACTGATGAATATGCCTATGGGCTTCTTCGAGGGGAAGAGTGGGGGGCGCATGCGTAAGGTCATCGATGATAATGCCTCGGAGACCCATGCCTTCATCGCGCACGTCCTGCCAGATCTCATGGGGAGCATCGTCGCCCCACTGGTCGTCCTGGTGATGATCTTCGTCTTTGACTATCGGCTGGGGATCGCCTGTATTGTCCCGATCATCCTAGCGATCCTCGTCATCGCCTCGATGATGGACCCGAGGACCAACGACTTCCAGCGTCGCTACCTCCTAGCCCTAGAGGAGATGAGCGAGGAGGCGGTGGAGTACGTGCGGGGGATCCCCGTGGTCAAGGTCTTTCAGCAGACGATCTACTCCTTCAAGCGCTTCCATCAGAGCATCATCAGCTATCGGGATCTGGTCACCCGCTACACGGGGCGGCTGCGGGCTCGGATGATCCTCTACCAGATGTTCATCCATGCGATCCCCTATGTCCTCATCCCTACGGCGATCCTCATCGTCCGCCACGACGGGGACTATAGCCAGACGATCGCCGATACGCTCCTCTACCTCCTGCTAGCGCCAGTGCTCACGACGAGCATCATGAAGGTGATGAACCTACAGTATACGCTCTTCAACGCAGGCGAGGCGATCACCCGAGTGGAGGCCCTTACCCAGTCGGGTACTCCGCTAGAGGAGCCCGAGGACAGCTCTATCCCGCAGCACTTTGATCTTCACTTCGAGGGGGTCTCCTTCCGCTACCCAGGAGCGACGTCGGATGCCCTGCAGGACATCTCCTTCCACGTGCCCGAGGGGAAGATCTATGCCCTCGTAGGCCCCTCTGGGTCGGGGAAGACGACTATCGCCCGACTCGTCCCTCGCTTCTGGGATCCCACTGCAGGGGGCGTCTTCATCGGAGGGATCGACGTGAAGAATATCGCCAAGACGGAGCTGATGCGCGAGGTCTCCTTCGCCTTTCAGGACGCACGCCTCTTCAAGACGACTCTCCGAGAGAATATCATCTACGGTAGCCCCCATGCCTCAGAGGCCGATATCGCACGAGTGATCCGCCTCTCGCAGTGCGAGGAGATCGTCCAGCGCCTACCGCAGGGGCTGATGACCCCTATCGGGGGAGAGCATGGGATCTACCTCTCGGGGGGCGAACAGCAGCGTATCGCCCTGGCACGAGCCCTGCTCAAGGATGCCCCTATCGTCGTCCTCGATGAGGCGACTGCCTTTGCCGACCCCGAGAACGAGCACCTCATCCAGCGGGCACTCTCGGAGCTCATGCGCGGCAAGACCGCTCTAATGATCGCACACCGCCTGACCTCGATCCGACATGTAGACTGCATCCTCGTCCTCGACCACGGACGTATCGTGGAGCGGGGGACGCACGATGAGCTCCTCGCTCAGGGTGGGCTCTACAGCCAGATGTGGGAGGAATACCAGCAGGCTATCTCGTGGAATATCTAGCCCCTATGCCGATGATCGTGACTCTATACCCTGTATATGACCTACTAATATATCTCGCGATATGACCACACTACAGCGCCGCTTTGCCCTCTCTGCGATGGGGGCGAGGGATCTCAAGCGAGGCATCCTATATTCGACTCTACTCAACCTCGCCTTTATTCTCCCCTCTATCTTTGTCTTTATCTTCTTCACTGACTTTCTTCGTCCCGCCTTTGGCCGGGGAGAGGCGAGGTATGGCTGGGAGCTCTATCTGAGCCTAGCCGTCGCCTTCTCCCTCGTGACGGCACTGATCGCCTACATGCAGTACACCAGTACCTTCATGGCCGTCTATCGGGAGAGTGCTGACCGGCGGATCCGGGTAGCGGAGAAGCTGCGCCGACTACCGCTGGCCTTCTTCGGGCGGCACGACCTCTCCGACCTGACCTCGACGATCATGGCGGACAATACAGAGCTGGAGCATACCTTCTCTCATGCCGTCCCTCAGCTCTTCGCCTCCCTGATCAGCGTGGTCTTGATCATCCTCTCGCTGTGCTTCTACGACTGGCGCCTCTCGGTAGCCCTGCTGGCACCCCTCCCCTTGGCCGTCCTCATCCATCTCGGGACACGGCGTCTGCTGCGGGGACGCTTCCAGGAGAACTATCGGCTGAAGCGCCAGGTGACTGAGGATATCCAGCAGGGGCTGGAGAATATCTGTGAGATCAAGGCCTATAGTGGCGAAGAGGCCTACCTAGAGGCGCTGGATCACTCCCTGCATGTGCTCGAGGGCGAGATGATCCGAGACGAGCTCCTGGCGAGTGCGTGCATGCATTCCTCTGTGATACTCCTTCGCCTAGGGCTGGCCTTCGTAGCGATCCTCGGGGCTTCGCTCCTACAGGCTGGTGAGCTGGATCCGGTGGCTTATCTGGTCTTCTTGGTCTTTGGCTCCTCGGTCTATATCCCTATCGAGGAGGTACTGAACTACTCCATCCTCCTGAGCTATCTGGATGTGCGTATCTCTCGCATGCGACAGATCGATGAGATGCCGACCCAGACGGGGAAGGTAGAGGTCTCGGTGCGTCGCTATGATATTACCTTTGATCACGTCACCTTTGCCTATCAGGAGGGGCAGGAGGTGCTCCACGATATCTCCTTCACCGCTCGGCAGGGTCAGGTGACGGCGCTCGTGGGAGCTTCGGGGGGAGGTAAGAGTACGATCGCCAAGCTGGCTGCCCGCTTCTGGGATATAGATGCGGGGCGTATCACGCTCGGGGGACGAGATATATTGCAGATAGACCCCGAGGCTCTGCTGGCACACTATGCCATCGTCTTTCAGGATGTGGTACTCTTCAATGCTTCGGTGATGGACAATATCCGTATCGGTCGCTCGGGAGCTACGGACGAGGAGGTGAGACAGGCTGCTCGTCTGGCTCGCTGCGAGGAGTTCATCAGCCAGCTCCCCGAGGGCTACGATACCCTCATCGGAGAGAATGGGCAGAAGCTCTCAGGGGGTGAACGTCAGCGGATCAGCATAGCCCGAGCCCTACTGAAAGATGCCCCAGTGATCCTCCTAGACGAGGCTACGGCCAGCCTTGACGTGGAGAATGAGACGCTACTGCAGCAGGGGCTCAGCGAGCTGGTGCGGGACAAGACCGTCCTCATCATCGCCCATCGTATGCGTACCATTCGCCGAGCAGATCAAGTGATCGTCCTACGTGAAGGGCGGATCACCGAGAGTGGTAGCCCCGAGGAGCTCCTTGCTCGGGATGGGGACTTCGCCGCTATGGTCGCCCAGCAGACCGAGCAGGCCCCGAGGATCGAGGGCTAGTGAGGATGCGGTCGGGAGAAATACATATGTAGCAGAGATACATATGTAGCGTAGATATTGTATTTAAGATATATGGATCGAATTAGGTCTTGGTATATCGGCTTTTGTCAGCGAGTAGTTGCCAATAGCTGGTTGTTTGTAGCCGTATGGTTGCTACAGATCTCTCTGAGTCTACAGCTATTGCCGATGTGGTCTTGGCTAGAGGGATGGATGATTAGGCATAGCCTCATGGGGGCTACCTTCTGGGCTGTCCTCTTACTTATCCTAGTCTCTATCCCCCCTCGGCGAATCGGACGGTGGCTCTCCTGGGGGGCTCTGGTCGTGGTCTTCCTGATCACCTTCCTCGAGCAATATGTGATCTCCTGCTATCGTACCTGCGTCACCTCGACCATCATGATGCTGGTCCTGAGTACCAATACCCGAGAGGCCTCGGAATTCCTAAGCGTGATAGACCTCCGTCCTCTGGCTCTCATCCTAGGGATTGTCCTCGTGGTATCTGCGGCCTCTGTGGGCTATCGGAGGCTAAGTGCCAGGATCCAGATAGATAGATGGTGGAAGGTGGTATTACTCACTCTGCTTCTCGTCCTCCCATGCTTTGGGTATCGGAATAACGTCCGAACCTATAGGGAGGGACTCACGACGACCTTCCCTATCTATCCACAGCTGGCACCGATAGACCGCTTCTGGCAGTCTACCTACCTGACGTGGAATACCGTGAAGCAGATCGATCGACTACACCGGGAGTTTGAGACTATGGATATTGGTCGGGTACAGGTCACGAAGGATCTGGGCCCGCATACCGTAGTCTTGATCATCGGAGAATCGCTCCGGCGCAACTCGATGCACTGCTACGGCTGTCCCTATCCGACGACACCCCACCTCGACAGCCTGGTTAGGCAGGGGGATCTCATTCTCTTCTCCGATGTCGTATCCTCCAAGGCTAATACCGATCCCTCACTGTGTGAGCTACTGACCTTCCATACGACGGACCAGCAGCGTCCCTGGTATGAGTACCCTACGATCGTCCAGACGATGTCTGCCTCGGGGTACTATACCTATTGGCTCTCTAATCAGGAGAAGGTCCTCCGCTTCGGGCAGGCTATGCTAGTGATCCCTCCGCTGGCGGACTCCTCGCTCTTCGTCAACTCTCGCCTCCCAGACGACGATCTACTGACCTCGAGGGAGGAGAGCTATGATGAGCGTGTCCAGCCCCGGCTAATGGTAGGGAAGCAGTTCGCCCGAGGTAGAGACAAACTCTTTGAGATCATCCATCTCAGTGGGCAGCATATGACCTTCTCCAAGAGGTATCCTAAGCGCTATACGCACTTTGACTCTCAGGATATAGCCATCACGGTGGGCGAGCCCAATGACTACAAGCGGTCAATCAAAGCGGAGTACCTCAATTCGATCCTCTACAACGATTGGGTGGTATCGACGATCATGCACTCCTATGACGATACGCCAGCCCTCATCTTCTACCTCTCTGATCACGGGCTCGATATGTATGACAATCCCGCCGACCCAGAGTCCATGTGGCATGATGTGTCGAAGCAGGCACTCCCCATCCCCTTCATGGTCTATGTAACTCCAGCGATGCGCCACCTTCACCCCGAGCTGTACACCCAGATCAAGGAGGTGAGGGAGCGTCCGATCATGTCGGATATCCTCACCCACTCGATCACGGGCCTCCTGGGTATCGTGGGACAAGCGAGTGATGATCGGTATAACGTGTTTAGCCCTCGATACTGGAGTACCAGGCCACGTAGGATCACCAGTCCAGATGGGCGTACCGTCGACTTCCCCTATCCCGTGGATCAAGATCCAGCTATAGGCCCAAAGTAAGTCTCTCCTCAGGAGTCTAGGGGAGCACCTCGGCTGTAGGGCCTCGTGCTTATCCTTGTCCTAAGGGGTGAATAGCAAAAGCCTCCATACGCACACTCCGCAGAGTGCGTGTGGAGGCTCCTCTCCATCGTGCTGTGCCCCTAAACTACTTAGATATGGGAGCAGAAAAGGGGCGGGGTGCTCCCTACTCAGCCCGAGCAGAGCCTAAGTGGTAGTAGGAGCAGTGGGGATATTCGTAGAGGTCAAGCCCTAGGTAGTCTATCCTAGGCTGGTAGATACGGGTATCTTCGTCTATAGTATGCTCAGGAGGGAGCAGTCGGAAGTAAGCCTTGATGTAGAGTGTATGTAAGCCAAGGCCTAGGGTCTGAGAGCGCTTCTCGTAGCTCTCTGCTCGATCTGCGGGGACGCTGATACGGGGTACTTCCTTCTCTGCCGTGAGGACAAGCGTGATAGCTTCACTCTCAGGTGTCGCGAGGGTGGGGAGAGGCATCCCGAATAGGCGATCCCAGGGATAGGCTGAACGAGCGAAGTCGTATTCCTTGGTGACGAGCTTGTGCCGGACGTAGTAGACCTGATCTAGCCTGAACTTCTCGACAGCTTCCTTGAGCCTCTCCAGTAGAGCAGCTCGCTGTCTCTGATACCCGAAGGGATTATCTACGATGCTCCTGGCGGAGTCGGCATTCCCTGAGGCCTGAGTGTATGCTTTGATCGCGGCATCTGTATAGGTCATGTAGCCAGCCTTGATGAGTGCGGGGACATAATCTGCGGGGCTCAGCTCGATAGCTCCAGGGTAGAGCACCTCATGCTCTATCGGGGCTGTGATGATCTCCCCCATGCGTATCGCATCGGGTAGATGGACGATGAGGCTATCCTTGGGGTATTGGGGGAGGCTCAGGAAATATATGGTATCAGGATCTCCTATGATGTCTCCGAAGAAAGTCTTCGGAGGGGTAATATGCCTCATTAGCTTGCCCTTCGTGAAGGCTGGGATCATCTGGTCTTTCTGTGCCCATCCCATTGTCCGATAGCTCTCCCCAGGTGTGTAAGGTAGGCCGATGGTAAGGCTATCACCGAGGTGAAGCGTCTGCCCGTTGAAGGAGAGGGCAGTCGTCTGGGCTGTGATGGAGCTACTCCCTAGTAGAAGGAGTAGGAATAGATGGATGTAATTGCGCATAGAACTATAATACATTAGAATTGTAGAGCACTCAATTGGAAGGAGACATACAAAGGTTGGCCTCACCCTGACCGTGCATGCTCCGAATACTCTGGGGGGCTTGGTCTCCGCAACGAGCACTATGGATACTAAGGCATAAAGGCTACGGATACCACAGATGGTCTACCTCGCTACGAGTCCCCCCTCGATATGAGCTAGTACCATGGGGAGGAGATGTCATACCTGGGTAGCCACCATAGGATGCAGATGTACTCTCTTCATCCCAGCTGAATACGCAGCCTCATAGCACTGCAAAGATACAATAAGCAACTACTTATTCTCTGTATGTCACTTCTAGGCAGGGAGGTGTGTGGGGGGAGGGAAGGGGGTAGCACGACGCTCTATAGATACTTCGATGAGGGCTTGGGTGATACGATATTTGGTATTTAGCCCCTATATATTATGCCTCTGGATACTAGAGTCTTCCCTATCCCCTCTGGGAGACTTTTATCCTAGGGGGGGAATGAAGGCGACACTAGATCGCTCCATCGAAACAAATAAAGAGGTAGAGCTCCGAGGTCTCAGAGCTCTACCTCTCTATTTATAGGGTGGGGGTAAAGTGTGCTGTCTCTCCTTCCCCCCTTTGCATTCCTCTAGTACCCTACTGTGCCATGAGACGCATTACCTCTAGGGCAAAGGCCAGGGTGAGGGGGATGGTGAGGAAAAGGGCGGCATTGAGGAAGCCAATCCCCTGACGGAAGATCTCCCCAGTGCTATGGTATCCCGTACTGAGGATATTGTGCCTCAGTGCTCGGTAGAGGCGATAGACGAGCCCACCGACGAGTAGCCCGACGATGATCCCCGTGAGGCAGTCCGAGGGGAAGTGTGCCCCGATATACATCCTGCTGTAGATGACCCAGCCTACAAGGAGGGCAAGTAGGAAGGCAAAGAGACGATTGCGGAAGGTCAGTACGAGGAGTGTCGCCACAGCGACATAGTTGGCGGAGTGGCCTGAGAAGAAGCCGTAGAGATGCCCCCGGTAACCAAAGACCGAGTGTAGATCCCCCTCCAGCCAAGGGGTATGCGTAGGACGTAGCCGAGCGAAGAAGGGTTTGGCTAGCTGCGAGCTCAGGATATCTCCTAGGGCGATACAGAGCCCGATGGCCATTAGGAGTAGGATCGCTTCGCTCTTGGGACGCTTCCAGAAGAGGAAGATCAGTAGAGCTAGGGCGGGGAAGACCCAGGAGGCAAAGTTGGAGATCAGCCACATCGCTGCATCCCAGTAGGCCGAATGGCTACCATTGATACTCTTCAGTAGACTGATCTCTCCAGGGATGAACGGGACGGAAAAAGAAGTCATACGCCTATGTGGTTTGTCGTCTAGCGCCTAGGCTACTGGAGGAGCACAGCCTCCAGAGACGAACGCTTCACCCAGCCCCGTCGCCCATCGGCTAGGGTGATCATCTGCCATTCGCCCTTGGGCTCGCCAGAGAGCTTTACCCGAGAGCCCTCATGTAGAGAGAAGGTAGCCTCCGAGCTCGCCTCTGCTGAGGCATGTACCTCCGTCTCGGGGCTGGTGATGACCGCCATGCTCTGATAGAGGCGGTCGGCGTAGATCCAGTGCAGGATGAGGGCATTGGCCGTGAGGGAGAGGGCTAGACAGCCAAGGCCGAGGTAGAAGTAGAGACGCCGCGCCCCCCGAGCCCGAGCGAGGAAGAAGAATACCCCGCAGCTGAGCGCTCCAGCAAAAAAGCCTAGGCCGAGGGCGATGAGTACGGGTAAGGGGAGGGTATAGGCGATCTGCTCCCCGAGGCTGGCAAACCAGTTCTTGCCGTCCGAGAGCCTATCGACCGTCTTCCGTAGGGTGAGGTCACGGTTGTGTCGGGCGGCCTCATTGCGAGGATTGAGGTGTAGGCAACGCTCATAGGCGAGCACAGCGTGCCCTAGGTCGCCGAGCTCATAGAAGCTCGCTCCTAGGTCATAGTAGAGCCCCGAGCGAGGCCCTTGCTGCTGGAGTAGAGATTCGTAGAGCGTGACGGCACCCTTGTAGTCTCCTTGCTGGAAGAGGATCTTTGCTCTCGCGAGATCCTCCGCTGCCCAGGAGTGACCGAGGGAGCAGAGAGCCAAGAGGCTGAGGATTAGGGTACGTACCACGAGGTGGCTATAGTGGATGAGGCTCATGTGATCAGGTGTATGAAGCGAGCTAGATATTCCTAATGGGGTATGAAGGGGGCTACTTGTGGAGCTCATGGCTATCTATCTGGCCGATGACCCCAGCCGTACGCTCATAGAGCTGCTGCATATCCCCCTCTCGTACGGGGGCGAATCGAGCAAACTCGGCCTCGTCAATGACGCTAGTGAGCTCCCCGATCAGTGTCTGCTCGAGGCCTCGGTCAGCGAGTATCTGGCTCACCGAGGCACGGCTCAGCTCAGAGACGGGGAGGCGAAGCTTATCCCCAAGGTAGCCCCAGAGTGCACGCATGAGCTCCTCGTAGAAGGGCTCACGACTGCCCTCCTGCATGAGCTTGTGTGCGAGTCGTAGGCGCTTCGTGGCTACGCTATTGGCCCGGGAGGCATTGTAGCTGAGGCTATCGGCACGTAGGCGACGGGAGCGAGCTAGGAGTGTATAGGCTCCACAGGCTAGGGCAAAGAGGATGAGGTAGAGCGTTGGATAGCCAAGTCCCTTGACGAGGCTGAATAGGGGGATATCCTGCTCCCCTAGTTCCCCTCGTGGGGGGAGCATTCCCTGCTGGTGGACGACGGCTCCGTCAGAGCCTTCGCCAGAGAGGGCAGAGGAAGCTTTACCCTGCTTCACGTCTAGGGTGAAGGCTGGAGAATGGAGAGTCTCGTAACGACGGGTCTGGGGGTTAAAGAAGGAGAAGGCGACAGAGGGGATCGTGACCTTGCCTACCCGACGGGGGATGGCGAAGTACTCGATGACCTTCTTGCCTCGGACATTGTTGGAGGAGATGCTCTGCTCGTAGCTCTCCTTCGGGTCGTAGACCTCAAAGGTCTCGGGGAACTGGAGCCTGGGAGCCTTAGCGAGCTTTAGGTTGCCCGTCCCCTCGAGGGTGAAGCGTAGAGTGACGGATTCGTTGGTCTTAGGAGTCTTAGTTAGGAGCTCAGCCTTCATACGAAAGGCACCTACAGCACCAGAGAAGTCGCTTGGTTTACCCTCCGAGGGGAGCGGGCGTACCTCGATGGGGACGGGCGTGGAGCGTAGGGTCTTATCGACGATGGTCGTCGAGCCGAAGAAGGGATCTTCGTTATCCCCATGGAGTGGGATGCGGATGCCTATCTCACTGGCTGGGAGAGCTAGGCTCCCTGCACGCTGGGGGAAGAGGACATCCTCACGGATGACTACCGTACGGTAGTTCGTCCCTTGGTAATTCTCTAGGACGAGCTGTCGTCGTCCATCGTCCTCTGCTTCGCTGGCGGAGATGAAGCCATCATACTCGGGAGCCTTGAAGCTCGAGATCTCAAACTCCGTGGTGGAGTAGAGCTTGTACTGTACCGGGATGGCTTGCTGCTCGTAGACCGTGGTCACACCGGGGATCGCACGGTAGAGGTAGCGCCCGAGCCCTTTCGCCGAAGACTCTGCGGCCCCCCCTCTGCTGGGGAGGACGCGTACATTCGCCCCCTTTACCTGTACCCTACGTCCCCCGATAATGGCTGTAGTGGGGGCGATGGAGTAGGTACCTACCTGCTCGGCGAGGAGCGTGTAGGTGAGGCTCGTGGCAGAGGACGCGGTAGAGTGACCATTGACGCTGTGGAAGCTACTCATCGTCTGTCGGGCTGGGCCGTAGAGGATGGAGAGTCCCTTGAGCTGGGGGTTGTCGAAGCGATTGACCTCGGCCTCCCCCTGTATGGTGTAGACGAGCTGGAAGGGTTTCCCTTGGATCACCGTAGCAGGCACCTCTACCTGTACGTTCTGTCCAGATAGGGTGTACGCCGTGGCGAGTAGGGCGATCAGTGTGGCTAGGCTGTAGCGTACAGCCCTGTGGTATAGTGCAGGTAGGGTTACCATCGCTTTTTATCCTTGGTGCGACTTCTTTGTTGTTTCTCCTCACGCAGGCGTTGCTCGACGCGCTGTCGTGTCGCCTCGTCATCGGAGCGGAAGGCATTGAGGATCTGCTCGGCCTGATCCTTGGTCATCTGCTGATCCTTGGGCTCTTGGGCTTCTCCTTGCTTGTCGTGTCCCTGCTGAGGGGGCTGTTTCTGCTGGTCTTTGTCCTTATCTTGCTTCTGCTTGGGGGGCTGCTTATCCTGCTTGTTCTGATCCGGTTTGCCACCGCCACCACCGCCTCCCTTCTGCTGCTGTTGCTGGAGCAGGCGTTGGGCAAGGGCTAGGTTGTAGCGTGTATCGTCGCTCTCTGGGTCGGCGATGAGGGACTCTTCGTAGAGGTGTACGGCCTCCTCATACTTCTTGGCCTTCATCGCCACGTTGCCTAGGTTATGTAGAGCTGCGGCGGCTTGGGTGGGGGAGAGGCGGGTATCTCTGAGTGTACGCTCTAGGTAGCGGCTAGCCTCCTCGTAGCGTCCCTGCTCATAGGCAGAGGCGGCGACCCCGAAGTTTGCCTTCCCGGAGAGGCTGTCCAGAAGCAGAGCCTTGCGGTAGGAGGTCTCAGCCTCGGGGTAGTTCCCTGTCTTGTAGAGGGCGTGACCTTGGCGTAGCTTACCCTTGATCCCCTGAGCTGAGGCGAGGGTGCACGCTGAGAGTAGGAGGCCGAGGAGGATGATCTTACTTCTCATGTCCGAAGATGTTATGGCGGATGAGGAACTTGTTCTTACGTCCCATGATGAAGAATTCTAGGAGGAGTAGGAAGAGGGCAGCACGTAGCCAGGGCTCGAAGTTCTCGATATTGCCGTTCTCCAGCTTAGAGTTCACTGAGGCACGGGGGAGCTCATCGAGCTGCTTACGGATGGCTTTGACTGCAGATGCTGGAGACTGGGAGGAGACGAAGATCCCCTTCCCTGCGTCGGCTATCTGGCGGCACATATCCTGATTGACCTTGGTGACGACCATGTTGCCCGATTCGTCGGTGAGCTGTCCCTCAGCAGTGGGGATAGGAGCCCCGGAGCTGGTACCGATACCGACGACGTCGATACGTATCCCAGCCTTGGTTGCCTCCTGAGTGACCTCCAGTGTGTTGCCCTCGAAGTCCTCTCCGTCGGTCAGGATGATGATCGCCTTGCCTAGATCCTTTCTGTCGGAGAAGGACTGGCGAGCCAGGGCAATTGCTTCCCCGATGGCCGTCCCCTGGTCAGAGAGCATCTCTGGGGAGGCCTCTGCTAGGAACTCTTGTGCGGTGGAGAGGTCTGTGGTGATGGGGAGCTGGACGAAGGCACTCCCTGCGAAGACGATGAGGCCGACCTTGTCGGAGGGCATCTCCTCGAGGAGCTTCGCTATGGTTCGCTTGGCGAAGTCTAGCCGACTGGGGGCGACGTCCTGCGCCAGCATGGAGTTGGAGATGTCGAGGCAGATCATCGCCTCGATCCCCTTGTCGTCTTCCTTGGAGTCGCTACTCGTACGTCCGGGTACCTGAGGACGGGCGAGGACGATGATGAGTAGCCCCAGAGCCACTAGGACGAGGAGATCGCGTAGGAGCTGTCGTCTGCCCGAGGCTAGTGGCATCAGCTCGTCCTGCATCTCTGAGCTCGTGAAGCGTGCTAGGAGCCGTCTGCGCCGGTAGAAGGCGAAGAGGGAAAGCAGCGCTAGGGGGATGAGCCCGAAGAGTAGGTATAGGTACTCTGGAGAATAGAATAGGATATTCATTGCCTTACGGGTTGGTCTTAAAGAGGGTAGAGCGAAGAATAAACTCCAGGAGTAGAAGGAGGGAGGCGGCGAGGACGAAGAGGAAGAATTCCTCGTAGACCGTCCGATGGTTCTTGGTCGAGAGCTTGGTCTTCTCCATCTGGTCAATCTCCTTGTATATCGAGGCCAGAGAGGCATTGTCCGTAGCTCGGAAGTAAGCACCACCGGAGACCTCTGCTATCTGCTTCATCGTAGGCTCATCGAGGTCTACGGGCATGTTGCGCACTACAGTGCCGAAGGGGGTCTCGATCGGATAAGGAGCCTCCCCGGTAGCGGAGCCAACGCCGATTGTGTAGACCGCTATCCCAAAGGTCTTGGCCAGGTCAGCAGCCATCTTAGGGGAGATGTTCCCCGTGTTGTTCGCACCATCGGTCAGCAGGATGATGACCTTGCTCTTGGTCTTGCTCTCACGGAGCCGATTTACAGCGGTCGCTATTCCTGAGCCGATCGCAGTCTGGTCCTGGATGATGCCTGGCTTCATATCTCGGAGGCGATTGATCAGGGTCGCATGGTCTTGGGTCAGGGGGCAAGCTGTGAAGCTCTCCCCAGCGAAGACGACGAGCCCGATATTGTCGTTGGGGCGACTAGCGACGAAGCGCATCGCCACCTCCTTGGCGGCCTCCACACGATTGGGCTCGAAGTCCATAGCGAGCATACTCGTCGAGATGTCCATCGTGAGCATGATGTCGATCCCCTCGACCCGATCCTCCGTCCAGCTAGAGGTGCTCTGTGGACGGGCTAGGGCGACGATGATGAGCCCTAGGGCTAGGAGCCTTAGGACGAAGACCGAGTGTCGGAGGTAAGCCCTTAGTCCTCCTCCGTGCCCCTTTAGCCCACGTAGGGAGGGTAGGAGTACCGTAGCCTCCTGCTTGCGGCGCCATAGTATGTAGACGAGCAGGAGTAGGGGGAGCAGGAGTAGTCCCCAGAGTAGGTGTGGATAGAGGAAGGTCATCGCTTCACCTCCTTTCTTTCTTTTGCTTGAGCTTCGTATGCCGTGAGGGTTGCCTCGATGGTCTCGGCAAGGCTTAGGCTAGCCTTGCGCATGGCCAAGGCATCACCTTGGGTCGGAAGGCTCTTGGCGAACTTGACAAAGCTTGCTCCCGATAGGATGTGTTCCAGCCGTGCGAGTTGCTCGCTACTGAGCGGTTGGGAGCGGAGAGTCTCTATGACCTCATCCGTCGTCATCTCCATCGCCTCGAAGTGCAGACGCTTGCCGAGGTAGCCCCTCAGATTGTCCGTGACGAATGAGTAGTAGTGCTTGAAGTCCTCCTGCGTCTCTAGGCGGGCATTGTCGAGTGTAGCCAGCTGTGCCTTTAGCTGCTCGAGCAGAGGCACTGGTGGAGCCTCAGGCTCAGGCTTGGCGACCTCTGGATGGCGAGCTCTCCTACGGTACTCATAGATCAGTAGGGCGATGAGCAGCAGACCTGCTATCGTGTAGAAAATCCATGAGGTGAAGAGGATCATCAGGAGATCTATCAGGGTCAGGGGCTCGTCCCAAGGAGCGACGATCGGGCGGATATTATCGGGCTGTGAGACGTCTACCTGTGGGGAGAGGACATTCAGCGCCAGGGGCTTGGTCATAGCCTGTCCTGAGGGGCTCTCCACGACGATCGGGGGGAGGGTAATGAGCGTGGAGTCAAAGGAGGTCACGATCATCTGTGCCTTGATCTCCTGTACCCCATGCCCTATGTCTATGGTATCTGTTGCCCCGAAGGCTAGGACACGATAGCGCTCCTCTCCCCTCGTACTGTCCTGTAGGAGGTAGAAGCGCGTGCGTGCTAGATCATCGGTGCGGATCGTCAGGTCAATGGCAGCCCGCTCCCCGATCTTGATCTCGGGGCGGTCAAGGCGAGCCTGGATCGAGACATTCTGCCCAAGAGCTCCAGCACACCAGGTGCAAAGCAAGAGGAGGCAATATGCTAAATACTTCATCTAATAGGTGCCTATGGCTAAGCAAATATAGGACTTTCAGCGTGGCATCTGACCCGTAGGAGGGGTGTCCTTGCAGGCGAAGACTTTCTTTTGTTTGTATAACAGTAGCTTAGGGAGGTGTCATCCTTCCCCAGTGGGACTGCCTCCGCTGAGCCTAGGAGACTCAGCGGGTGGAGCTCCCGTGCGTCAGCGCCGTGCGCCGAAGAGCTTGATGAGCTCGGGGACGTAGTCCTTGCCCGTAGAGACCTCTATCTGATCCACACCGGAGCGCAGGCAGGCCGAGTGGAAGGTCTCCAGCTGCCTCGTAATGCTCTCTCGGTAGGCTTTCCTCAGACGGGACGAGGAGGTATCGATGTAGCGTTCCTCACCGCTCTCGGCGTCTAGGAGCCGAACGAGCCCCAGCTGTGGGAGCTCGACGGCACCTTCGTCGTAGGTGCGGATCGCCACTAGGTCGTGCTTACGTGCAGCGAGCATCAGCGTCTGGCTATACGGCTCACCCCACTGGAAGAAGTCCGAGATGAGGAAGGCCGTACAGCGTCTCTTGATCAGGCGGTTGAGGTAGGAGAGGGGGACGTTGAGGTTCGTCTCCTTGCTCCGGGGCTCGAAGCTTAGTAGCTCGCGGATGAGGTAGAGGATGTGCTTCTTCCCACTGCGTGCAGGGATGAAGAGCTCGACCTCATCGGTGAAGAGGATAGCCCCTACCTTGTCATTGTTCTGAATGGCAGAGAAGGCTAGGGTAGCAGCGATCTCGGCATTTAGCTCTCGCTTGCTCTCGCTACGTGTGCCGAAGGCTGTGCTCCCCGTCATATCTACTAGGAGCATGACGGTGAGCTCACGCTCCTCCTCGAAGACCTTGATAAAGGGGGCTGCGTAGCGAGCGGTGACATTCCAGTCGATGTCTCGTACATCGTCCCCTACCTGGTAGCCTCGTACCTCGCTGAAGGCCATCCCTCGGCCTCTGAAGGCCGAGTGGTACTGCCCAGCGAAGACCTGCTCGGAGAGTCCCCGTGCCTTGATCTCGATGCGTCGTACCTTCTTCAGGAGGTCCGAGGTCTGCAGTCTTGACTTCATCTATACCGAAGGGCTAGGGCGGAGGCTAGGGCACCTCTACCTTGTTGAGGATCTCCTTGATGATTTCATCTGCTGTGAGGTCGTTCGCCTCAGCTTCATAGGAGAGTCCGATGCGGTGATGTAGGACGTCGTAGCTGACGGCTCGGATATCCTCGGGGATCACGTAGCCACGCTTCTTGAGCAGTGCGTAGGAGCGTGCGGCCAAAGCAAGGTTGATCGACGCACGAGGTGATGCTCCGAAGGTGATGAAGGGGCGTAGTGACTCCAGCCCATACTCCTCTGGACGTCGTGTAGCGAAGACGATATCGACGATATAGCGTTCGATCTTTTCGTCTACATAGACCATAGAGGCGAGCTTGCGTAGCTCGAGGATGTCGGCTACGGAGAGTACAGGAGCTACACGATCTGCATGGTCGGGGCGGATCTGCTGGCGGATGATCAGAGCCTCTTCCTCACGCTTGGGGTAGGAGATGAGCACCTTGAGCATGAAGCGGTCCACCTGTGCTTCGGGCAGAGGGTAGGTACCCTCCTGCTCGATGGGGTTCTGTGTCGCCATGACCAGGAACGGGTTAGGTAGGCGGAAGGTCTGCTCCCCGATGGTCACCTGATGTTCCTGCATGGCCTCTAGCAGGGCGCTCTGTACCTTAGCTGGGGCACGGTTGATCTCGTCGGCGAGGATGAAGTTAGAGAAGATAGGACCTTTCTTTACTTGGAAGTCCTCTTCCCTTTGGCTATACATGAGTGTCCCTACGACGTCTGCTGGCAGGAGGTCGGGGGTGAACTGGATGCGCTTGTAGTCGGCTTGTATGAGCTGTGCCAGAGTCTTGATCGCCAGGGTCTTGGCGAGACCAGGTAGTCCCTCTAGGAGGATGTGCCCCCCGGAGAGCAAGCCGATCAGCAGGGAGTCTAGGAGGTGGGCTTGGCCGACGATCGCCTGCTGCATGCCCTGGCGTAGCTGTTCGATCAGGCGACTTCTACGCTCGATCTCCTCGGTGAGGATACGGATGTCTGTTGATTCCATTATTATATATCCTTGTCTTAGTTCTTGTGGTCTTTTACAATACGAGTGGATGGTTATTCCTTGCGTAGTGAGTGCTGTAGTTCTAACGCTTTATTGATAGAATTCGTATCACGAGGATTGATCTCGTACTTCTTGGCTGGAGGTAGGACGATCGTGATGCCTACGGGCAGGTTGTTGGGGTCTTTGATCTTAGACTTGTTCTCCTGATAGATGTACACCCAGAAGGCTTTGTGCCCGTATTTCTTTAGGGCGAAGACGGTGAGGCGGTCGCCAGGCTGTACCTGTACACGGGTGGTCTCGCTATTGATCACTCGCTCCTTGGACTGTGCCTTGGGCTCCTCCTGAGGGGTACGCTCTGGGAGGGTGTCGATGGGCTCCTCCTGCAGTGTGTCTGCTGGTAGGGTCAGGCTGTCGGGTAGGATGTCCATACTGGAGGGGACGACGACTACGGAGGCCATTTGCTGGGTATCCTTAGCCGCTGGACGTGGGGTGGCGGAGGCCTTCTTCTGCCTGCTGTTGAGGATGAAGACAGCGAGGACAGCACCGATGATGAGTAGCGCAACGACGGCGATCCAGATGTAGTAGTTGGTTCGTCGGCGTGGGGCTGGCCTCGGATCCGAGGGTGGAGGTGTCGGCTGTGACTCTACCTCGGGGGTACTGGGGACGGTAGGGGTAGGAGGTGTAG
>NZ_CAJPPN010000033.1 GCF_905372525.1 uncultured Porphyromonas sp.
CCCTCTATGGTATTGCCTCCCCTCCCCGCTCCTTTTCCCCTTCACTCCGCCCTCATCACTTCACCTGCAGGAAGCACGGAGCCCCCCTCTTCGTCTCCCCTCTTCTGCGCTCTTTACTAGAGGGGATGTGTGTACACGCGTGTATACAACTGTGTACACGCATGTACACTTCAGTATACACGCGTGTACACTATACCCCCCTTCGGTAAGCGCTTGTAGAGGGTAGTATCATCCCTATGAGAGGCATCCCTCTGTAGTCCAAGGATACCCGTAGTCGCAGGGCTCCATGGGGGACGGGCAGTCCCCGTGGAGGCAAGAGACAGAGCACGTGCAGCGGGCTACACGTCTCCCCCCGAAGTAGATAAATAGCAGTGTCGCTGGCACAACCGAACAAAAGCAATACCTTTGCAGTTCATTAGGTGGACGATCCTATAGGCGGGTCGTCCTGGATGCCCTGATGTTATACGGTCTTCTGCTTGAGACGCCTACCGTCCCGTAAGGACATTGCTCTCGACACATTAAATAAAGGGAGAGCCACACTGATCTATCAAGCAGCGCCAAGACGTTAGTCTCAGGAACCTAAGGTAGAAAGAATTAGTAAACCATGCGCCTAGTATGTCTGTTCTGCACGGGAGCGGACACTGTGGTGCATATGCCCACTCATGCTCTCCTATGCCCAGCAAGGGACGAGTGAGCCAACAAATAGAATTGAAGAAGGAAGAATGAGACAACTAAAGATTTCGAAGTCGATTACTAACCGTGAGAGTGCCTCCCTAGATCGCTACCTGCAGGAGATCGGTCGTGAGGAGCTCATCACCATCGAAGAAGAGGTAGAGCTAGCACAGGCCATCAAGCGTGGTGACCGCCGTGCTCTGGACAAGATGACCCGCGCCAACCTGCGCTTCGTCGTCTCGGTGGCTAAGCAATACCAGAATCAAGGACTCAGCCTACCTGACCTCATCAACGAGGGTAACCTCGGGCTCATCAAAGCAGCAGAGAAGTTTGACGAGACCCGTGGCTTCAAGTTCATCTCCTACGCAGTCTGGTGGATCCGCCAGTCTATCCTACAAGCCCTGGCGGAGCAAGCCCGTATCGTACGTCTACCTCTGAATCAGGTAGGGACACTGAACAAGATCACCAAGGCGCTCTCCAAGTTTGAGCAGGAGAACGAGCGTCGTCCTTCCTCCGAGGAGCTCGCTAAGGAGCTCAATATCCCCGAGGACAAGATCACCGACACGCTAAAAGTCTCTGGCCGTCACATCTCGGTAGATGCCCCCTTCGTCGAGGGCGAGGACAATAGCCTCCTAGACGTACTCGTCAATGAGGATGCCCCCAATGCCGACCGTTCCCTCATGAACGAATCCCTCTCCCGAGAGATAGACCACGTCCTCTCCAAGCTCTCCGAGCGCGAGGCAGAGATCGTCAAGCTCTTCTTCGGCATCGGAGGTCATCAGGAGATGACCCTAGAGGAGATAGGGCTGAAGTTCAACCTCACTCGTGAGCGCGTCCGCCAGATCAAGGAGAAGGCTATCCGTCGCCTACGTCAGGATGGCTTCTGCGCTCCCCTAAAGCCCTACCTCGGATAGTAGACCGTCTAGAGCTACCACGACACGCCCCTCTGCACAGAAGTAATGGCTACACACGGGAGCGTGTATAGCCATTACTCTTTTCTCCCAAGGCCACAGGCCACGATATGCCCCGAGGACAATGAAGTGCCACAGAACCCTTGACCTGATCAGATGGCTTCACCGCATCGGACTGCTGCCACAGCGTCTGACCCGGCGGACAGCCGCTGAGGACCTGCTGAAGGCTCTCTATGAGGGTCGCAGCCAGGGTACACCTATCTCGGCCCTCCCCCCTACGCTAGACCTGAGTCAGCCAGCTCTCCAGGAGCTGCTGACCGATCTGAGGGAAGCAGGCTTCCTCTATCCCAACAACCTCGAGCTGACCCCCGAGGGAGTACGTCGGGCGATCGAGCTGACACGTGCTCACCGCCTCTATGAGCTCTATCTAGCCGAGCACTCGGGCTATTCCCCCGAGGACTGGCATAGACTCGCTCACACCAAGGAGCATGAGCTGACCGAGGAGGAGCACAAGCGCATCGCCAAGCTCCTAGGCAACCCGCTCTACGACCCTCATGGAGACCCTATCCCCACGAGCGAAGGACGGCGACCCGATCAGCCCCTAGCCCTCCCCCTCGAGGAGCTCGTACCCCATCGCTGGTACTTCGTGCTCCACATCGAGGACGACGAGGCTGTGAGCTTCCAGAGACTCTCAGCCCTAGGGCTCACCAGAGACTCTATCTTCGCTCTGGAGGAGCTGACTCCAGCCCTATGTACGATTCGCTACGAGGGGGAGACCTTCTCCTTCCCCACCTCTATGCTCCTTGCCTTGACTCTGCGTCAGGCCTCCGAGGAGGAGGTCACACAGACCCATGCCGACCGAGCCCAGCGACTGACCCGTCTCCCCCTAGGTGTGGAGGCAAAGGTCGTCGCCCTATCACCTGCCTGCCGAGGGGCAATGCGTCGCAGGCTCATGGACCTGGGCTTCGTATCAGGTAGTACCATCAGTGTCGATATGCGTAGCCCCCTAGGCAACCCTACAGCCTACATCGTGCGTGGTGCAGCCATCGCCCTCAGAGATGACCAAGCCCGCTATATCCTCATACAGTCCCCGACTCAATGAAGACCCCGATATCCTCCTGCTCTCATCCAGACTCCCCCTGCATCGCCCCCGAGGCGAAGCTACAGCGACGGGGTGAGGACCTCTCTGACTTCCGCTACACCATCGCCCTGGCGGGCAACCCCAATACGGGTAAGAGTACCGTCTTCAATGCGCTCACCGGGCTCAAGCAGCATACGGGCAACTGGCCCGGTAAGACGGTCGGCAAGGCCGAGGGTGCCTTCACCTACCGATCAGAGAACTACCGTATTGTAGACCTCCCCGGTACCTATTCCCTCTCCTCTACGAGCGAGGACGAGGAGATAGCACGAGACTTCATCCTCTTCTCACAGCCGGATGTGACGGTGATCGTTGCTGATGCGACACGTCTGGAGCGCAATATGAACCTCCTACTCCAGGTACTCCAGATCACCGATCGTGCCGTACTCTGCGTGAACCTCCTAGACGAGGCTCGACGCAACAAAATAGAGATCGACCTCAGTGCGCTCTCCCGACGCCTCGGGATACCTGTCGTGGGGGCTAGTGCCCGATCTGGGAAAGGGATCGATGAGCTCCTCAGCACCGTGCGAGCCGTGGCTACGGGAGACATCCAGTGCCGCCCCTACCGCAAGAGCAGTCTACCCGAGCATACAGCCCGCCTCGTAGCAGAGCTAGAGCAGGTAGTAGGACAGTACTATCCAGAGGTACCCAACAAGCAGTGGATCGCCTACCGCCTCATCGAGGACGACCCCTCGGTGACAAGTCACTTCTCCCATCCAGAGCTCCTCAGCAAGGCACGTGAGATACACCTAGTGATCGGGGACAACTTCCACGATCAGTGGACCGAGGCTATCTACGCTGACGCCTATAGGATCTGCTCAGAGGTCGTAGTACAGGCCTACGCTGGGGGGCGTCTCCCCCTAGACGTCCGCCTAGATAGGATCTTGACGAGTCGTAGATGGGGCTTCCCGATCATGCTCCTTCTGCTCGGGGGAGTCTTCTGGCTCACGATCATCGGCTCCAATGTCCCTTCGCAGTTCCTGAGCGATATTCTTATTGGCTACATGCACCCCTTGCTCAAGGGGGCGATGGAGCACCTCAGTGCTCCCAGCTGGCTATCGGGCTTCCTCATCGATGGGGTGTACCTCTCTACGGTATGGGTGGTCTCGGTGATGCTCCCTCCGATGGCTATCTTCTTCCCGCTCTTCACCCTGCTGGAGGACTTTGGTTATCTACCGCGTGTGGCCTTCAACCTCGATGAACTCTTCCGCAGATGTGGGGCGCACGGCAAGCAGGCACTGACGATGAGTATGGGCTTTGGGTGCAACGCTGCTGGTGTTGTCTCCACTCGGATCATTGACAGTGAGCGGGAGCGACTGATCGCTATCATCACTAACAACTTCTCCCTGTGTAATGGTCGCTGGCCAACCCAGATCCTCCTAGCCTCGCTCTTCATCGGTGCAGCTGTACCTACGGCCTATGCTCCGATCGCTAGTATCGGGGCCGTGCTAGCGATCGTCCTACTGGGGATAGGGGTCATGTTTGCCTCTTCGTGGATCCTCTCGCACACCGTGCTGATGGGCGAGGTATCGACCTTCCACCTAGAGCTCCCACCCTATCGTCCACCACAGTTCTGGCGGACACTCTATACCTCTCTGATCGACCGCACCCTGATCGTCCTGTGGCGAGCCGTGGTCTTCGCAGCGCCTGCTGGAGCTGTGATCTGGCTATCATGCAACCTACATATCGGAGGGAGTAGTATCGCCGAGCACCTCATCGGCTGGCTCAACTATCCCGGCTGGCTCATGGGACTCAACGGGGTAATCCTGCTGGCCTATATACTAGCCATCCCAGCTAACGAGATCGTGGTGCCGACCGCACTCATGCTCACGACTCTCGTCGTAGGAGGCTCGGGAGCTGAGGCTGGTGTGCTGATGGAGGGGGGGACGGCAGAGACCTTTGCCATCCTACAGAGTGGCGGGTGGACGCTCATGACGGGTGTCTGTCTCATGCTCTTCTGCCTGCTACACCATCCCTGTAGCACGACGATCTACACCATCTACAAGGAGACTGGGAGCATTCGCTGGACACTCCTCTCCATAGCTCTACCGCTAGGTCTCGGGATCATCGTGACGATGATCACTGCCGGGCTCTGGAGGCTATTGGGCTAACCACATTAGACGGCGGTTATTGGCTTCCTCCTCAGGAAGGAGACTCTGCACCCTCGAAGCAAAGCTCCCGCCCCAAGGCTAGTGATAAAAACACAAGGGGGGAGAGGATCACTTGATCCTCTCCCCCTCTTATATTCTTAGGCCTTCACCTTCTCCGAGTCCGTATAGGAGTTATCGAGATAGGTAGATTTGGGAGGCAGAGAAGAGGTACCCCTAGGTAGAGGGGTATAGATGCCAGAGGGATAGGAAAGCCTCTAATGTCCTACACATAGGAGAGGGAGGGAGTTCGCTCCTACCGCACCTGTCCCAGAGCAAGGTAAAAGGGAATACCAGAGCGAGGTAAAAGGGGATGCCAGAGACCAAAGAAGAGCGGCTGCACCCTCGGGAGATGATCGTCCCGACATGGTGCAGCCGCTCTATGCTACTAGCCCTGGGAGCTACTCTCCCAGCGTGATCTCTCCCAGCGTGATCTCTCGGAGAGAGGGGCTATTCGTTACTTCCCTTTGTAGATCTGGGCGATTGTCTCCTCGATCTGCTCGGCAGTGAGGTCTCCGACAGTCTGGATAGGAGTTCCCGTCATCGGGATGAATAGAACCATCGGGATACTACGTACGCCGAAGATCTGGGAGAGTTCGGCTTCGTTATCGACATTGACCTTGTAGACGTCCACCTTGCCCGCATACTTCTTAGCGGCAGCCTCGAGCTTAGGAGAGAGGCTACGGCAAGGCCCGCACCAGTCGGCATAGAAGTCGATGATCGCAGGACGGGACCCCTTGAAGACGAACTTATTGGGGTTTTCCTTATAGTCATAGATATTGGCACGCAGGTAGGCGGCATCGATGTGGCGTACAGGTGAGGCCTCTGCTGCGGGAGCAGCCTCTGGGGTCTCCGTAGTCTCCGTCTGCGCCTGAGCCTCGGTACTGCTACCTGAGGCTTGGGCTGTACAGGCCTGAGCGGTAAAGAGACTCATCGTAGCGAACCCGAGGGTGAGCAAGATCTTCTTCATAATGTGTTAGCTTAATCTTTCTAATAAGTACTTTCTCTGTTAAACGCAAATAGGTAGCTTTTGTTCATAGGCACAGCTTCGGGAGGCCTCTGCCGACTACAGCAGGGCATCTGATGGGGAGGGAGCTAGGGCGGGTGTGGAGAGGGAGCATTAGTCCTCCCTATAGACCTCGGCTATGGCTCGTTCTATGTAGTCGAGGGAGAGATCCCCGACGACCTGCTGTGGGATGCCCTCTAGCGGGATGAAGAGGAGCATCGGGATCGTCGCTACATGCTCTGTGCCCTCGGGCTGGCTACTATGTCCTACCGAGCCCATACGTAGTCCGTAGAGGTCGGCTAGCTCTGACTCACGGGAGATATTGACACCATAGACATCTATCTTACTAGCATACCGCTTGGCTACTGCCTCTACCTTGGGGAGTAGGCTACGAGAGACCTCATCACCCTCAGCATAGAATAGTATGACTGCAGGATGGAGCCCCTTGAAGACGAACTCATCGGGCGACTCTCTATAGTCGTACACATGGTCACGCATATAGGACGCATCGATCTGACGTATGGGCTGTGTGCGCTGCTCTGCCATGGGCTCTGTGGGGCTCTGCGCTCTGGCTTGGTTGCTCCCCCGACTCATCGTCTCAGAGGGACGTGCCGTACAGCTAAGCCCAAGGAGTAGTGTGAGCAGGGTTAAGACCAAGGAATGGATAGCTCTTGTCATCATTGGTTACCTTGATTTATCGTTTGTGTGCTTTGAGCTCCGAAAGATACGGGTATTTCTCCACACACCCAACTCGCTAACCTCCTCTGGACAAAAAGTATGCCGTGCTTAGGCTAGGCTAAGCACGGCATACAGGCTATCTGGAGCACCGCAGGGCGGGCTCACTAGGGGACTACTTCTTGGCCTCTGGATCCGTCGAACGGAAGGTCACGACGATACGATCCTTCGAGGAGTAGAGGCTCTGGACGAAGGCCTTCACATCCTCGGGCTTGATGGAGCGTAGGACAGTGTCGTAGTCGGTGACGAAGTCTAGGTTATGCAGGTAGTAGTTACCAAGCTGGCTGAGCCAATAGCCATTCTTACGTAGGCTCTCAGCGTGTTCCTTAGCGAGGTTCTTGACAGCCTTGGTGAAGTACTCTTCGTTGGGGCCATCCTTGGCGATCTCCTCGAGACCCTTTAGGGCGAGAGCATTGAGCTTCTCGGTCTTCGTAGGATCTGTCTGGAACTGGATGCTGAGCACACGGCGCACCTTAGGATAGCGGGAGACACCCACGTTGACCCCGACACCATACGTACCACCTTCGTCTTCGCGGATGGTCTTCGTATAGAGCTGGTCTAGGACAGACTCTAGGACATCGGAGGTTAGGAGCTCCTTGTGCTGATACTCACCGGTGGTGGAGAGCATATCGAGGACGAAGCCAGTGGGGGTAGCCATGGGCTTGCTATACTCCTTGGTGTGTGTTCCGAGGACACGAGCAGGTTCGCGCTCGGGGAACATCTTGTAGGTCACCTTCGTGGCGGGGAGAGAGGCGATATACTGCTCGACCAGAGGACGGAGCTTAGCCTCATCAATGTTCCCGACGAAGACGAACTGGAAGCCACGGGCATTGCTGAAGCGGCTGCGGAAGAGCTGGAGGACTCGCTCGTAGTTCACCGACTTGACCTCATTCACCGTCAGAGGATAGTGATCGGGGTTATGTGGGTACATGAGGCGAGCCAGAGAGTCTCTCAGGCTAAAGAGAGGGTTAGCCATACCTGCCTCGATCGAGGCGACGGTGCGCTCCTGCCAAGCTGCGAAGGCAGGCTTATCAGCACGGCGAGCAGTGAAGTTTAGGTAGAGGAGCTGTAGCATCGTCTCTAGGTCTTCCTTCGTCGTCGAGCCAGAGACATTGTCCGTCAGAGAGCCTACGCTGAGGCCGACAGAGGCGATACGACCAGCCAGAGCCTTCTCTAGGGCAGAGTCGTCGAACTTACCGAGTCCTCCGAGGTCAGAGACATCGTTGAGGACCTTGAGGTCTAGTGTAGCAGGCTTCGTGAGGTTATGAGAGCCACCGGGGCGAGCACCAGAGAGGAGGATCTCGTCATCCTTGAAGTCGGTCTTCTTGAGGATAACCTTAGCACCATTGCTTAGCGTCCAGACCGTAGAGCCAAACTTACCATTCTTCTCCTCCTTGATGATCTTACCCTTCATGGGGAGCTTGTCGATGAGCTTGGTGTTGCTTACCTCTTCCTTGAGGGCAGTGACAGTCTGCTTGATGCCTTCCTCGTACTTAGCCAGAAGCTCAGCCTCTGTGGGGAGCTTGACCTCGGGCTTCTTGACGCTGGTCAACATGATCGCCACATTCTGATTCGCAGTAAGCTCCTTAGCCGCACCATTGATCATCTCAAGGGTAACCTGCTCGGCAATCCCCGTCATGATCTGATAATAGGTCTGGATGTCTAGGAGGTAGCTGGGGTTAGTGAAGTAGGCGACGTACTCGTTAGCCCAAGTGCTGTTCTTGCGCTTGTCACGTTCGTTATAGAGCTTCTTGACGCCGACGAGGAAGTCCTTCTTAGCACGGTCGTACTCGCTCTTGTTGAAGCCGAACTGGTGGATACGAGCGATCTCTGCAGTCAGCGCCTTGAGCGCAGGCTCCCAAGCACCTTCCTTGAAGGAAGCACTGAAGGTCACTGCATCCTTCGTCTTAGCTACGATGTAGTCTCCTACGCTCATATCAGCCTCGGTGAAGGGAGCATTGGGCTTCTTGACAATGTCAGAGAAGCGCTGGCTGACCATCTGGACGATGATGCTCTTCATGTAGTTCTCGAGCGGGCCGATCATAGTAGCACGCAGCTCTGCAGGAGTCACATCTCGCTTGTAGTAGATATTGATCGAGTTCTGCGTAGCCTCTGGGTCAGCTGCGATACCGACGATGGGGGAGGCGTTGTCCTCCACCTGTGTATAGACACGCTCGGCAGGATTGACTGGTGCGGGGATGTCGGCGAAGGTCTTCTTGATCTGTGCCTCTACCTCATCCACGTTGATATCACCGACGATCACCAGAGCCTGCTGGTCTGGGCGGTACCACTTCTTGTAGTAGTCGCGGAGCACCTGATAGGGGAAGTTACGGACGACCTCCATCTTGCCGATCGGCATGCGCTCACCGTACTTATTACCGGGGAAGGCGAGCTGTAGGAGGGTCGTGAGGTTGCGCATGTCGCCACCATCACGGCTGCGCCACTCTTCCTCGATGACCCCACGCTCTAGGTCAATCTCCTTATCCTCTAGGCTGATGAAGTTACTCCAGTCGTGGAGGATGAGGATACAGCTATCGACGACACTCTTGCGGGGGACGGGGATGTCCATCAGGGTATAGACCGTCTCGTCGAAGCTCGTATAGGCATTGATATTACGCCCGAAGCTCGCTCCGATAGACTCTAGGAAGTGGTCGATGCCCTTACCGGGGAAGTTCTTCGTGCCGTTGAAGGCGATATGCTCTAGGAAGTGAGCCAGACCTCGCTGACTCTCCTCCTCCTGCATGGAGCCGACACGCTGTACGATGTAGAACTCTGCTCGCTCCTTGGGCTCGGCATTGTGGCGGATGAAGTAGGTCAATCCGTTGGGGAGCTTACCGATACGCACTGCCGTGTCGATAGGCAGCCGATCGCCTCCCTGTGCCCAAGCCATCTGAGGAGCAAGGCTACCCACACTGGCTCCTAGGAGAAGGAGGGCGGACAGAGCGGATAGGATACGTTGTTTTAGCCTCATTGTCTTATGTGTTTGAGTTGAATGTTTGCCAAAGCACTCATATGTTATTTAATCGAGGCAAATATAGTACAATTATCGGTAGGTGCTACGCCCCGCACAGACTCGTTGTAGGGCTTCTGCACCTGGACCTCTTAGTACTTCCCTCAGAGCCCCTCTCGGAGTGGCTCAGTGAGGGGCTCTCCCCTACCCCTAACCACGCCCTCATATTCCCCCAGCTACACACTGGTATAGAGCTGAGTGGAGCGAATACGACGAGCGTCTCTCCCCGGCTAGCATCTCGTCTTCGGAGGCCCTTGGGAGAGAGGCATATACCACCCTGTACTCTCCCCATTTGCCTCCATAGGGAGAGGGGGGGAGTGTACACGTGTGTACACATTAGTGTACCTGCGTGTACACAAGAGTATACACACGTGTACACAGCTACGCTCTCGGTATATCCCCCAGAGGGGGTATGTCATCCCCCTCTAGGAGCTCATCTCACTAGCTGAGGGCGAGGGGTATCGTAGAGAAAGCGCATATTAGGCGTAGGGGCCCCGAGCCATACCCCCTAGGTGCCCCGAGCCCTATGCTCGGCAGAGGAATGTGAGGGGACGAAATGTGTGACTTAGGTGGTTTGCCTAAGTGGGCTAATTACATTACTTTTGTACTCAATTTGTTAAGGGGAGTTACCCCCCCAGACACCACAGTATCACGAGTAAAGTAGTATACATTATAATAATATAGAAGACGAATGGCTGTATCGATTAAGCAGACCTCAGACGTAGCGGCTACCATCACCGTATCGGTGGCAGCAGCAGACTACCAACCCCAAGTAGAAAAGGAGCTCAAGAACTACCAGAAGCGTGCCAACATCCCAGGCTTCCGCCCAGGTCACGCCCCCCTCGGGCTGATCAAGAAGCAGGTCGGTACCTCGGTCAAGGTGGAGGAGATTAACAAGGCGGTCGTCGGCGCCCTCTTCGGCTACATCGAGGAGCAGAAGCTCGACATCCTCGGTAGCCCTATCCCCGCAGAGAACGAGCCCGAGTATGACTTTGCGACTCAGGAGGACTTCGAGTTTGCCTACGACGTCGCCCTCGCCCCCAAGATCGATGTCCAGCTCACGAAGGAGGACAAGCTCACCTACTACCGCATCGAGGCTACCAAGCAGATGGAAGATGACCAGATCAAGCGTATGCTAGACAATGCAGGTAAGCAGGTCGATGCCGACTCCGTAGAGGACAACGACGTCGTCTATGGACGTATGGTCGAGCTAGAGGGTGGAGCCCCCAAGCAGGGGGGTATCGAGGCTGAGAAGGCACTGATCCTCCCCCGCTACGCTAAGGATGAGGCTCAGAAGGCCAAGCTCCTAGGAGCTAAGGTCGGCGATAGCATCACCCTAGAGCCACACGCCCTCTATGCAGGCGAAGAGGCTGAGGTGGCCACCCTACTCAATATAGAGAAGGAAGCAGTGCCCGCCCTCGATGGGGTCAGCTTCTCCTACCAGATCCACCGCATCTCCCGTCGTGAGCCTGCGGAGCTAAACGAAGCCTTCTTCGTAGAGGCCTTCGGCGAAGGTAGCGAGATCCGCACCGAGGAAGCACTACGTCAGAACATCCGTGAGAGCTTCTCCGAGCAGTTCGCCACCGAGAGCGACTACAAGTTCATCCGTGACCTACGTGCCCACCTCCTAGAGAAGGCCGGTAAGGTCGCCTACGACGAGGCACTACTGAAGCGTATCTTCCTAGCTCGCAACAAGGAGGCTAAGGCAGAAGACCTAGACCGTGATATGCCCAAGATCCTCGATGATATTACCTTTGACCGTATCAAGGGTCAGATGCTCGAGGCTGCTGGAGTCAAGATCGAGGAGGCAGACGTACAGAAGTTTGCCCTCATCGTCGCCAAGAACCAGTTCGCCATGTACGGCATGACCTCCGTACCCGACGAGGTACTAGAGAACTATGCCCAGAGCATGCTCAAGGAGGATCGCTCCCGCGAGAACATCATCGACCGTGTCGCTGACTCCAAGCTCGCCACGATCGCTCGCCAGCAGGCCTCCGTCACCGAGCAGGTCGTCTCCCCTGAGGAGTTCAACGCTCTGATGAGCGAAGGGGCGAACGCCTAGCCCCTCCCCTATCATCTGCTGCGTGGGTCTCTCCTCCTGAGCATAGCTCCTCGGGGGAGAGACCTCCGCATTTCCCTCCTCCCTACCCCAGCACCCAGCGAGGGGCATTCTATCCCTGATAAGTCTTAGAATAAATTACTACCAAGCGATATGATTACAGTCAGTGATCTGGCCGTCCAGTTCGGCAAGCGCATACTCTTCCAGGACGTGAACCTGAAGTTCACCCCCGGCAACTGCTACGGCATCATCGGTGCGAACGGAGCAGGGAAGTCCACCCTACTCCGTGTGATCAGCGGAGCCCTCGAGCCCACTCGTGGATCGGTCACCCTCGGCCCAGGCGAACGCCTCTCCGTACTGAGTCAGGATCACTATGCCTTCGACGAGTACACCGTCATGGATACCGTCCTGATGGGGCACAGCGTGCTCTGGGCGATCATGGAGGAGAAGAACGCCCTCTATGCCAAGCCTGACTTCAACGACGAGGACGGAAACCGTGTAGCTGAGCTCGAGGACAAGTTCGCCGAGATGGAGGGCTGGAATGCCGAGAGTGATGCAGCTATGCTCCTCAGTGGTCTAGGTATCAAGGAGGATCTCCACTACAAGCTCATGAAGGAGCTCAGCGGTAAGGAGAAGGTACGTGTCCTACTAGCTCGTGCCCTCTATGGCAAGCCCGACAACCTCCTACTCGACGAGCCGACCAACGACCTTGACCTCGAGACGGTCACTTGGCTGGAGCATTACCTCTCCGAGTACGAGCAGACGGTGCTGGTCGTCAGCCACGACCGTCACTTCCTCGACTCTGTGTGCACCCATACGGTAGATATCGACTTCGGCCGTGTCCAGCAGTTTGCTGGTAACTACAGCTTCTGGTACGAGTCTAGCCAGCTAGCCCTACGCCAGCAGCAACAGCAGAACAAGAAGGCAGAGGAGAAGAAGAAGGAGCTCGAGGAATTCATCCGTCGATTCAGCGCCAATGTCGCCAAGAGTAAGCAGACCACTAGCCGCAAGAAGATGCTGGAGAAGCTCAACATCGAGGAGATCAAGGCCAGCAGTCGTCGCTACCCAGGGATCATCTTCACCCCCGAGCGTGACCCAGGGAATAAGATCCTAGAGGTCAAGGGGCTCACAGCCTATGCCGATGATGGCACACTACTCTTCCGTGACCTGAACTTCAACGTAGAGAAGGACGACAAGATCGTCTTCATCAGCCGTGACCCTCGTGCTATGACCGCCCTCTTCCAGATCATCAATGGGGAGGAGAAGGCAGCCGAAGGAACCTACGAGTGGGGACAGACCATCACCGAGGCCTACCTACCACTAGACAACTCCGAGTACTTCAATACGGACATGAACCTCGTGGAGTGGCTCTCGCAGTTCGCCGCCGACACCAATGAGGTCTACCTCAAGGGCTTCCTCGGGCGTATGCTCTTCTCTGGTGAGGAGATCCTCAAGAGTGCCTCCGTACTCTCCGGGGGTGAGAAGATGCGCTGTATGATCTCGCGTATGATGCTCAAGAATGCCAATGTGCTGGTACTCGACAGCCCCACGAACCACCTTGACCTGGAGAGCATCCAGGCCTTCAACAATACGCTGAAGGTCTTCAAGGGCAATGTCCTCTTCACCAGCCATGACCACGAGTTCATCCAGACGGTAGCGAACCGTATCATCGAGCTGACCCCTGGGGGGATCATCGACAAGATCATGGACTACGACGACTACATCACCGACCCCATCGTCGCCGAGCTCAAGGCCAAGTACTACGGCGAGTAATTACCCCCTACTCCCTACACAATACGACAGAGGGATATACACCAGCGTGTATATCCCTCTGTCGTATTCTATGGTTAGCCAGAGAGGGCTAAGCCGTGGGGAAAGGTAGGGGAATCAATCGTCCTGAAAGTTATCCCTTAGGCTACGGATCGTGCGCTGCAAGCCCGAGAGCCCTGCACGCTTGACCGCAGAGCCCGCAAAGAGTGCTAAGTATTCCTCCTCGGTCATCGCCTCCAGCTCCTCGGGGGAGAGGGAAAGCAGAGCCTCACGGGGCTTGTAGTCCTCGATGGTCGTAGGACGAGCATATCTATTCCAGGGACAGCACTGCTGGCAGGCATCACAGCCATAGACACGTCGTCCCATGCGCTCTGCCAGCTCAGGGGGGATCTCCCCCTTCTGCTCGATCGTCAGATAGCTAATGCACCTGCGTGCATCTAGCCTACCGGGGGAGAGGAAGGCTTCGGTGGGACAAGCCTTGAGGCAACGCTCACAGCGCCCACACATATTGCGCATCGGTTCATCTTCGGGTAGCTCAAGATCTACCAAGAGCTCCCCAAGGAAGAAATAGCTCCCAGCCCGAGGGATGATCAGCAGGCTATTCTTTCCCCGCCACCCGAGACCAGCTCGCTCAGCCCAGTAACGCTCCATAATGGGCGCAGAGTCGGAGAAGGCTCGCCCCTCGACCTCCAGCCCCAGCTCCTGTCGCATATAGTGCAGGAGCTGGTCTAGCCGCTTCTTCACCACCTTGTGATAGTCTCGCCCATAGGCATAGTAGGCGAACTGTGGGGCATCGGGGTGCTGCTTCTCAGCTGGATAATAGTTCATAGCCACCATGATCAAGCTACGTGTCCCCTCCAGCAAGAGGCGAGGATCAGCACGTAGCTCCCTATTCCGAGCCAGATACTCCATGTCCCCGTGATAGCCAGTCTCGATCCAGCGATCATACTCCGCGAGCACCTCCTCGGGGACTCGCTCCGCCCGGGCTATGCCACAAGCACTAAAGCCGAGACGTAGTGCCTCGGCTTTGATCGCAGCCACGACCTCAGTGGGTGTGGGGGGAAGGGGCGGATGTGCTAGAGGTTGTGTAGTACCCAAGTAGTCTTGTAGCTAGGGTGCTCTTTGACGAAAGTATCTAGGAAAGAATAGGCCTCTGCCGAGGTCGCAAAGGAAGCTAGGCTGAGGCGAATGACCTTGCCCGTACTAGAGTAGATAGCCCGCATATCCCGATAGGTAGAGTCGGTCTGAGCGAGGAGGGTCTGATAGTAGCCCTCTATACGCTCCTTAGTATGCTCCGTAGCCACGATGACATGGTAGCGACCATCGGGCTCACTCAGATAGCGTAGCCCCTCTGGCTCGGCTTCTACCGTAGGGATTGTATCCGGGGCGACCTCCATGACAGGCTCCACGAGAGTAGCTGTCCCAAAGAGCTTCTCTGCAGAGGAGTCCACTGGGAGATAGGTAGCCTGGAAGCCACGTCCGGTCTCTGCACCACGCCCCCAAGGCATCAGCACGAGGATCGAGGCGAGGATAGCGAGGATATAGCCGATACTACGCTTCGGTAGGCGTAGCTGGATATACTCTCGAGACTTGCCCGTACGTACCTCGGTGCGAGGTTGGGAGCCAGGAGTACGCTCACTAGGGGTAGCCACCGCTGACCTCCCACCAGCCAGCAGAGAGAGCGACAGTGGCGCATATCCATAGCCTGCTGCCAGCACAGCATGCGAAGAGGCCTGTGAGGTGAAGCTGATCGCACCCGAAGCACTCATCTGGAGCGTACCTATCCCAGGGAGCTCCACAGCTCCGTCCTGTATGAGAGCTTGTCGTAGCTGCTTGATATCCTCCTCCAGAGCCAAACGCCCCCGACGAACTGAGACCCCGAGTAGCGCAGCATAGCTCTCCTCGAGGAGTCCATCGCTATGGGATAGCTCTTGGCTGAAGTGTAGCTCAGCCTTTGGGGGGACGACGAGAGACTGCGCCTCATCGTAATAGGCGGGGATCCTCTCTCGGATAAACCCACCGAGCCCGGGGACAACGACGTAGGGATGGCGAAGGAGTAAAGAGGTGATCTGCTCTGCTAGACGATGGCTCATATAGATGCATTATATCTGATAATGCACAAAGATAGTGCATTCTAGGCTTATGCCCTGTAGAGTAACCCAAGGCGGACGCATGATCTCGCTCGTACACTCCTGCCTTTGGATCCTCGGGGGTATTATTTCATATCTCAGGGAGCCTTAGCCTATCACTAAAGATCTTAGGCATTATCCCCAAGAAACAGACATACAAGCGAGCCCTACAGAGGATATACTTAGAGCTAAGTAGTGTACGCGCGTGTATACTGTTGTGTACACGTGGGTATACAATAGTGTACACACGTGTATACTCATCCACCCTAGGTAGGAGGTATTCGCTTGGCATATCTAGACTAAGACATAGATACGTCTATCTTCTATCTTCGGCGTATACTCCTTGACGACCTTGCCCTCGCACCATCGTGATTTCATGCGTCAGCCCAGTAGGGTAACCCAAGGCGGACGCATAATGATGGTCTCTTGTTGGAGCTCGAGGCTGAACAGCTGCATCGAGCCGAACTGGGCCAGCAGCATCTGTACCCGTAGGATCGACTCACCAAGCTTAGCCTCGATGTGCTTCAGGATGAAGAGATCCATATTGGCTAGTAGCTCCATGTGCTTAGCTTCTTCTTTGGCACGCTTGCGCCAGTCGGCCTCCCCTAGGTATACAGTAAGGCGTCTCGTGTGAGTTATCGTTTCGTATAGGATGCCGCTAAAGTAGATTTTGATGCAGTGCCCCTAGTCTCTCCTAGCTCCGTACTCTACAACTAGTTTTTCTATACCTTTGTCCCGTGAGTGTGACTGATCTGAGGATATACACAACCTCACACCTACTGATGTGGGGGCATCAACCCCCTCCTTTCTGCTACCGGAAGAGTGCCCTGAGAGGTATCCTGCATATCCTCTCGACACTTACCTAAGGAGCAGAAATACAGAAGAGGATGCTATGGGGAGGTTCCCTCTGGCTTTAGCACACACATTCGCAACTAATATAGTAAGCTATGAATGCAGAGGAACTAGAAGAAGAAGTTAGAAAAAAAGCTATCGAGTTTGGATTAGATGACGGAAAGAATGCCGTAGTCCGATCCAATGTAAGTACCCAAAGTTTTAAGGATGGAGGGGCTTACTTTGGTTATATCAGATCAGAAGAAAACAAGACTGGACCATACTATGATCTATCCTTCGTGGTCTTCCCGCAGGAGAAGGAGGGTCCCTGTATCGTCGCCATAGTCGTTGGGACTAGTGGATTCCAGAATGACTATGATCTTGTGTCGATACCATGGCCTAGACGTCTCTATAAGAAGTTAATCAGACCAGATGGGCACTCCTTCATCAAGAATGACTTCACTAATATAGAATCTCCTATTCAGGGTCTGAAAGAAGCTGTCAAAGGCGAGGAAGATCTTGAGAAAGCTGTGAGGCAATACGGGAAGTATATCCTAGCCGCATGTATCGCTGATCCAAAGAAAGATCTTGATATTATCTATGCTTGGTTAGCCCAGTACGCTAGACTCCGTGAGTGGGGAAAGGCGGCTGACAAGAAGAATCAGGACAATGCGATCAAGAAGGTTATCGAGGCAAGACAAAAGACAGAACAAGAGGGCGGTGAAGCTGTAGGTATAGAAGCTGAGATTAAGGATCTACTGGAGCACAAGCGGTTTGTCGTGTTGCAGGGAGCTCCCGGTACTGGGAAGACCTACAATGCACTGAGGATAGCAAAGGACTACGAGGAGTCCTACTTGATCCAGTTTCATGCAGAGACGACCTATGCCGACTTCGTATGGGGGATCCGACCCTCCTTGGATACAGACCGACTGAAGTATAAGGGTCACGATGGCAAACTGGTAGAGGCTATCAAAGCTGCTGAGCGAGTAAAGAACTCTAATGGGCGAGTGCTTCTCATCATCGACGAGATAAATAGAGCTAATCTAGCGAATGTCTTAGGTCCTATATTCTTCCTCTTCGAGAACTATCCGGGGACGAGGGAGACTAAGCTAAAGATAGGATCTCTCGAGCTATCACGGTTGCCTGATAACCTACACGTAATAGCGACGATGAACACGTCGGACAGGAGCTTGGCCGTGGTAGACTTTGCTCTTCGTCGTAGGTTTGCATGGTATACGATACGTCCGCAGAGCATAGCTCCTGAATCGGGATACTTCCACCAAGAGCTGTTTCAGCGATTCAATGAGATATTTGAGAAGTATGCCTCAGACGATGAGCTCAACCTTCAGCCTGGGCCTAGCTACTTCTTGACTTTCCCCAAAACGGAGAAGAAGGAGGAGCACGAGAAGATGATCCGAGAGCGACTAGTCTATGAGCTTATGCCGCTTATCAAAGAATACCTAGCCGAAGGGCTCATGCAAAAGGCTGCAGATAGCTTCTCTCAGCTCTTCTACGAAGAGGCCAAAGCATACTTGTACGAATAGCACTACGATCCTCTCGACTGTGAAGCGACCTATTAAGTCCCTCTTTACGCTTCAGGACGTCTCTATCCCATACGAAGACCTAAACTCAGCATGGAAGTGCGATAAGCGCTATGGAGCAGATACGCTCAGGCACTTTATCGCACTGAATAAAAGAGCCTTCGACTTCATCGGTATCCAGGCTGGGATTGACACCTCCTTGGGTAAGACCTCTCTACGACTGAGTACGTCTCGCTATGCTGGGACTATTCCCCTGCTATCACCGAAGAGCGGTAAGCCCTACGGAGACCTTGTCATCCGTGGTAGGTTTGGCGAAGATATATCGGGACTCCTTGCAGCGGTACAAGATAGCTTACCTCCCGAATATGCCCCCAGCCTCCCTCCCATCGAGGACTCCACGTTGGAGCCACCGTTCTACTTCGAGTGTTGCAGGTTCATTGACCACTGGAGGGGGGTAGAGAGGTGCCAGTGGTGCAAGTTCGAGGTAATCGATCGAGACCGGAATACCCCAGCCAGCGGTACGCGGTGGGAAGTATACGCTGAGAGAAGCTTCGCTCCAGAAAACACGCTGAAGTACCCGACCCGAGAGAGCCGACTATCTAAGCATCACTTAGAGTTTAGGCAGCTCGTCTCGGTACTTCTACTGGCAATATCTGAGGTGCAGAGAATCCAGACGCCGAGTGCTGTCAGAGCCAAATACCTCAGGGAGATGACCCGGCTACGTTCACTCTACGACGGCATGCCTAGACCTAATATGTGTAGTCTATTCGCTGAGCGGGCATCCGATCCTATGGTCATCAGAGAAGCTAAGAGACTAGCTAACGTGATCCTCCGGGACAAGAGGATGCAGAGACGTGCTTGGAGGATCGACTATGCCATCCTCTTCGAGCGCTATGTCCAGTACCTCTTTGGGACAATAGCTAGTAGGCGGGGGTACTCGGTCATGTGCAATCCGCACTACAGCATATCCGGGTGGGCTCCAGTCTGGGTGCCACGTTACCTAGAGCCTGATATCGTAGTCAACAAGGGCGATGGTCAAGTGATCGTCGATGCAAAGTATAAGAGCCATATGCTTAACTGGGGATCGATGAGTGAGGGGCTGAAGGAGACCTTCAGGAGTGATCTACACCAGATATTGGCCTACAGTTCGTTTGACCCCAAGCCGAGGAAGCGCGTAATGCTAGCCTACCCTTCTATGGCCTTCTCTAGCCAAAGGCTACAGATAGCTACACCTCTCGCTTCTGCTAGCACCGAGGTGTATCTCCTAGGTATTCCCCTAGATACAAACGCCATGGGCGAGACCCTATCTCAGCTAGGCACACTGATCGAGGTGTGAAGCCCTTCGGGGAAAGTGGAATAGAATAAGGGGGAGCCCATCTTTGGGCTCCCCCTTATTCTGTAAAAGGATCTAGGATATAGCTATGTGGACGGATATAGTAGCCTATTATCTATTGTCCACACTATAACTCTATCGTGGTGCCATCGTAGCCTTTAATGACTCTAGGTCGGGTCGTATCATAGCTTGGGGAGAAGAAATCTAACCGAGGATTGTAATACTTGACCTTGACTCCGAGTAAGCCTAACACAGAGTTTGCGATTAGATCCGCCATAATCTTCCTGTCCTTAGCTGCCAAGACTTGTTCATAGAGCTCAGGATGCTGCTGGCGCATCGAGGGGGAGAAGTAGACCATGAGAGGAATAGTCACTCCAGGGCGAGAGACCTCATGCTCATAGTAGTCGGGACGCTGAGGATTCTCGTAGATCGCCTGCCCATGGTCAGAGTAATAGAGAATGATCGAGGGCTCAGAGGCAAAGTGCTCTATGATCTTGGAGACGACTAGGTCATTGTGGTAGATCGAGTTCACATAGTCACGAATGACCCCTGCCCGCTTAGCATCTGTAGGTGAAGGCTGTCCATTGGGAAGATTCTTAGGGAGATCTTTCGTTTGGAAGCGAGCCATGTCCTTAGGACAGCGCTCTCCGTATGGCGAATGTGATCCCATGAGATGTACGATCTGTGCGAGAGCCTTGGCCTTGCTCCCCTGTGGGATCATCGACCTTGAGCCCAAGAGAGGAAGTAAAGCGAGGTCATCCGATGTATCCCAGTCTCCAGCGGTACGTATCCGAGTGAAGCGCGTACTATCCGCCGTCTGTGAGAGGGTAGCCAGCGGTTGTAGTCCAGAGCCCTGACTCTCTTGGTTGCTTAACCAATAAGTATAGTAACCAGCCTTGGATAGAACGAAAGGTAGTGTAGGGAACTTATACCATTCCTTTGGCTCCTCCTCTCTCGTGTAGAGACTCATACTCTGTGATACAGAGCTTACCGTCCAAGAGGCCGAGGAGACGACATCTGAGAAGAGGATCAGATCCCCCGTCCTAGCTAGAGAATCCTGCTTCGGAGTATCAGGCAGAGGATACCCATAGCAGTGCATGTAGTCCCGACGCATCGACTCTCCGATGATGATGACCACCGTCACACTATCCATCCCCTCTCTTCGCTCTATCTTCCCCAGATCAATATGCTTGAGTTGGGCTGTGTAGGTAGCTAGGTCTCTAGCGTCTTCTATACAATACATTGTCCCCTGGTACAGACGCTCGACGGGAGCCATATACAGGAAACTCCTCGTCGCATGCTGTGCCGGACGTACAACCATAATAGTTAATGGTATGGGTAGTAGTAGGACTGTGAGGAAGAACCCGACTTGCCAGCTACGCCCCGTAGCAGTCACCCGCCTCCTACCTACGGCGTAGAATCCAAGCAGAGCTATGAGCACGATGAGAGGTAGGAGAAATACCTTATAGTTCAGATTGGCAAGGAAAGAAGATGCCTCGTTGGGATTAGTCGCTAGTATATTTAGAGCGATACTATCCGTGTAGACAGAGCTGTATGAATAGATGAGGAAGCTCTCAAAAAGCATCAGGAATGCATAGACAGCCAAAGCTAGAGCCACCAGCACCTGACGTACTCTACTCCAAGGAAACAAGGAGATGAGAAGGACTGGGATAGCTGCCCAACTCAGGATACTAATACTCTGGTAGACGAGCTCTCCCCCATAGGGATACCGCCCAGCATGAGCATAGTAGTAGAGCGCTGGGAATAGCTGCAGCGCCAAGAGAAGGCAGAAAAGGAGGCGTTGGCCATATAACCTATAGGCGTAGTCTCGCCAGAATGAGGGGAGTCGTTTCGTCATATACAGTTAATTGATAAGCATTATTTTCTCGTTTCGCACAAAGGTACAGCAAGTATCTGACACTCACATACCATTAGCCCTCAGTCAGTCGGGTGGAGCTAGATGATAGCATAGCTGAGCCCCCAGTCTCGCTATCCCAAATGCGATAGCGAGGCTGGGGGCTCAGTGTGCATGATATACGGACCTGTTATAAGCTCTTCTGACTGACGAGCTCGATCCACTCTTGGTTGGAGAGGTACCAGCGGACAGTGTGCTGTAGGCCTTCTTCGAATTGTAGGCTTGGTGTCCAGCCTAGCTCATCCTTTAGCTTGCTCGAGTCGATGGCATAGCGTAGATCATGCCCCGCACGGTCGGTAACGTAGGTGATGAGCTCATCCGAGTAACCTTTGGGGTAACCAAGAGCCTCGTCTACAGTCTTGATCAGTAGACGCACGAGGTCGATGTTGCGCCACTCGTTGAAGCCCCCGATATTATAAGTGTCGGCGACCTTCCCTTGGTGGAAGATGAGGTCTATGGCACGAGCATGGTCTATGACATAGAGCCAGTCACGGACGTTCTCCCCCGTACCATAGACAGGAAGGGGACGGCGTAGGACAATATTCTTGATGAAGAGGGGGATAAGCTTCTCGGGATACTGGTAGGGACCGTAGTTGTTGGAGCAGTTAGAGATGATCGTGGGCAGACCATAGGTATCATGGAAGGCTCTCACGAAGTGGTCACTAGAGGCCTTACTAGCCGAATAGGGACTATGTGGGTCATACTTCGTCTCCTCGGTGAAGAAACCTCCATCGAGCTCTAGCGCACCATATACCTCATCAGTAGAGATGTGGTAGAATCGCTTTCCTTCGTATCCTTGAGGGGTCTTCGACCAAACCTCTTTGGCAGCTTGTAGCAGACTAAGTGTACCTAGGACATTCGTCTTGGCGAAGATGAAGGGATCGGAGATGCTACGATCGACATGGCTCTCTGCAGCTAGATGGATGATGCCATCCACAGCATAGCGCTCGAGTATTCCACGCATGCATTCGTAGTCACAGATATCCTCCTGAACGAAGGTATAGTTAGATAGCCCCTCTATATCAGCTAGTGTCTCCCTATTGCCAGCATAGGTCAACTTATCTAGGCAGAGGATATGGTAGTCGGGGTACTTCGTAGCGAAGAGGCGGACGACGTGTGAGCCGATAAAGCCTGCACCACCTGTGATGAGTATAGTCTTCTGATAGTCCATTATTCGTTTGTTTCTGTCGAGGTGAGTTGATTGAGGCAATCCTCGAGGGAGGTCTGCCAGTGAGGGAGCGTGATGCCAAAGTCTCTCTTGAGTTTGGCCTTATCTAGTACACTGTAGGAGGGTCGAGTAGCTTTCGTTGGGTACTGCTCACTACGGATCGGATGTAACTGACAGCTGTAGCCCATACGATGGCGTATAGCCTCGGCGAAGTCATACCATGAAGCCACACCCTCATCGCTGAAGTGGTAAGTCCCCTCCTGCCGACTATCCTTGTCCTGCTCTAGGTAGGATACAATGAAGCGAGCTAGGTCTCGTGCGTAGGTGGGAGTCCCGATCTGGTCAAAGACTATGCTCAGCTCCTGTCGCTCCTGCATGAGACGACACATGGTCTTCAGGAAGTTCGCTCCATAAGTAGAGTAGAGCCAAGAGGTGCGCAAGATGAGCGCTCTACACCCCGTACGGCGGATAGCATCTTCACCAAGGAGCTTGGTTCGCCCGTACACACTCTGGGGACGAGGAGTCTCCTCTTCGGTAATCGGACGGTAGCTATCTCCACCGAAGACATAGTCGGTAGAAATATGGATGAGGTATAGGCCTTGAGCCTTGGCAAGAGCTGCAAGAGCAGCTACTGCCTGATGGTTGATATGGTCAGCCTCCTCAGGCTCATCCTCGGCACGATCGACTGCGGTATAGGCAGAGCAGTTGATGATGGTGTCGATATGATGATCCTGCACGAAGTGTTGTATAGCTAGCTGGTCCGTCACATCTAGCTCACTACGGCTAGCAAAGGTATAGTGCTGTGCACTCCCCTCTGCCGCTACTCGTAGCTCCTGCCCTAGCTGCCCACCAGCTCCCAGTACCAGGATACTACTCATAGATAAATGGTGTATCAAGGTCGCTTAGGTATGGATGTCTAGCATCCCTGGGGGAGAGGATGATATCCTGAGAGGGAAGTCTCCAGTCAATAGCGAGCATAGGATCATCCCATGCCACAGCACCCTCTGACTGGGGGGCATAGTAGCTATCACACTTATATTGAAAGATAGCCTCTGGGCTCAGCACACTGAAGCCATGGGCGAAACCACGAGGGATGAAGAGCATCCTATGGTTCTCCTCCGACAGCTCCGCTGCGATATGCTTCCCATAGGTAGGTGATCCTCTGCGTAGATCTACAGCTACGTCTAGTACACGCCCCTTAACGACTCGTACTAGCTTCGCCTGAGCATGGGGGGGCTTCTGGAAGTGTAGTCCTCTCACTACACCATAGCTCGATCGGCTCTCGTTATCCTGCACGAAGTGTACCGGTGTGACTAGACTAGAAAATACAGCTTCACTAAAGGCCTCGAAGAAATATCCCCTATCATCATGGTAGACCTTCGGCTCTAGGAGGACGACCTCGGGGATCATAGTCTTAATGATATCCATCTACTTTACTTTGTCTTCGATGAGACGGAGCAGATACTGCCCGTACGGATTCTTCATCATCGGTGCAGCTACCTTCCTTAGGACATCTGCCGTGACCCAGCCCTGATGATAGCCTATCTCCTCGAGACAAGCCACCTTCAGTCCCTGCCTTTTCTCAATCACCTCTACGAAGGTAGAGGCCTCTGCGAGGGAGTCATGTGTCCCTGTATCGAGCCATGCAAAGCCACGCCCAAGGGGTTCTACCAGCAGGCGCCCCTGACGCAAGTACTCTTGGTTCACACTCGTGATCTCGAGCTCTCCTCTGGCGGAAGGCTTGACCTCGCTAGCTATCTTGACGACATCATTCGGGTAGAAGTAAAGGCCTACGACAGCATAGTTACTTTTAGGGTGCTGGGGCTTCTCCTCAATAGAGATACAGCGTCCCGCCTCATCGTACTCGGCGACACCATATCGCTCTGGGTCGTTCACCCAATAGCCAAAGACTGTAGCCTCATTTGCTTGCTCTGCCCGCTGTACAGACTGAAGCAGGAGCTGAGTGAAGGACATACCATAGAATATATTATCCCCAAGCACAAGGCATACATTATCATCACCGATGAACTCCTTGCCGATGATAAAGGCCTGCGCCAACCCCTCAGGGCGAGGCTGCTCTGCATAGGCGAAACGCACCCCATAGTCAGATCCATCACCGAGAAGTCGCCTAAAGCTAGGCAGGTCGTCAGGGGTAGAGATGATGAGTATATCGCGAATCCCTGCGAGCATGAGCACAGAGATAGGATAGTAGATCATGGGCTTATCATAGATAGGTAGCAGCTGCTTGCTTACCCCCTTTGTGATCGGATAGAGGCGCGTACCAGCGCCACCAGCTAAGACTATTCCCTTCATACTTGAGATTAGATAGATATTCTACTGAGACTGAAGTAACAGCCACGAAAGTACAAAAAAGGGCACACTCTACCCATCAAAAGCAGGAGCCCTGCAGGGGCCGACGCATGATCTCGCTCGCACACTCCTGCCTTTGGATCTTCGGGGGGGCATTTCATATCCCAGGGAGCCTTAGCTCATCACTAGAGATCCTACGTATTATTCCCAAGGAATAGACATACAAGCGAGCCCTACAGAGGATATACTTAGAGCGAGGTA